>JBDNGP010000272.1:0-36170 GCA_041689265.1 Verrucomicrobiota bacterium
AATATCCCGATTTCACATAGACGTGGTGACTGCCGTTAATCCGTGCGAGGGTCCAACCTTGGGATTCGGCGAGCTTCGCCATCCTCCGGCCGGATACGGCCTTCATACCGCAACTTCAAGAACTTCGGCGGGAGAGGACTGCATTGTGGATTCGCCGGCTTCGAGCCAGCCTTCAACTGCTTCACGAAGGTTTCCTTCAAGTTCCTCGCGAGTCTCTGCTTGGGTAACGCACCCCGGAAGAGCCGGAACCTCGGCCCAGAACCCTCCTTCTTCAGCCGGGTGAATAATGGCTTTCAAAATCATGGGAGAAATCTATCTCTGGAACGTGGGTCGTGGAAGCAATGATTTGAGATTGAATGAGGCATGGAGTTCCGCGCGTTCAGTGCATGATCACATCTGCCAGCGCCGATTTGAAGCGGCGGAAACAGACGGCAAAGAGGATCACGGTGGGGATCAACGTCAGGACGGATCCGGCCATCAATGCGGCGTAGGGGAAACGCATGCTGCTGCTGTAAAGACTGGAGATCGCGACGGGCAGAGTTTGTTGTTCCGGCGATTGAAGAATCAACATCGCCAGCAGGTGTTCGTGCCAGGCCAGGACGAAGTGGATGAGTCCAAAACTGATCAGCGCCGGAAGCAGCGCGGGGAGCAGCATCCACCAAACTCGCCATTCACTGGCGCCATCGAGTTGGGCGGCTTCACGGAGCGTTGCCGGAACTTGACGGAAGATCTGCGTGAACCAGATCACGCCGAGACCACTCACCGCGCCGGGAAGAATGACGCCCCACAACCGGTCGATCAGATACAGATCATTTACCCAGACAAACAACGAGACGGCGAGGGATTGCACGGGAATGACAATCACCACCAGCGACAGGAAAAACAGGATTCTCGTGAACCACGATTTGGAATTCGCGAACACGTATCCCGCAAGCGACGTGATGATAACGGCGAGGAGCGATTGCGTGAGCGCAATGAACAGCGAGTTGAAAAACACACGCCAGAAGGGGAACCATTCTCCGCTGAGAAGGCGTTGGGCGGGTTCGAGGTCCCAGGTGGTTGGCCAGAGCTGATTCGGGTTGAAGATTTCTGTGTTCGACTTGAACGCCGCCAGCGACATCCAAATGAACGGATACGCAAACGCGATCACCACCAACACCAGTCCGCCGGTGGCCAGGAAGGACCAACGTCGGTGCGGAGGTTGATAGGTTCGTGCCATTAGAAACTGGGTCGGCGTGATCGGAAAAAGAACAGCGCGAGCAACCCGAGCAAGGCGGGCGCAACAAACAGGCTCACCGCGGCGGCCGTCCCGAATTGGGCGAAACTGAACGCCTGGTAAGAATAGTTGATCAGCAGCAAGCCCGCATCCGCGGTGCCGCCAGATCCGCCGAGCAGCACGTAGGCCCCGCTGAACATCGCGAACGCATCGACGATCAAATAGATGCACACGAAGACGATGACGTGTTGCAACAGCGGGAAGGTGACGCGCGAAAAGATTGGCCAGCGTCGACCCGTTTCCAGGGTGGCAACTTCGTAATAAACCTTGGGCAGACTCTCGCGTCCCGCCAGGATGAAAAACGTGATGAAGCCGACCCAGCGCCACGTCGCTTGAATGACGAGCGCGGGCATGATCCACGAAGGATCTTTCAACCAGTTGATCGGAGCAAATCCGAGCGGGATGACGAACCACTGATTGAGCAGACCGGCTCGACCGTGGAACACCAACAGAAACAGCAGCGCCAGCACCGCGGGCGGCGTCAGGCCGGGCAACAGGAGTATGAAAGAGAGAACGGGTTTGAGTCGTGGCCACGCACTGTGGAGCAGGGAGGAGAGCAGCACTGCCAGCGGCACGATGACAAACATGGTCGCCAGCGTGTAATTGAATGTGTTGTCGATCGCGGTTTTGAAGCGCGGATCGTCGAGCAGCATTTGGTAGTTCTCAGCACCGACGAAATCCGGCTCACCAAATATGGCGTTGGAATGAAGGCTCATGTTGATGCCGCCGATCAGTGGTGCCACCCAGAAGAGCGCGAAAAGCGAGAAAAACGGAACCAGCAACCAGAGGGTGGATCGGTTTCGGTTCGGCATCGGCGGAGTTGTTAACCGAAAATGAAGGCGCGGACAAGAAGATGAAAATGGGGGGCGGGCATGTGAAGGTGCAGTCCAGACGCTCCGCGAGGATCGGGGCGTCCGTATTCTGCGAAGCGTTTGGATTGCGGTGGCTTCAGCACCGCTTTTCTGCGGCAATCTCATACCATGAAGTGTCCATCGGTCTTTGGGATGCCTGATGAAACTGCGTTGGAACGCGGGTGCGTCAGCATCGCTTCCAAAGTCTGGGTGGAACAAAGCGGCGGTAAACGCGCGCGCAATCCAGACGCTCCGCGAAGTTTGAGGCGTTCATGTTCGCGGAGCGTCTGGATTGCGGTGGCTTCAGCACCGCTTTCTTGGGGTGCTGTCGCACAGCTTGGTGTCATATTGAACATGCTTCGTGACACCTCGGAAATTTAGTCCGTCTCTGACCAGATGCTGGCGTAGCAAATGGAAGGCTCGGAAAATTCCAGTTTCAGGATCTTGCCCGGATACAACTTTGCCTGAACAGAATTGGTTGTGACCGCCGTGATTTGCAATCGAGTCGGGTAATTGTCGAGCTCAGTCGCCAGATCATGACCGAGCGCTCTATGGTAGCCGACACCGTAGGCAAGTTCAGCGGCGTAGTCCACGTGTGCCCGATATCTCAGATGTGAACCGATCAGATTCCAGGTCAGAAGTGGTATGGCGACTACGTTCACCAAAACGCTGATGATCAAACTGGCTTTGAGTATCCGTGTTCTCATACTTGGTTGGACTGATCTGTGAATTGAAAGGCTAAAAAAAGACGGCGCGGATGAGTCATCCGCGCCGTTCAATAAATAACGTCTGGTTATTGAGTCCGGCTCAACGCGGCCTTGATCTCCTCGACCACTTTCTCGGGGGTGATCTGGTCGTAGATCAACTGCGAGAAGTAGTTCTCCTGAAACATGAAGATGGCCTGCGGGCGACCCGGGGCGACGATGACTTGCGGCACTTCCGGCGCGAGCGCGATCAGTTCCTTGCCGAATGACTGGTTGTTGAAGAACGGCATCGGTTTGAGCAAACGCTCGTCTTTCCAAGCTGGTTTAAAGGCTGGGAAGCTGTTGCCGTCGACGAAGCGTTGGACGTTCGCGTCAATGTCCGTCATGACGAACTCAATGAACTTCCAGGATTCATCGGGCTGCTTGGTGCCTTCGTAAATGAGCAATCCCTGACCGGCAAAGGTCGAGGTGCGGCGACCGGCGACACCGTTGGCGTCTTTCCACGCGGGCAACGGCATGACGCCCCATTTGCCGCTGAGCTCGGGAGTGAACTGTTGCAACATATCGAGGCCATACCAGTCGGCGCCCATGAGGCAGAGCACCTCACCGGACGCGACCGAACTGCTGAAGAACACCGGATCAAAAATGGACGCGCGCTCGGGCACGATGCCGATCTGCTGTTTGTGCAGGTCGACGAGCCATTTCATGGTGTCGATCGCCTTCACTTCATCGGGAAACGGTTTGCCGTCCTTGCCGAACCAGTCGGTGTTTCGCTGGCGCAGGAGGATGTCGAAATACATCGGGTCCAGAGCGATCAAAGCCTGGTGCTTCGCTGCGAGCTCGTCGCCCTTTTCGACAAAGTCATCCCATGTTTTGAAATCGTCGGGTGTGAGATTGTATTTCTCAAACAGGTCGGTGCGATAATACATGACCACTGCGCTGAGCGATTGCGGCACGCCGAAAGTCTTGTCTTTCCACGAGAAAAGTTTGAGCCGGTTGGGAAGAATATTTTTGTCGAGGTCCGCTTTCTTGATTCGATCGGTGAGATCGAGGAAGGGCGTCTTGCCATTGAGGTAAACGCCGAAGAGCACTTCGTCGAGCTGGACGACGTCCGGAGGATTCACGCCGGTCTTGATGGCGACGGCGAGTTTGTCCGGCATCTCGCGAAATCCGAACGCGCTGACGTTCGCCTGAAAATCTTTGTCCACCTTCTCTTGGTAAAGCTTCACCATAGAGTCGTAGTAGACCTTGTCTTGGAAACTGCTGATCCAGATCTCCAGAGGTTTCTTTTCCGCCGCCGAAGCGGATGACACCAGAACGGTGGCGAGGACGGCCATTGCGAGGGTTTTGATCTTCATAAATTTGTCAATTAGTCGGGGCGGGCTCGGGTTTGGCGCGGCCGCTGAGTTCATCATTAATATAAGAAACGACGTCGCGGAAGTCTTGAGTGTTCATACCTTGAATGGACTGTTCCATCAATAACCCTTGTGGGTCGTCCTGTGCGCGACTCCGTAAACCGGCCTTGGTCCGCACCAATTGGTCATAAAGATACCAGTCCTCCTGCATCGTGAGCGGCGGGGATTTGATGTCCTCGCGACCTTCACCGGCCGGGCCGTGGCAGGTGGCGCACAGCGTGTAAAGTTGCTGGCCGCGGGTGGCGTCCCCGCGAACTGTCTTCAGATGATTAGCCGGGGGCAACTCGCTGAAATAAGTAACGACGGTTTCCACGTCCGCATCAGACTTAATCAAACTGACGCCCGAACCCATGAGGAATTCCGACTTGTTTGTTGAGTTCCTACCGCGAACACCGGTCATGAATTTCGTCAACTGGTCTTCGATGTACCACGCCGGCAAGCCATCGATGATCGGTCCACGCTGCATCTCGCGGGTGCTGTGGCAGAGCAGGCAGGACTGGACCAAGGCGTTGGTGGAGGCGATGGCGGGAGTTGAGGGAGCTAAAGATTGAGACTGGTTGGCGTTCGTTGATTCGCAGCCCGTTCCGACAAACAAGGCAAAAGTTCCAAGTGTCAAGGTCCAGATAATGTTCAAGCACCAGAAACCAAATTGGGAACCGGCCTCGGTGTTCAATGACTCTTCCAAATCTGGCGTTTCACTGGGGCTCGGATATTTGAACTTGGTCCTTTTCACTTCACTCCACCGCAGAGTTTCTGGATTGGTTTGGAGAACATAAGCAATATTAGACCGGTTCCACCAGCGGTCATCACGACTTGGAAGAATCGCGTCGGCATCATTTCCACGTTGTCCCCGCTGACTTCACCGGCGAATAAACCGGCGATCAGATTGCCAAGTGACGTCGCGAGAAACCAGACGCCCATCATCTGTCCGACCAACCGTTTGGGCGCAAGTTTCGTGACCGAGCTGAGTCCGACCGGGCTCAGGAACAGTTCGCCGATCGTGTGGAACAGATAGGTGGTGACCAGCCAGGTCGGCCAAACCGGTCCGGTGCTGATCGCGCGCTTGGAGGCGATCGCGACCACCAGGAATCCGACGGCGAGAAGGATGAGTCCAAGCGCAAATTTGGTCGCGAGATTTGGGACGATGTTCTTCCGGCTTAATGCCACCCAGACGGCCGCGACGACCGGTGCCAGCGTAATGACGAAGATCGGGTTGAGCGACTGGAACCAGCCGGCGGGAATGGTTTGATCGCCAAATTCGCGAATGGTGTTTCGCTCAGCAAACAGGTTCAGCGATGATCCAGCCTGTTCGAATCCGCTCCAGAACATCGCTGAGGCCACGAACAAAACACCGATCACTGCAACCCGCTTTTTCTCGATTGAATCGAGACCGGCGAACAAGAATGCCCATGCAAAAAACACCACCGCCAATCCGATGATGACGACGGTGGTGCTACGGGCCAGCCAGACCGGATCAATCGTCAGCATTCCCGCCATCGAAAATCCGGTGACGACGGCCAGTGTTCCAAGACCCAGGGCAACTACCATCCAGTCGCGCTTTTGCGTCGTCGAAGCCCGCACGGGCGCCAGACCGGCGTCACCCAGATGGTGGCGTGTCAGATGAAATTGAATCAATCCGGCAACCATGCCCACGCCTGCCGCGGTGAATCCGTAGTGCCAGTTGTAATTCTCCCCGAGCGAACTGCAGATTATTGGACCAATTGCCGCACCCAGGTTGATGCCCATGTAAAAAATTGTGAAACCCGCGTCGCGTCGTGCTCCTCCTTCGGGATAAAGCTGGCCGACCATCGCGCTGATATTTGGCTTGAGCAGACCTGTGCCAACGATGACGAGCAATAGTCCGAGGAAGAAAAACTGCGTGACCGGAACACCCAACGAAAAATGACCGAGCGCGATGAGAATGCCACCAATCCAAACCGTTCGTTGCGGGCCAAGCAAACGATCGGCGACCCAGCCACCGGGAAGCGCCGAGAGATAAACACCCGCAGCGTAGAGTCCGTAAATCGCGGTGGCCGTTTCATCCGTGAGCCCCATTCCGCCGTTCTTGATCTGGTCCACCATGAACAGAACCAGCAACGCCCGCATGCCGTAGTAGCTGAAGCGCTCCCACATCTCGGTGAAGAACAAGGTGGAAAGTCCGACCGGATGGCCAAACCAGGTTTTTTGCGATGCGTCCGCTGCCATGGGTTGCGGCGAAACTTAGCGGAATCTGTTCAACGCGGAAGCTTTTTGTATCGGCTGCATCCGGTTAAACGATTGCGGTTACTCGGGAAGTGGTTTGCCCTTGGTTTCAGGTGCAAACGGCAGCACCGCCAGCCCCAGCAGAAAGATCGCACACATCGACACGCCGGCGTAACGCATCGGCTCGGGTTGGTCGGAGAATACGCGACTGGTCAGCAGGCCGAGCACCGCCGGGCCCGAGGCGGAAACGAACCGGCCGACGTTGTAGCAGAAACTCGTGCCGGTGCTGCGCAGGTGCGTGGGGAACAGCTCCGGAAAGTAGATCGAGTAACCGCCGAAAATTCCGAGCATGGTGAATCCCAGAGCCGGCATCATCCACTTGATGTGGTCGGTCGAGTTGAAGTTGAGGAAAACAAACGCCGTCGTCACCATCGCGGCGACAAAGCCGATGGCAAAAGTGGGGCGCCGTCCGATTCGCTGTGCCAGCAACCCGAAACCGTAGATGCCAAAAAACGCGCCGGCGTTGAGATACAAGGAGGAAGCCCCCTTCCATTTGACAACCTCCCCGGGAATCAGATCGGCAGCCATTCCCTCCAGCGCAAATTGTTTTCCGAGCACGGAACCCACCAGATCGAACACGAAGAAAACGATACCCCAAAGTCCGACCACGCCCGCGCAGGCGAGTACGAGCCCGACGATGGCGTTGCGCCGCCAGGGCGCTTCGCGGGCCGGCTTGCCGCCGCCGAACACCGTCCACAGCAGGAATCCGATGGCCACCATCGAAAGCATGATTCCGATTGCCAGCTTGTTCCAATGGACCGGCCCGGCAAATCCGACGAGGATGATGACGGCAACCGATGCGCCCGCGCCGAGAGCCGGTTTTTTCCAGTTGGGATTGCCGAAAAGTTCGGCGTAGGAGCCGAGTTTGTTTTCCGTGTCGGCAGCTTTTGCGGCGACCCATTTGTCCGGTTCCTTGAGTTTCAGTCGAATGACGATGGCCAACAGGGCCGGCAGCGCTCCCGCGAAAAACATCCAGCGCCAGGCACTTCCGGAGCCGATGGCGCCGGTTGTCTCCAGGTGACCGAAGCCGATGCTGATCAATGCGGCCGACACGTTGCCGATGGCGGAGAGCGCCTGGAGTAGGCCGAGCGCGTACGGTCGCGCGCGGTCCGGCATGACTTCGGCGACGAGGGCGACGCCCACCGCAAACTCGCCTCCGACACCGAGTCCCGTGAGAAATCGGTAAAGGGCAAAATCCCAGAAACCCTGCGAGAGGGCGCTGAGTCCGGTGCAGATCGAATAGAGCAGAATCGTCAGCAGCATCGTCTTCGCGCATCCGATGCGGTCCCCCAACACGCCGAAGAACAATCCGCCGACCGCCCAGCCGATCAGGAAGATGGCGGTGGCATAACCGCCGAATTCATTAATGTCCTGGCCGGGCAGCAATAACGCCTTCATCGCCGGAACCCGCGCGAGCCGGAAGATCTGTTGATCCAGGCAGTCAAACAACCAGCCTAGCGCGGCGACGATGAGGACAAACCAGTGGTAGCGGTTGAGAAGTTTATACTAGGGCTGGCTGGCGTCAGCGGAGGCGGATGTGGTCATGGCGTCAATACGTTGGCGAGCGGCGATGGCATGGTTTACAAACCGTGTAACCGCCACACGGAATTGAGCCAAGAATATTCGTTTGCAAGAGCGCAGCGTTACTTGTGATTCAGCGTCTTTGGTTCGGTTTGACGGGCGAGCATCGCCCGCAGCTCGGCGACGACTTCTGGCTTTTCATCGGCAAGGTTGCGCAGTTCTTCCGGGTCTTCCTCGTAATCGTAAAGTTCGAACTCGGCGGTGGCCGTGTCGGCTCCGATCCTCTTCCATTCGACCAGACGATATCGATCGGTGCGAATCGCGCGGCCCAACCGGCCGCCGCGCGGAAAACAATGGGTGGCGTGATCGCGGATGGAGAGCCACGGATCGATCAGGACGGGCACGAGGCTGATCCCGTCGATGGGTTGCGGCCCGGTCGGCTTCGGCAGGACCGCCAGCTCGGCCAATGTCGGATAGATGTCGACCGTCTCGGTCAATTGTTGCGTTACACTGCCCGGGCGCGATACGCCGGGAGCGCGCAGGATGATCGGAATGCGGTTCGCCTGTTCGTAGTTGGTGTGCTTGGTCCAGTAACCGTGATCGCCGAGATGCCAGCCGTGGTCGCCCCAGAGAACGACGATCGTGTTGTCAGCGAGCCCAAGCCGGTCCAGTTCATCCAGCACGCGACCGATCTGGGCGTCCACGAAACTCACGCAGGCGTAGTAGGCGTGGATCAGCATCCGTTGATTATTCTCCTCTTTCAGATTCTCAACGGTCAACGGATCGTAGTTCACAATCTCTCCGCCGGTCTTGCCCGCGTAACCGGGAGCGCCGATCGGATGAACCTGATTTTTCACGAGTGAAAACGAGGCGGGATCATGCATGTCCCAATACTTTTTAGGCGCGGTGAGCGGGAGGTGGGGTTTAACGAATCCGAGTGCGAGAAAGAACGGTGTGTTCGGATTTTCCGCCGCGCCCTGCAATCGCTTGATTCCTTCGTCGGCGATACGTCCGTCCGCGTAGGCGTTGTCCGGCACGTCACTGATCTCCCACGCGGCGCCGCGCGGCAACGTCTGGATTTCCCCCAGCTTCTGATTGGTGAAGTAAGCGTCTTCACGCGTGAGCTGGCCGCCGGCGGAATTCTTCGGATCGAGATATTCCACCACTTTTTCATAAACGGGCGGAACGCTCCAGGACGCGAGGTCGTCGTGGTTGCCGTGACCCATATGAAGGATTTTGCCGATGGCTTCGGTCCGCCATCCGTGGTTCATGAAATACTGCGGTAGCGTGACCGCGTTGGGCACGGCCAGCCGGAAGTTCTCGTGCAGCGAATAGATGCCGATCGAAGTGGAGCGCGATCCGAGGAGCAGGTTGTTGCGTGACGGGGCGCAGACGGCCTGATTGCAGTAGGCACGGTCGAATCGAATTCCGCTCGCGGCCAGCCGGTCGATGTTTGGTGATTTTGCCAGCGGATCGCCGTAGCAGCCGAGCGTCGGTTTCAGATCATCCACGCAAATGAGCAGGACGTTGGGACGATTCGTAGCCGGGCAGGGGAGCGCGACCGCGAGCAGCGACGTGAGCAATGCGAATTTGAGAAAAGCCTTCATGCTTCGTGTCGGGCCGTGGGTTACAGGAACTTGCCGGGGTTCAAGATTCCTTTGGGGTCGAGCGCGGCCTTGATTCGTTTGTGCAGGGAACGAACCTCGGGAGTGGTGGCCGAGTTCCACCAAGGTTTCTTCGCAAGCCCAACTCCATGCTCGCCGGTGACGACGCCGCCCCATTTGAGGACCTGTTTGAACAGGTCATCGAGACAGGCTTCACTGCGTTGCTTCGCGCGGGGCGCGTCATAGTCGACCATCACGTTCACATGGATGTTACCATCGCCGGCATGACCGAAGCAGGCGACCGGCACGCCGTGTCGCTTTTGCAATTTGTCGGCGAACTGAAAAAGGTCTTCCAACCGGCTGCGCGGGACCACGACGTCTTCGTTCAATTTTGTGAGACCGGTGTCGCGCAGGGCGTAGGAAAATTCACGGCGGAGCCCCCAGAGTTCTTCGACTGCAACAGCGCCAATCGCGCGGTTGACGAACTTGGGTTTGAATTTCGCGATGATTTTTTCAATCGATTTAAGCTCGCTTCGCACGCTGGTTTCCTGGCCGTCCAGCTCCACGAGTAGAACGGCATTGCAACCGTCGAGTTGTTTGCTGCCGGTTCGTTTTCTCGCGGCGGCGAGCGTGAACTGGTCGGCGATCTCCAGGGCGCACGGGAGAAATCCCGCTTTGAAAATCGCGCTCAAGGCCTGGGCCGCAGCATGGGTGTTCCGGTAACCGACACTGATGCAAACGCGAAAAGGGGGCAGGGGAATCAGCTTGAGCGTGGCCTCGGTGACGATGCCCAACATGCCTTCGCTGCCGACAAACAGCCGGTGCAGATCGAAGCCGGTTTTGTTCTTATGACAACGGCTTCCGAGCCTCGTGATGGTGCCGTCCGGGAGCACGACTTCCAGACCCAAAACATAGTCACGGGTAACGCCGTACTTCAGGCAACGCGGTCCGCCGGCGTTGGTGGCGATGTTTCCCCCGAGGCTGCAATCTGCGCGACTGGCCGGATCGGGCGGGTAGTAGAGCCCCTGTTTTTCGACCTCGTCCTGAAGCCGTTTGGTGATTACCGCCGGTTGAACAACGGCCACGAAATCGCCTGCGTTGATTTCCTTGATGCGGTTCAGCCGTTCCAGAGAAATGACGATGCCGCCTTTGACCGGCACGCAACCGCCGACGTATCCGTGACCCGCCCCGCGTGGCGTGATCGGAAGCTCGTGTCGGCTGGCGTAGCGAAGTGCGGTGCTGACGCCCTTCGTGTTTCGCGGCAGCACGACGACGTCCGGCTGGCGCGCGGCAAACCATTTGTCGCCCGCATAATCTTTGAGCCGGGCGGGGGACTCGATGACCTGCCGGTCACCGAGAAGTTTGCGAAGCCGGCTGATGTGTGGTTTCCAGTCAGTTTTCATTGGACGAAGTATCGAGCAACTCGCGTGCGTCTTCCAACTGGTCCTCCGGCACCTGGACTTCAATGCCGCCGGTTGCCATCGAGTAACCCTCAATGCTGAGAGAGGCGAGTTCGTTTTTGACCTCTGCGCGAAAACCGGAGGCCTCGAGTCGGGATCGTACAACGTGGGCTTCGGCGGGATTGAAGGTGCTGAAAACGGTCACCAATTTCATGCGGCGAGACTGAACCGGATCAAGGTCGAAGGCTACGAATTTTTGGGGTCGGCGAAGAGGATGACGCCGGCGCCGGTCTGGACCTGGTTGGTGATCTGGATGGGAATCGTTTTGCCGATCAGCTGGTCACCGTTCTTGACGACGACAAGTGTGCCGTCCGAAAGATAGCCGGTGCCCTGGCCTTTCTCGCGTCCTTCGCGCAAGACCTTTAACTCGAAAATATCGCCGGTGACCACCGTGGGTTTCATCACCCGCGCTAGTTCGTTGATGCTGACATAATGCACCGATTGTAACTTTGCGACCTGCGCCAGGTTGTAATCGTTCGTAAACAGTTTCGCGTTGAGAGTGCGCGCAAGCTTCACGAGCTTCGCGTCGGTATCCGTTTCCTCCAAAACGTCTGCCTCATGGATTTTCACCAGCGATCCGTTTTGCTTCTGCAACCGGTTCAGTATTTCGAGGCCGCGACGGCCTCGTTCGCGTTTGATGGGATCGGCCGAATCGGAAAGCTGTTGCAGCTCCTTCAAAACAAACCGGGGAACCACCGCGATGCCATCGATGAAGCCGATTTTGATCAGGTCCAGAATGCGCCCGTCGATGATCACACTGGTGTCGAGCAGGAGCAGATCTTCCGGCTGATTCTGGCGGGTGAACCGGATATAGGGAATGATCAGCGAGAAGTCCTCCTTGTTGCTGCGCATGGCCAGGAGAATTCCGATGTAGCCGAAGGCGAGGAACGTCACGAGACGGATCAGCCAAGCCTCCCGTTCATCGGCCCAGATGAACAGGCCGGAGCTGTTCAGTAGGATCGAAATGATGCTTCCGAGCAGAAGGCCAAATGTGACGGATGAAAATGTGCGCAACGAAAAGCCCTTCAGCATTTCGTCGATGGCGACCAGCAGCCCGCCGAAGCCGAAGCCGACGACCAAACCCATCGTGCCCGAGCCGATCATTTCTGGACGGATCTGGCTGACCGCGTAGCCGGCCAGCATGCACAGCATCAGGAAGAATATTCGAATGGCCCAGATTGACATGGTTGCGTTACGGGAGCGTTCTGATCATGACGGCGTCTGCCGCAGTGATTAATGTTCCGGAGGAAAAATTGCAATTCAACACTCACAAAAAAAGCGCTGTTCCGGATATCCGGAACGGCGCGCTGGGAAGTGTGTTTGTTCAGCTCGAAACCGGCTCTGCTTCCGTCCCGGTCGCGGGGGTCCGCTGCGAGAACGTCAGTTTGTCGTCCTCTGCGGTAACCGTAATCGGATCGTTCTCATGGAGATTACCCTTGAGAATTTCTTCCGCTAGGGGATCTTCCAGATGACGTTCCACAGCGCGTCTCATCGGCCGGGCACCGTACTCCGGATCGTAACCCTTGGCCAGCAGCAGGTCCTTTGATTTCTCGTCAAGTTCAAGATGGATATGTCGGGCTCTCAGCCGTTCCTCGACCTTGGCAATTTCCAGATCAAGAATCTGAACGAGATCGGGCTTGGTGAGTGATCGGAAGACGATGGCATCATCCAAGCGGTTCAGGAACTCCGGGCGAAACGCTTTCTTGGCTTCTTCCATGATGCGGTCGCGCATTTTTTCGTAGGTCGTCTCGCTGTCGATCGGACCGAAACCCAGAGCGTTGTGTTTGATGGTTTCCGCGCCGACGTTGGACGTCATCAGAATGATGGTGTTCCGGAAATTGACCGTGCGCCCGACGTTGTCCGTCAGTTTGCCCTCTTCCAAAATTTGAAGAAGCATGTTCATCACGTCCGGGTGCGCTTTTTCGATCTCGTCGAAGAGCACCACGGAATACGGCTGACGGCGGACTTTTTCGGTCAGCTGTCCGCCTTCTTCATAACCGACGTAGCCCGGAGGGGAACCGACCAGTCGTGACACGGTGAATTTTTCCATGTACTCGCTCATGTCGAGCTGGATGAGCGCCTTGGATTCGCCGAACATCGTTTCGGCAAGCGTCTTGGCCAACAGCGTTTTGCCGACACCGGTGGGGCCGAGCAGGGCAAACGTGCCGATCGGGCGTCTTGGATCTTTCAGGTCGGCGCGGGAGCGACGGAGCGCTCGGCTGATCGCGGCGACGCCTTCCTTCTGGCCGACGACGACCTTGGTCAATTCCTCTTCCATGTGAAGAAGCTTCTGGGCTTCGCCCTGTTCCATGCGTTGGAGCGGGACGCCGGTCCACTTGGAAACGACGTGCAGAATCTCATCTTCACCAACCGTGACGCGTTTTTCTTCGCGCTCGCCCTTCCAGGCTTCAAGGACGGATTCCAGTTTTTCCTTCGCCTGCTTTTCCTGGTCGCGCATGGAAGCGGCACCTTCAAAGTCCTGTTCCTTGATCGCCTTTTCCTTCTCGGCTCGCAACGTCTCAATCTGAGCTTCGAGATCCTTGACGGCGGGGGGGCGGGTCATTGCTCCGATGCGAGCTCTTGAACCGGCTTCGTCCATGACATCGATGGCCTTGTCGGGAAGAAAGCGGTCGGTGATGTAACGGTCCGAAAGCTTCACAGACGCTTCGATGGCCGCTTCCGTGATGTTGGCCTTGTGATGGTCTTCGTACTTGCTGCAGAGGCCTTTTAAAATGGCAATCGCGTCTTCGACCGAAGGCGGCTCCACTTTCACGCTCTGAAACCGCCGTTCCAACGCGGCATCCTTCTCGATGTATTTGCGATACTCGTTGAGCGTGGTCGCCCCGATGCACTGCATCTCACCACGGCCGAGCGCAGGCTTGATGATGTTGGAGGCGTCCATCGTGCCCTCGGCAGAACCGGCGCCGACGATCGTGTGGAGTTCGTCAATGAAGAGAATGACGTTTTTGGCGCGACGGATTTCGTCCATGACGGCCTTGATACGTTCCTCGAACTGGCCACGGTATTTCGTTCCGGCGACCATCAATGCAAGGTCCAACGTGATCACGCGTTTTTCGCGAAGTAATTCCGGGACGTTTCCGCGTGCAATTTCTTGGGCGAGGCCTTCGACGATCGCAGTCTTGCCGACGCCGGCTTCTCCGAGGAGGACCGGATTGTTCTTCGTCCGGCGGCAGAGAACCTGGATAACCCGTTCAATTTCTTCAGACCGCCCGATGACCGGATCCATGTCGCCTTTTCGCGCGATCTCCGTGAGGTCGCGACCGAACGCTTTCAGCGCGGGCGTTTTTACCTCACCGCGCTTGTCCGCCTTGCCTTCGCTCATTTCGCCGCCGGCGGGCGACATGTCGTCGTGGTTGGCAAAATTTGGGTCCAGTTCCTTCAAGATTTCTTGGCGGGTCTGTTCGATGTCCACGTCCAGATTGCGAAGGACCCGGGCAGCAACGCCGTCACCTTCGCGAAGGAGTCCCAGCAAAATATGCTCGGTGCCGACGTAGGTGTGATTGAGGTTTTTGGCTTCTTTGGCGGCGAGAGCCAGAACTTTTTTGACGCGCGGCGTGTAGGGAATGTTGCCGAGTTGCTTGGCGTCGGGGCCACTTTCGACCTGTTTTTCCACTTCGTCGCGGACCGTTTCGAGATCCAGCCCCATTTTTTGGAGCACGTTGACGGCGACGCCCTGACCCAGCTTGAGCAGGCCCAGCAGCAGGTGTTCGGTCCCGACAAAATTGTGGTTGAAACGGTCGGCTTCTTTGCGCGCCAACGCCAGCACCTGCTGGGCTCGCGGCGTGAAATTGTTCATGGATTCTTCAGCCATAATTCAAATTTACTTATTTAAAACTTTATTTCCTGCCGGATTAATTGACGCGGACGCGACGGTCCAACTTCAATTCGTGGCACGACTCCCGGCAGCCCCTAACTATTATCGCACCGTTCACAAGAAAGTTTAGTCGTGGTTTGCGTTAAATCCACATAAAAGTTGCCAGTTTTTGACGGGGCCGCAATCGACGACCTCAGGCAGTCTCTTCGGAATCACCGTCGGGTGGCAGTTGCGAAAGCGGTCGATCCACGTTTTTCAACCGTTCACGCAGCATATCCGCGCGACGAAGGTCGCGCTCATCAGCACCCAACTTTTTGGTGAATTGTGTTTGAAGGTGGGCCGGTTGGGTAATCAGGAACAGCTCGTCAACCACGGTGCGGCTGATGCCCGGGAACAAGCCCAGATCGATGCCAAGGCGCATGAACGAAAGCAGGTTCATGGTTTCTTTGGACGACACGATGTGGGAATTCGAGAGGGTGCCATAAGCCCGGCCGATGTGGTTCATGAGCACGCTCGGTTTCTGTTCCATTAATTTTTCGCGCGCGTTTTCCTCGTGCTCAATAATTTGAGAAAGCACCTTGTTCAGCCGCTCTACGATGCCTTCTTCGGCCTCACCCAGGGTCATTTGGTTTGAGACCTGAAAAACATTTCCGAGCGCTTCGGTGCCTTCGCCATACAATCCGCGAACGGCCAGACCGAGCTTGTTGACGGACTGGATGATCTGGTTGATCTGTTCGCCGAGCACGAGACCCGGGAGGTGCAGCATGGCGCTGACGCGAATGCCGGTGCCGAGATTGGTCGGGCAGGCGGTGAGATAGCCCCAATCATCTCTGAAGGCGAAATCCAGGGCTGTTTCGAGGCGGGAGTCCACCTTGTTGATCTGGGCCCAGACTTCGTTTAATTGCAGGCCGGGGAGCAGGCACTGCATTCGGATGTGGTCCTCTTCATTGATCATGAAGCAGACCGACTCGCTCTTGTTGAAAACCAGTCCGCTACCCGCGCCTTTCGCGGCGTGCTCGCGGCTGATCAGATGTCGCTCGACCAAGATCTGCTTGTCGATCGAACTGAGATTGTCGAGGGACTCCGAAAAACAGCCTTTCATGGACGGAAGGGATTCAACCGCAGGCACGATGGCCTTCATCGTTTTCACCCTTTCGGCCTTCTTGGCCCAACCGGGAAACGCGCTGTCCTTGAGGTTGCGCGCGAGCCGGATGCGGCTGGTCATCACGATCATGTCTTTCGGGCCGGACCGTTTGGCGGACTCTGCGGGTGGAATGAGAAAATCCTGCAAGTTCATGTTCAGGCCTCCGGAACTTCCGCCAGATCCGACTTCAACTTGTTGATGTCGTCGCGCAAAACAGCCGCATGTTCGAAGTCTTCCTGGGCAATGGATTTGTCCAATTGCGACTGAAGCTCGCCCAGCCGTTTCTTGACATCCGTGAGACGACGCAAACCCGCCGGAACCTTGCCGGTGTGGCGAATACCCTTGTGCATTGATTTCAGCAACGACTCCAAGCCCTCAGAAAATGTCTCGTAACAAACGGCGCAACCTAGCCGACCGGATTTCTTGAAGTCGGCCTGGGAAAAACCGCACGACGGGCACTTCAACGAACTGTCGCCGGTTGCTTCTTCCATTTCCTGCGAAGCGCCCAGACCGAGCAGCATGTCCGCCAGAGAGAACGCGTCGGGATCGTTCACGCCCTTTTCCTTGGCGCACTGTTCGCACAGATCAACCTTCTGCATTTTCTCACCCGCGATCTGGGTCAGATGGACTGTCGCTTCTTTTTGTTTACAGAGGCCGCACAACATAAATCACTTGTATATCGGCTCGCCTACGGTTTGCGTCAAGTCGTGGTACAATTTCACCAAATGTTTGGTGGTCTTGCCGGGTTTGCCATTGCCAATGACCCGTCCGTCGATTTTCACCACGGGGATCAGCTCCGCGCCGGTGCCCGTCAGAAAACACTCGTCGGCGACGAACAGATCATAGCGGGTCATCTGGACTTCCCGGACGGTGAGTCCGGCGGCGCGCGCGAGGTCGATCACCACATTGCGCGTGATGCCATAAAGTGCGCCAGACGAAAGGGTCGGCGTGAACAGTTCTCCGTTCTTCATGATGAACACGTTGTCGCCCGTGCATTCGGCGACGAATCCTGCGGAGTTCAACATGATCGCCTCTTCGACCCCCGCATTGTTCGCCTCGATCTTCGCCAGTATGTTGTTCAGGTAATTCAACGACTTGATTGCCGGATTCACCGAGTTGGAATGATTCCGGGTGGTCGGCACCGTGACGATGTCCAAGCCGCGGGTGTATTGGTCCGGCGGGTAAAGCTGGATCTTGTCCGCGATGATAATCACCTGCGGCTCGCGGCAGCTTCGCGGATTCAAGCCCAGCGTGCCCGGCCCACGTGTGACCATCAGCCGCGCGTAGCCGTCCTTGATGTTGTTTTTTCGAAACGCGTCGACGACCGCCTTCATGACGGCTTCGTGGCTGATCGGAATTGTCAGCAGAATCGCCTTAGCCGAATCATACAACCGGTCGATGTGCTCCTTCAGTTTGAACACCCGCCCGTTGTAAGCGCGGATACCCTCGAATATCCCGTCGCCGTACAGGAGCCCGTGATCGAAAACCGACACAGTCGCGGTCTTTTCAGTAAAATATTTGCCGTTGATGAAAATCTTCATGACGCGTCAACGGCGGGAAACTAGGGAAACACTGGATACGAAGCAACGAAATTGGCGGGAGATTCTTATCCGAAAATTAATTGAAGAAATGGTGGAGCCGAGAGGAATCGAACATCTGTCTCATCACTGCGAACAATGATGCGCTCTACCACTGAGCTACAGCCCCAGACCGATTTATTGAGTGAAGAGTGGTGGAGCCGTGGGGGATCGAACCCCAGACCTCGTCATTGCGAACGACGCGCTCTACCAACTGAGCTACGACCCCGACCAGCGACAGCCGTGAAATATCCGAATGCGTTCCGGAAATGCAATCACTTTTCTCAGACACCGTCTCCGCCGACCGGCACAGGCCGTGCTTTCGCCGCGATGAACGTGCGCAGGCATCGCAAGATTCTGGAGGTCGACGGGAGGGTCGCGTTTGTCGGTGGCCTGAATATCCGCCACGGCAACTGTTTGAGTGAGAATCCGCCGTCTCCGATACGCGATGTGCATTTTCAAGTCTGCGGTCCCGTCGTTGAGCAGCTGCAGCACAGTTTTGCAGCTGACTGGGAATTCTGCACCGGCGAGGAGTTGATCGGGGAAGACTGGTTTCCCCGGCTGAAACCATCAGGAAATATGGCGGCTCGAGTCATTACTGACGGGCCGGACGCCGACATCGACAAACTGACCTGGATGCTCCGCGGGGCGATGAGTTGCGCACAGGAATCGCTCTGGATTGTTTCTGCCGGACCAACCGTTAATCTCCTCGATCACCACTGCGGCGTTGCGTGGTGTCAAGGTGAACATCGTTCTGCCGGCGAACAACAATCTGAAAATCATTCACGCCGCATCAAGGGCTGCGTGGTGGCAGCTACGGGAGCGCGGTTGCCGAATCTGGTTGACCGAAGGAACGTTCGATCATTTGAAGATCATGATCGTGGACGATGTCTGGTCACTGGTCGGTTCCGCCAATTTGGGACGCGCGCAGCCTGAGACTCAACTTCGAGATCAATCTGGAATCCTATGACGCGATTCTGGCCGCAGAGTTATTGGATTGCATCGAACGGAAGTTGGAAGGCGCCCACGAAGTGACGCTTGATGAAGTCAACGGACGCAAACTCCATCGCCCCGTGCTGAACGGGGCCGCCCAGCTCTTTAATCCGTTCCTTTAGCGACGGGCGGTGATCGTCTGGGAAAATCGGAGTGGGTCAGTGCTTGGCCGGAAGGCAGCATTTTCCCATGAGGAAGGAAAACGCGAGTAGCGAAAGGATGAGCAGCCAGGCCGAACCTTCCGGCTGGGCGGCCTTCACAATCCCGGCGGCGATGAGGACGCCAAAAATCAAATAGGGAAGAGAACCGAGCACAAATTTCATGCGCGCGAACATTAGGGTGATCGCGCAACCAAGCAAGCCTGAGTTTCGGCAAAATTGCGTTTCAGTCTTATTTCGTGAGAAGCGGCTGTATACGGTCTTGGATCTGCCGCCTGACGTTCGGATAGACCGTCTGTGTTCGGAACGCCGTTTTGGAGTAGTCTCGTGAACAATACGATTCGGTCTAACCGCGACAATGAAACCAAAAGCAACGTATTAATATAGTAGGCTCTACTTCAAGGCGGATGTAATCGAGCCTCCCGGAAACGGCGACGAATTCTGTGTGAAAATACCCGAAGGCAGATTTGTCATGACGAAACGTGAATTCTACAGGGTTTTTGACAATGTTGTTCGGACAGATTCTTACCGTAAACGTCGTATTTATGACTATCCGAAGACGCTCCATAAAGCGGATCCACATTTGTGGGCGTTGTGATTTTGGATAAATCAACCGGATTGCCCCGATTAATTTTTCAGCGATTCGGCCAAATGGAATGCGTGCTTTGATTTTGACACCGTCCCGCGAAGGTGCTCTTTTGAAATCTCAAGTGCGCAAACTGGTCAAAATAATTTCCCTGCTGATCGCCATCGCTTGGTGGCCGTCGTTCTCCCATTGCATGATGGAGGACGCGGGGTGGATCGCATCGGACCAGTGCTGCTCTGAGCAGGCGGAGGATTCACATGAATCCGAACCGGCTCACGACGAGTGCACCGCGTGCTTCTTCGAGTCCTCAGCGATGTTGTCGATCAAGTCGGATGCCGAGGTGTGTGCTGTTCAACTTGAGTTGCTCGACACGGATTCTCAGCTCTTTCCTGACTTATCGCGCACCGACGCGTCGGAAGATTACATATTACTGGAATTCAGCTCCGGTACGTGTCTTCACCAGCTCGCTTTACCTCGGATCTGCCCGATCCGTGGACCTTCTCTTCTGTCCTGATCTTCCCTTGTCATTTTCGGTCACGGGTGAATTGCGCCTGGATTCGAACATCTGCTTTTCCTTAGACCCAAGTTTTTCTAGCAAGTTAATGAAATCAAAATGGCCCATTGGGCTGATACTGACCGGAGCATTCGTGCTCACCGCTACTGCGGCAACTCCGACGAATGCACCGCTGACACTGACAGGTGCAATTGTTCGTAGCATCACCGACAATCCTGAACTCGCTGCGCATCAGCTGAGTCTGCGGATCGAAGACGCTCGTGTGCTTCAAGCTGGCCTGCGTCCAAACCCACAATTCATCGTCGAAGTGGAGAACGTTCTTGGGACAGGGGTTTTCTCTGGTGCTGAACAAGCGGAGATTACGCTTGGTATCGAGCAGGTGATTGAGCTTTGGGGGCACCGATCCAAGCGAATTGAGGCGGTCAGTGGTGGCCGGGGACTCGCATTGCGTGACTATGAATCGGCGCGTTTGCGAACCGCTGCCGTGACTGCGAGCCGATTCATCGCGGTTGTCGCCACACAGGAATCAGTGGAGCTCGCAAAAGAAGCCGTAAAAATTGCAGATGACTATCACGCCGCCTTGATACGCCGGGCCGAATCTGGTCAGGGCTCTCGTGTCGAGGAAAGCCGATCCATTCTTGATGTTGAAGCTGCTAGACTGGCGGTGGTCCTTTCACAAAAGAAACTTGTGGCGGCTCGAGCCAACCTCAGTGCGCAATGGGGAGACAGCTCCTCCACGGTCGCGGTCGTCGGTGACTTCGACATGCTGAATCCCATCCCTGAACTCTTCGAGCTGCAAAGTCAGATTCGATCGCATCCAGATATCCTGCGCTGGGCCGCTGAGCAGGATCGGATGCACCACGTGCTTGCCTACGAGCGATCAAATGCCCGTCCCGATGTCGCGCTTGCTGCGGGCTACCGCAGGTTTAACGGCCCTGACGACAGCGCGTTCGTGTTCGCCGTGTCGGTGCCTCTGCCTGTGTTCAATCGCAACCAAGGAAACATCCTCGAAGCGGAACGCAGCCTGGAACGGACAGGGGATCTGGAGAGGGCGGCACTCTGGCGGATTAGGGCTGACGTCGCGCAAATCTGGAATCGTCTGTCGATTGCGCAGACTGAGGCCAAATCCATTCGTGACCGACTGCTTCCGGCTGCCGAAGAAGCCCAACGCCAGGCAACGAGTCATCACGAAGCCGCGCGGTTGAGTTATCTCGATGTGTTTGAAACACGTCGCATCTATTATCAAATGAAACAACGCCTCCTCGGGGCGCTCACTGAATTTCATCTTGCCCGGGTTGAGCTCGACGCGCTTATCGGCGCGCTCCCTGGCGTTCCTTCAACTTCTCAACAACCTTGATTCATCTACTGTGAAACCCATTCGAATACTTGTTTTTCTAGTCGTTCTTCTCGCCGGTGGTGGCGCGATATTCTGGACTATGTCTCAACCTCCCAAACAGGCGGCCGCCGATCCTCATGATCACGGTCACGGCCACGGAGATGACGGACACGACGAAGCTGAAGAGGAGAAAGGTCCGCATGGCGGGCGATTGCTCCAAAACGGCGAATTCGCTCTGGAGGTCACGATTTTCGAATCCGGTGTCCCTCCGGAGTTTCGGGTCTATCCAAGCTTTGAACACCAAGCCGTCCCGACGGACACCGTCGATCTGACCATCAAGCTGTTTCGCTTTGGTGGTCGGGAAGAGGTGATCAAATTTAAACCGATGGGCGACTACCTGCTCGGTGACAGTGTCGTCGAGGAACCGCATTCCTTTGAGGTGGAAGTCGATGCCGATTTCAAAGGGGAGAACCATCATTTCCATTACGATTCGTTGGAAGGGCGCACCGAGTTGAGTGCTGAAGCCCAGGCCAGTGCAGGAATCAAGATTGAAGAATCCACCTCCGCTGTCATGCAGGAAGCAGTGAATGTTTACGGTCGTGTTCAGTTGAATGAAGAAAGGGTGAAACACATCAGTCCGCGCTATTCAGGTGTCATGACCAGCGCACTCAAACACTTCGGCAGTAGGGTGACCCAGGATGAAGTGATTGCCCGCGTGGAGAGCAACGACAGTCTTCGCGAGTATGAGATCAAGAGTTCAATCGGCGGCGAAGTGATCTGGGTTCATGCGCATGAAGGCGAGTTCGTGAAAGAAGGCCAACCCATTTATGAGGTGGCGGATCTCTCGTCTCTCTGGGTGGAACTCGATGTGTTCAGTCACGATTTGTCGCGCGTCAGGGTTGGACAGAACGTCCGGATGGCCTTCGGCGAAGATCTTCCCGCAGTAGAATCGAAGATCGACTACTTGTCGCCGTTTGGTTCGGAGAAAAGCCAGACCACACTCGCCCGCGTGGTGGTCGATAATTCAGGGGGACTGTTGCGACCAGGGATGTTTGTCACGGCTGAGATCGCCATCGCCGAAGTGAAGGTTCCTGTGACTGTTCCGCTGGCAGCGTTGCAGACGTTTCGCGATTGGGATGTGGTTTTCCTGGTGGACGGAAATGCGTTTCAGGCCCATCCGGTGGAGCTGGGTCGTCGAAATCGCGAACGCGTGGAAGTTGTCGCCGGATTGGAGGTGGGACAACGAATCGTCTCCGACGGTAGTTTCATTCTGAAAGCCGACATCATGAAAGAGGGCGCCGTTCACGACCATTAACCGGACACAACCATGTTGGAACGAATTCTAAAATTCTCCATTCAACAACGTTGGATGGTTCTGTTCGGTGTGCTGATCATGGCGTTCGTTGGAGTGTGGAACTTCAACCGGCTGCCGATCGATGCGGTGCCAGATATCACGAATGTTCAAATCCAGATCAACACCGATGCGCCTGGTTACACGCCCCTCGAAGTCGAGCAACGAGTCACGTTTCCGATTGAAACCGCGATGGCGGGACTGCCAAAACTCGACTACACGCGTTCGCTTTCGAAGTACGGTCTTTCGCAGGTGACGGTGGTTTTTCAAGATGGCACGGACATCTACTTCGCCCGGCAGTTGTTGAACGAACGATTGCAACAGGTGAAAGGCGATCTGCCGTCCGAGCTGAAGCCCGAGATGGGCGCCATCGCAACCGGCCTCGGCGAGATCTACATGTACACGGTGGACGCGACGCCTGACGCGCTCCGGGCCGATGGCCAGCCCTTCGGTCCGACCGACTTGCGCACCATCCAGGACTGGATCATCAAACCGCAGCTTCGCAATGTGCCGGGTGTGATCGAGGTCAACACTTCCGGCGGATACACCAAGCAATATCAAGTCGGCCCGGTGCCTGAACGACTTCTCGCCTACGAACTCACGCTGAACGACGTGGTTGAAGCGTTGGAACGAAACAACAACAACGTTGGTGCCGGTTACATTGAACGCAATGGCGAACAATACTTGATTCGGGCGGAGGGGCAGGTGGGGTCTGTGCAGGATATTGAGGAAATTCTGGTGACAAACGCGGGTGGGGTTCCGATTCGGATTCGGGATATTGCTGAAGTGTCGGAATCTGCCGCGCTGCGTTCCGGGGCCGCCACGCGTGATGGCCGGGAGACCGTACTGGGGACGGTGATGATGCTGAAAGGGGAGAACAGCCGGACCGTGGCAGCCCGCGTTCATGCGAAAATGACGGAGATCAATCGCTCGCTTCCGGCGGGCGTGGAGGCTCGAACTGTTTATAACCGGACCGACCTGGTGAACGCCACGATCGAAACGGTGAGCAAGAACCTGATCGAAGGCGCGCTGCTGGTGATTGCCGTGCTGTTCGTGTTGCTCGGAAACTTGCGCGCGGCCTTGATCACGGCACTGGTCATCCCGCTCTCGATGTTGTTCACCGTTACGGGAATGGTGCAGAACCAGATCAGCGGAAACCTCATGAGCCTCGGGGCGCTGGACTTCGGTCTCATCGTCGACGGAGCGGTTATCATCGTGGAGAACTGTGTGAGGCGACTCGCCGAGGAACAGAAGAAACTGGGCCGACTTCTGACCACCAGTGAGCGTTTTGACATTGTCTTCGAAGGATCACGAGAAGTGCGCCGCGCGACGCTCTTCGGGGAATTGATCATCATGATCGTTTATTTGCCGATCCTCACGCTGACCGGCGTTGAAGGTAAGATGTTTCACCCGATGGCCATCACCGTGATTCTGGCGTTGTTGGGTGCGATGATTCTCTCGGTGACGTTTGTGCCGGCAGCGGTCGCGATTTTATTGCGCGGGAAGGTTTCCGAGAAAGAGAACTTCCTGATTCGCGGAGCGAAGGTCGTTTACCGGCCCGTGTTGAAACTGGCGCTCGAACATCGTGCCTCACTCGCGTTGTTTGCGGCGATTCTTGTCGTGCTCTCCGGGTTGGTGGCGAGCCGGATGGGTCGTGAGTTTGTTCCAAGTCTTGACGAGGGCGACGTCGCGATGCACGCGCTGAGAGTGACCGGCATCAGCCTTTCGCAAGCTGTCGAGATGCAGCACGTGCTGGAGGAACGCCTCATGCAGATTCCCGAGGTGGAGATCGTCGCCAACAAGCTCGGTACCGACGATCTTGCCAACGACCCGATGCAACCGAGCGTGGCGGACGGCCTGATCATGATTCGACCCCGCTCCGAGTGGCCGGATCCACGGAAGCCCAAGGCGCAGCTCGTCGAGGAACTTGAAGCTGCCGTCGCGGACATTCCCGGCAATCTCTACGAATTCACGCAACCGATTCAGATGCGTTTCAACGAACTCATTTCCGGTGTGCGCAGCGATGTCGCTGTGAAACTCTTCGGCGATGACATGCAAGTTCTCCAGGAAACAACCCACGATATCGAACGTGTTCTGAGCGGGGTTCCAGGTGCGTCCGACGTAAAGACCGAGCAGGTCGATGGTTTGCCTACGCTGTCGATCCGGCCGCGGCGCGAGATCATGTCGCGATACGGTCTGAACGTTGCCGATGTGCAGGACGTGGTTTCAATCGCTCTCGGCGGTCGCGTCACCGGGTATGTGTTCGAAGGCGATCGACGGTTCGAGCTGGTGGTTCGTTTGCCCGACAACTTGCGTGAAGATCTCGATTTGATCCGGCGATTGCCGGTGCCTCTGCGCCGCTCTGGAAACGACTCTGTGACGGAGCACGCGACGTTGAAAAAACGAGTTGGCAAGTCCGGGACACACTACATTCCCCTGGAAGCAGTCGCCGACGTGAGCATCGAACTGGGCCCCAATCAGATCAATCGCGAGAACGGCAAGCGGCGGATCGTGGTCACGGCCAACGTGCGCGGTCGCGATCTGGGCGGGTTCGTGGAAGACGCGCGGCAACAGATCGAGTCGCAGGTGAACGTGCCGGCCGGATACTGGACGGAATGGGGTGGAACCTTCGAACAACTGATATCCGCGACGAAGCGACTGGAGATCGTCGTGCCCGTCGCGCTGCTGATGATATTTGTTCTGCTCTTCACCACGTTCGGAAATGTGAGAGACGCGTTGATCGTATTCTCCGGCGTCCCGCTGGCGCTGACCGGCGGGGTCGCAGCGTTGTGGTTGCGAGATATTCCATTGTCGATCTCAGCGGGGGTCGGATTCATCGCCCTGTCAGGTGTCGCGGTGTTGAACGGGCTCGTGATGGTGACGTTTATCAATCGTCTTCGTGAGGACGGGAAAGGGCTTGAGCACGCAATCACAGAAGGCGCCCTGGTTCGATTGCGGCCGGTGCTCATGACGGCGTTGGTGGCATCGCTCGGCTTTGTCCCAATGGCGCTGGCAACGGGAACGGGTGCAGAGGTTCAGCGTCCGCTGGCCACGGTGGTCATCGGCGGAATTATTTCGTCGACGTTGCTGACGCTGATCGTTCTCCCCGGGCTCTACTTCATCGCCCACCGCAGGACTGCCAAGGACGAGAATGTGGAATCGCTGGGAATGAAAAACTAGGTGAGTTGCCTGATTATTATTGAGATCAAGCGACACTGTCTGAATCGACCAGAATGAATCGGTACATAAATGAACTTGCGATTCAGGTTCTGGCATCGGTCGCTCTGTTTTCCGGCGGATGCCGGCGGCGGAAGTAGCGCAGACAGTGTGTCTGCCGTGGCGCCGACTGGCAGTCGGCTGGATGCGAGGAAGAGCGTGCGCGCGGATGATTCAAATGAAGCGTTGGAATCCTTGAAAAAGGAGCGCGGGTCTGCGACCCGCAGCAGTTCCGATGCGGCCGATGACTTGACCTGATCCATGGCCGCAGGCGTAACCGAAAGCAGCTGCTCACAGAGCCGCGCTCCGGCGCAGCCAATAACCGTCTGGGACGGGTGGACGATGAAAGCCTCACCGGGATGTGCAAAGTCCTCGAAAAACTCCGCGCCTTTGAAACCAACACGGGGAGTAGACGCGGTGACGAGGCTCAAACCTCATCTCCCACGCCCCGAACCGCCGCATTCCCGTTGGGGGCAGACCCTTGCCACGTACAGGTCGATTTCTTCATGACCATGTTGAACTAATCCCGCCTTTCTTGCAGGCACCCAATCGTCGACCTCCAGCACACGCGACCGTGATGTTCAGCCACGAAACACTTTCGCAGTTGCTTCCAGGCGCTTCTGCAAACTGCCGCAGACGCTCTCGCACAGATCGAAAATCGATTGGTCCGCGATAAAATAATAAACCATCAATCCCTCCTTGCGACGTGCGAGGATTCCGGCGTCGGTCAGTGATCCCAGATGACGTGAAATGTTCGCCTGCGTGCTTCCCGTTGCTTGAACCAATTGCGTCACGTTCTTTTCGCCTTCTTCCAGCGAGATGATCAACTTCAGTCGCATCGGCTCGCTGAGGATCTTGAACCGTGCCGCAATCAGCCCCAAAGCTTCATCGGACATCGCTGAGTGATTGAGCTTCTTCTTCATTATTTTCAAATTATCAGTTGCACTGGGCTTTATATATAGCTACATACTCATATAGGCAACAACGAAGTTCAGGCAGATTGTTGCGGGATAGAAGAACAATGCAACCTCGTTTTGAAAGGAAACAACAATGACAATGGATAATGCGATTCGAGTTCTGGCCGGTTCGATGGTGTTGATCAGTCTCGCGCTGGGCCACTGGGTGAGCGAGTGGTTCCTTTTACTGACCGCCTTCGTGGGGTTAAATCTGATTCAGTCGGCGTTCACCGGTTTCTGTCCGCCGACGATCATTCTGCGCAAGCTGGGTTTCGGAAAGGAGTCGGACAAGTCATGCTGCCAGTGAGCAGAACCTTCCTGGCTCTACTTTGCGGCCTGGCGTTGATGGATCGAGCGTCGGCGCAAGAGACATGGACTTTGCGGGCGGCACTGGATCACGTATTGGAGTCCAACCCGGACGCCCGGATTGCCCAGGCCCGCATTCAGTCCTCGCAATCCCGGCTGGACCAGGCCCAGTCCACGTGGTGGCCCCAACTACAGTTTCAGTCCGGCTATTTGTACACGGACAACCCTGTCACCGTGTTTGGCGCGACGCTGAACCAACGGTCCTTCAGTCCTTCACTTGATTTCAACGATGTCCCGGCCACCGACAATCTGAATCTACGCGGGCTACTGACCGTGCCAGTGTATTCCGGTGGAAGAAATTCATCCGCACGCAATGCTGCCCGAGCGGAGTATTCGGCGTCGAAAATGGATGCCGAAAGCGTCCGTCTAGCTTTGGGGTTTGCGGTGACGCGAGCGTTTCTTACCGTGGAAAAGGCCGGCCAGTTCGTTCAAATCACCGAAGCGACCGTGCGTTCCTATCAAACCAATCTGAGCATCGCCAAAGTGCGGTTCGACGAGGGAACGATCTTGAAGCCGGACGTGCTCGATCTCGAAGTGCGTTTGTCCGAAAGCACCGAGGAATTGCTGCGCGCACGCAATGCGAGGGAACTGGCGGGCCGTGCGCTGGGAACGCTGCTGGGATTTGAGAATGAGATCGTGCGCGTGGCCGATGAGTCGGTGGAGATTGAATCACCGACAAAGCAATCGGCAATGGATCGACCTGAGCTGGTCTCCGCCGAACTCCGAAAACAATCTGCCGAGGCGGAGGTGACCAGTGCCCGCAGCGGGTACCTGCCTTCGTTGAACGGATTTGGTGCGGTCGACTATGATTACGGTTGGGAGAACAACAACGGCGGTGCCAGCTACACCGTTGGGTTGATGCTCAACTGGAACCTCTGGGACGGAAAACTCACGCGGGGAAAGGTCGGAGAAGCCGGTGCGCGATTGGACGAAGCGGAGGAGCAGCAGCGGAAATTGCGGCTCGAACTTTCCTTCGAGGTTCACCAAGCGCGCCTTGCCGTCAAGGAGGCGGAGGAGCGAATCACGGTCGCCCGGAAGACGGTCGAGTTTGCCAATGAAAGTGTGGTGTTGACCCGCGCCCGGTTTGAAGAAGGTCTGGCGCTGGCTTCACAATTGATTGATTCAGAAACCGCAGCCGCCCGGGCGGAGATCCGTTTGATCACCAGTTTGACGGATCAACAGATCGCGAAAGCCGCCCTGCGCAAAGCCGTCGGACTTTGGCCGCTTCCGAAGAACAAAACTGCCTCAACAGAGAATCGTCATGAGTAAAAATATTTTTGGAATCGGTGGACTCGCCGTCGCGAGCGTGCTTCTGACTGCGTGCCACGAGCAATTGACCGCACCGGTTTTGCAAGAGTTGCCCGTCGCTCGCGTCACGGTTCTCCAGGTGGAACCGAGGACCATGATGCGCACCGAGTTGCTGCCCGGAACCGTGGTGCCCCGCACGAAAGTGGCCCTTGAAAGCAAGATCACCGGCCGCATTTTGGAACTGAATGCCGAGCTGGGACAGTCGGTGCGCGCGGGCGATGTGTTGATCCGCATTCAGGCGCCGGAGATGGGTGCGCAAGTTGAGAAGGCGTCGGCGGCGCTTGAACTGGCGTCAAAGAACGAGGCGCGAATCGCCAAGCTTTTTGCCCGGCAGGCGGCGACGCAGGCTGAACTGGATGCCGCGCGTTCACAGCTGATGCAGGCGACAGCGGCCGCTGCCGAAGCCGGGAGCATGCTGGCCTACGCGATTGTTAAGGCGCCGTTCGATGGCGTCGTGTCCGGCAAGTTTGCGGATGTCGGCGACCTGTCTACGCCCGGACGGACCCTTGTTGAAATCGAAGATCCAGCCGGGAAACAGTTTCAAGCGAACGTTCCCGAAACACTGATGACCGGTCTGAAAGAGGGTGGCAAAAACGGTCTCCAGTTTCCGGGCTCGCAAAAAAATGTCGGGGCAAGTCTGGCTGAGATCGATCCAGCGGGCGCGCCGTCAAGCCGTACCTGGTTGGTCAAATGGGACCTGCCGCCGGACGTCAATGCCCGCAGTGGTGCGTATGGCCAGGTGGCCATTCCGGTCGGCGAGTCCGAATTGATTCAGATTCCCATCGCGGCGTTGATGCTGCGTGGCCAGCTCGAGCAGGTGTTTGTGGCTGAGGACGGGCACGCAGTTCTTCGGTTGGTGAAGACCGGGATTCGGGCCGGTGATCGGGTTGAAATCCTTTCGGGCCTGATGGCGGGTGATCAAGTGGTTACCCAGCATCCGGTTGAACTACGTGATGGGCAGCCGGTGAGTTTCTGAAATGAAGGACAACTCTTCAAATAACAGTGAGGTTCCCTCACTCGGACTGGCGGGCAAGCTTGCGGCGGCGTTCATCAATTCCAAACTAACACCGTTGATCGTTGTGACATCGATTCTACTGGGGTTGGCCTCTGTCATTCTCCTGCCACGCGAGGAGGAACCGCAGATCAAGGTGCCCATGATCGATGTGATGGTGGCGATGCCCGGCGCGAGTGCGAAGGAAGTGGAGGAGCGCGCAACCCGGCCCATCGAGCAACTGCTCTGGGAAATTCCCGGTGTGGAATACGTTTACTCGACGAGCCGGCCCGGACAGAGCCTGGTAATTGTCCGCTTCAAGGTGGGCGAGGAAATCGAGAACAGTCTGGTGAAGTTGAACCAGAAACTTCAGTCGAATTTCGATCGAATCCCGCCCGGTGTTTCGTTGCCATTGATCAAACCCAAATCGATCGATGACGTCCCCATTCTGGCGTTGACGTTGCACAGTGACCGTTACGATCACCTGATGCTGCGTCGGGTTGCCAAGCAGGTGGAAGAGCAGATCAAGCAAGTGTCGCTCGTGGCGGAGACGAGCCTGATCGGTGGCAATCGAAGGCAGGTTCGCGTGCTGGTGAGTCTGGACAAACTGGCGGCCCGCAATCTGACGCTCGCGCAGCTCGCACCCATCCTGGCCGCAGCCAATCAGCAATCACGCTCCGGTGAGATCACGACGGACAACCAGAGTGTTTTGATCGAGACGGGTGGCTTTTTTGAATCCGTTCGCGACGTTGGGAATGTCGTGGTCGGTGTTCATCAGGCGCGGCCAATCTATCTTCGCGATGTGGCCGAGATCATTGATGGAAGCGAGGAACCGACGCAGTATGTTTTCTTCGGGCAGGGCGCGGCGACGGTGGATTCTGAGATTGGTTTTGACGAACAGCCAGCGGTGACCATCACCGTTGCCAAACGACCGGGCGCCAATGCCATCTCAGTCGCCAATGAAGTGCTCGCAAAAGTGGAAACATTGAAGGGCATCACAATCCCTTCGGAGATCAGCGTGAGCATCACCCGGCACTACGGGCAGACTGCTGCTGAGAAATCGAACGAGCTGCTCTTTCACATGGCGATCGCCGTGGTCAGTGTATCGCTGCTGATCCTGTTCACGCTCGGTTGGCGGGAATCGATCATCGTCGCCGTGGCCATTCCGGCGACGCTCGCACTCACGCTGCTGGTATTCTATCTCTACGGTTTCACGCTGAATCGCATTACGCTGTTCGCGCTCATTTTCTCCATCGGCATTCTCGTCGACGATGCGATCGTGGTTGTTGAGAACATTGTCCGACATCGGCATCTGGAAAAGAACGAAGGGCGGAGCTTGACTCAGGTTGCTGTCGAGGCTGTGGAAGAAGTCGGAAACCCGACGATCCTCGCGACGTTTGCCGTGATCTTTGCCGTGTTGCCCATGGCGTTTGTGGGCGGGTTGATGGGGCCTTACATGCGGCCCATTCCGATTGGCGCGGGCGCGGCGATGTTCTTTTCGCTCCTCATCGCGTTCATCGTGACGCCGTGGACCGCCATTCGTGTTCTCGGAAAGCACCAACCGAAGAAACACAAATCGGTTGCCCGCGATGAATCCACAAATGACGAAACGGTCAATGACGCTGACGAAGCAGTGAAGCCGGAAAGCGCCAGCTCGAAGTTCGCGCATGACGAAGATTTCTTTACGCGATTGTATCGGCGCGTCATGGGTCCATTGATCGGCCACGCCAGCTGGCGTTGGGGTTTCTTGATTGGAATCACTGGACTCCTGCTCGCGGCGATGGGACTCGTCGGGATCGGGTGGGTGAAGGTGAAGATGCTGCCGTTCGACAACAAATCCGAGTTCCAGATTATTCTCAACATGCCGGAAGGCAGTTCGCTTGAACACACCGCCCGGGTCGCCCGAGAGATGGCTTCAGCGGTGCGAACAGAACCGGAAGTGACCGACTACCAGATCTACACCGGCACGGCGTCTCCGTTCAATTTCAACGGCCTGGTCCGTCACTACTTCATGCGCCGCGGAGCGAATGTCGCGGACATTCAGGTAAATCTTGTGAACAAACACGACCGAAAAACGCAGAGCCACGATATCGTGAAACGCGTGCGTCCGCAGGTGGCGGCAATCGCGAAAAAATACGGCGCGCGTGTCGCCCTGGCCGAAGTGCCCCCGGGACCGCCGGTGTTGCAAACTCTGGTGTCCGAAATCTACGGCCCAGACGAAGAGACCCGCCAACACGTTGCGGCTGAGATTCGACGAATCTATCAGGAAACCGACGGTGTGGTCGACGTCGATTGGTATCTTGAAGCGGATCAACCGAAGACCCGTTTTGTCATTGATAAGGAAAAGGCATCGCTCCACGGAATTAGCGCCGCGATGATTTCAGACACGTTGGCAACCGCGGTGGGAGGAACTCAGGCGAGCTTGCTGCACCTGCCTTTGGAAAAGGAAGACGTGCCAATCGTCGTCGAACTGCCACGGGATCTCAAAACACAGCCAGAGGACCTGTTTGGCATCCAGTTGAGCAACGGTCAGCCCGGGGCTCCGTTGATTCGGCTGAGCGAACTGGTTCGACTTGAGCACACCATTGAGGACAAGAGCATCTATCACAAAAACCTGATGCCGGTGAGCTACGTGATCGGCGATGTGGCGGGAGCGGTCGAGAGCCCAGTCTACGCGATCCTGGAAATGAACGAGCGGATCAAGTCCGAATTCCGAGCGCCGAACACCGAAGTGAAAATTCTCAACGCGTCGCAGCCGTTCAGCGATCTCACGCCATCAATGAAGTGGGATGGCGAATGGCATATCACCATCGAGGTGTTTCGTGATCTGGGAACGGCGTTTGCCGCCGTACTGGTGTTGATCTATGTGCTGATGGTGGGATGGTTTCGATCGTTTCTTACGCCGCTGGTGGTCATGGTGGCGATCCCTTTTTCGTTGGTGGGCATCATGCCTGCGCACGGTGCGATGGGGGCGTTTTTCACCGCAACTTCAATGATTGGTTTCATGGCGGGTGCGGGAATCGTGGTGCGTAATGCCATTATTCTCGTGGACTTCATCGAACTTCGAATCAAAGAAGGAATGCCACTGGCTGAAGCTGTCGTTGATGCCGGTGCAGTCCGCTTTCGTCCGATGTTGTTGACGGCGATGGCCGTGGTGGTCGGGGCAGGCGTGATTCTGTTTGATCCAATCTTCCAAGGTCTGGCAATTGCGTTAATGGCGGGAGAAATTGCCTCGCTTCTGATCAGCCGGATGGCCGTGCCGGTCCTCTACTACATGGCGTATCGACGAAAGTAGGGCAGGCATCCTGCCTGTCTCATTGCGCTCACGTTAGCCGGACAAAGGTTGACGTGAACGAATGGCTACTAGTTCAGTCCAAGAGGAGGGCGATTGCCTCGACCTTGTTTCGGACTTCGAGCTTGCGGTAGATGTTTCTGATATGCGTCTTGACCGTATCCAGTGAAATACAACTCTCGGTGGCGATCTCGGCATAGCGCCGTCCTTCGGAGAGCAGTTTCAAAATCTCTGTTTCCCGATTCGTCAACACATCCACAGTGGGGGCATCAGGCGGTGCTGGTTTTGGGTGTGCACCACCCGAACGTGTGCGTCCGAGAATACTGATCACTTTGCGGGCAATTGATGTAGACATCGGTGCCCCGCCGCGCTGCGCTTCGTGAATGGCATCGATGACCTGGTCCGGCGTGGAATCCTTCAGCAGATAACCATCCGCCCCCTCCAGAAATGCCTTCAGCACGTAGTCACCGTCATCGTGCACGGAGATCATGATCACGCTGGCATCAGGAAGACATTGTTTGATATCCCGAATGCACTCCAGTCCCGAGAGCTTCGGCATGTGAATATCGAGCAGGAACACATCGGCAGACAGTTGGGGCAGTTCGGTGAGAAACCGCACTGGATTGACATAGGAACCAACCCACTGGATATCTGCAACCTCCTTCAGGACGCGCCGCATCACGGCCGTGTACGAGGCGTCATCCTCCACCATGACAACATTGATTGAACTCGAAACGTCACTCATGACCAGATGATTGCTAACAAAAGCTGCACAGAATGAAAACTCGAAATGCACGGCATCTGCGACCCTGGTGTATTGAGCGGCCGCTGCCCTCAAGATTAGTCGTTCTACGAATCGACCGGCAGCCGGATCTCTATTCTTGTGCCGTCGCCGGCAGCAGCCGAAATCTGAATGGTTCCACCGCGATTCTCCACGCGCTCCCTTAGCGACTGGAGCCCGAACGACCCGTTCGAAACCTGGCCCTCGTCAAATCCGCAGCCATTGTCAGCGGCGATCAGGATCAGTGCTGCACCGGTGACCTCCAGATCGAGCCGAAACTCGGTTGCTTTGGAATGCTGAACAACATTGTTCATGATCACTCGCAGCATCAGTATCAAGTCGCGCTTAAAGGCCGGGGAAAGCGTCACCGAACCGGATATCTTCGGCTCGCCAACGATCACATTGATTTCGGTTCCTTCAAAAAACTCGCTCGCCACCGACGGCAGGTAATCCATCAAATCATCATGGGTGCTTCGTTTAGGATTCAGTGACCAGATGATCTGCCGCAACGACTGGCTGGAGGCTTGGGCGAGATTGGCAATCTGCTTGGCCAGGCCCTCCGAGTCGGCGTGTCGCCGTTCAAACTTGTCTGCCAGTTCACCCAACAGGCGAATCTGCCCGAGACTGCTGCCGATCTCATCATGCACATCACGGGCGATGCGGGAACGTTCATCATCCATCGCCACCTGGTTCTCCAGTTGCTCAATGCGCCGGAAAGCCCGCATCCGCGCCCGATGAAGTGCCAGAATCAGAAGCAGGAAAGCGACGGCCACACCCGCACGGAAAGACCATCGCTGATGAAGATACGGCGTCAGATGAAACGCCAGACTTGCCACGTTCGGGCTGATCGCGTCGTTCTGGTTGAAGGCGCGAACTTCGAACCGGTAATCGCCCGGTGATAAGCGCGAGAACACCGCCTGACTTTGGTCTCCCACATCCGTCCATTCATCAGTCATTCCGACCAGACGATGCTGGTAGCGGATACGTTCCGGAGCTGCGAACGTGATCGCGCCGTACTTAAACGTCAGTGCCAATGACGCTCGTGGCGGCAGAACGAGATTGGAATCGCTTGCATCGCGGTCGACAAGAGTTTGATCCAGAAACGCCTCTTCAGGAGTGCCGCACTCAAGAATTCGCACGGGAGGTCCGGTCACGGTTTTCAGCGCCTGTTCCGGATTGAAACGAACGATCCCACCTTCCACACAAAATGCGAGTTCTCCAGACGGCAGCAGGCAGCCGGTGCGCCCGTAATCGAAGAATACCTCCTCATTGCGCATGCCGTCGCTTCTACCAAATCGAACAGCGGACAGTTCAACGGGATCGCCCATGATGGCGGAGCGAAGCGATTCTGCGTTCACATGAAACAATCCGCTTGGAGTGCCAAACCAAAAATCTCCCCCCTGATCCTGGATGATTTCGCGGAGAGACTGCTTGAGAAAATCAGCTCCCTCCACCAATCGCAACACCTCGCCGTCAAGCACCCGGCTCAACCCGTTTTCACTCCCTACCCAGATCGCGCCCGCCTCGTCTTCGTGAATCGACAGCACCGTATCGGAGGCCAGTCCATCCGCCGTGGTCCAGTGTTGGACGTCGTTCCCACTCACCCGATACAGGCCGGTTCCCTCACCACCGAACCACACGTTGTCCGCCCGATCGCGAATCACCCGATACATCTCCGCCTTGGGAAGATCATTTTTCACGGACCAATTTACCAGCTCGTCCTCCTTGAACTGAAACATGCCGCGATCGGTAGCCATCCAGACACCCTGATCGATCGTGGAAGCGACGCTGTAATGAGACCACACGCCGTCCGGTTGATCCGGGCAATCGAAGAACTCAATCTCTCCGCCCTGGCGTCTGGCCAGCAGAGGAATCGAGAACGTCAAACGCCCAGCCCGCTGATCCTCCCGGGTGTGACGCAAACCCGCCAGTCCGTACCACGCAACCTCCGGATTCCCGGCGTCCAGGGCCACGCATTCGTGACGGATAAGATCCTTGTGTTTGGAATCCGCCGGAGTGCGCGCCCTCTGATCCTTCAGGAATGTGTCCAGATCGTATGTGGTCCACTCTCCCTTCTCCTGCACCCCGAAGAACCCCACCCCGGCCATATGCAATCGGCCTTGCTCATCAACGGCCAGGGATTGAGGGATGCTCGCTGGCAGCTCCTGACCAGAGGAAAATGATCGAATGGGCGGCACCCGCAGGCGACCCACTCCATGTTGTGCGCTGGAGACCCAGATGCTTCCTTCTCGATCCTGCATTGGCCCGCCCAGTGGTGGCGCCAGCCGACCGGCAACATCAGGATACCTTTGAATGACGCCCTGTTTGGGATCGAACGAGAAAAGATTTGTAGTCCCCGCTACCCAGACCGTCCCAGAATCGTCTTCAAGCGGAACCTTCAAGTAGGTGCGCTCGGGAAACCGCGTGAGCGCTCGGACGTCCAGTGAAGGGCTCAGTGACATCAAGTTGGTCCACGTTCCGACCCAGTATCCGCCGTCCCTGCTCGGAGCGGACGTGCAAAAAATCACATCAGTATTAATGCGGCCCTTAAATACATTCGAAAGTTAACCGGTGGCGTAGGAGATGTGTCGGCCAAAAAAATAGCGCATCACTCTCCCGGGCTGCTTCTGGATGCTGTGCATGAAGGAGGCGATGTTCGCTTTTAACTCCGCC
>JBDNGP010000273.1:0-6362 GCA_041689265.1 Verrucomicrobiota bacterium
GAGTTGGTCCAGTTGGCGGGCGCGAGCGACCACGTTTCTTGCAACACAAAGCCCGGCGTGCCCGGCGTCCATGAAATCGCGGCCTGGCCGGGTGTGGCGGGAACGATCGTCAGCGTCGGCGTGCCGGGCGTTTGCACGACGGCAGGCAACGCCCAGAAACCACCGGTGATGGAATACTGGCCGTTGGTCATCGGGCCGCCCGCATCCGGTTGGCCAATCGTGCCGCTGAGGGCATAGACGCCGCCGGTGCTTTGCAGCCCGCCGCCGCCGGCGATCTTGGACCAGGTGATGGCGTATTGGGCCGCAGCGCCCAGCGCAAAGAGCAAGGCGCAAAGGGTGATCACACAGAGGACCGCCCGGCCCAGCCATCCTCCATCCCCCATCTTCAATCCTCGCGCTTTCACTTCACCCCTCCGTTCAGTTTGTCGTTAAGCAATGCTTCCAATTTCTCCAGCCGCGCATTCAACTCCGCATTCTCGGATTCAAGTTTCTGGTTCAGCTCTTTGATGCTGTTGAGCATGGTCCAGAGGATCGGATCGTTGTTCACGTGCAGGTAACCGGTGTCATTGGGCTCGATGGCTTCGGGGATGGCCGCTTGCACGTTCTGGGCAATCAGGCCGATGTATTCGCGGTCACTCGGCAGCTTGAGCGCGTTGTCTTTGGAATAGTGATAGTGCTTCGGTTCAATCTTCTCCAAATCCTCCAGCCCACGGGTAAACGGCTGGCCCACGTCTTTGAGCCGCGCGTCCGAGGTGGTGGACCACGAGCCGCCGCCGGGTTTGCCCGCCGTGCCGTTGACGTGGAGCTTGAAGGTCGGGGTTGTGGTTCCCACCCCTACGTCTCCGTCAGGTTGAAGGGTCAAGGAGCTATTTCCGCCACCGACATACCAGATTTCAAAGTTGCCCACCCGTCCGGACACTCCGCTCCCGACCACCTGTTGCAGCCACTTGCCGGAACCGGTTGGGATAGTCGTGTTTTCAATATTGAAGCCGGTGATGATTGAATTGTCAGAGGAAACTCGCATTCCCCCGCTTGCGCGGATGGCGAATTCATTGTTCTGGCCGGAGGGAAAATCAGCCGCTGTTTTATCTGCCCAGACAAAAGTCCCTGTATGGTTAGCTCTGGCACGGGAACCCATCGCGGTCGAGCATTCTCCGCTGGCGGTCGTGTCGTTGCCCATTGCGGTCGAGGCATTGCCGCTGGCGTCCGTGCCGTAGCCCATGGCCGTCGAAGCATACCCGCTGGCGGTCGTAAAAGCGCCCATGGCCGTCGAAGCATACCCGCTGGCGGTGGTATTCTCTCCCATGGCCGTCGAAATATGCCCGCTGGCGGTCGTTTCGCGACCCATCGCCGTCGAAGCAAACCCGCTGGCGGTCGTGTCGCGACCCATCGCCGTCGAGGAATCGCCGCTGGCGGTCGTTTCGCAACCCATGGCCGTCGAAGCATACCCGCTGGCGGTGTTGCCCACTCCGCCCAACACCGAGCCGAAGTCCGCCCGCACGGAATTGGTGACTCCGCCGCCGCCGAAATAATTTGTCGCACCGCCCCCCGCGATGGTCGCGCCCACGACGCCCGCCGCCACGAAGTTGACCGGTGAACCGCCGATCACATTCGGCGCTCCGTCGGACTTGGGACCGTTGCTGTCCCCGTTGTCCTCGAAGCGCATTGCACGCAGGCCGTTCACCTTGATCTCGAAAGGCTGGTTATCTGTGGTGCCCAGGAAGTCCGTTCCGGGAGTGGTCCCGGCGTTGCCGCCGAGCTGCCAGAAGCGGTCCGCGGCGACGCCACCCACCGTCTGAGCATCCACCCCGCTCACATTCGCGCCGTCGCCGGAGAACGTCCCCGCATAACTGCCGCTGAAACTGTTCGCCGCGTTGTCGAACGTGACGGCGTTTGCATAAGTGCCGCCGCTCAATCCGCCACTGTTCACCGTCAACGCCCGCAACGCGTAGGGCGTCGGCGACAGCGGCTGCCGCGGCGTCAGCGTGGTGTACGCGCCGATGGTCGTGCGCGCCCTGATCTCCAGCCAGCGGTCCGCGCCGTCGAACGCCGCCGCGCCGAAGTCCAGCGAGACAGTGAACAGCCCGTTGGTGACAGAGACGGTGGTTTCAGCCGGGCTGGTCGCCGCCAATTGATTGCCCGTTGTGGCGGCATCCCAGAGCGTGAATTGAAACTCCGCTTGGCCATTGAACGGGGTGCCGTTCTGGGCAAACCGACCCTGGTAGGTGAAGGCCGTGGATTGGGCCTGGGCGGCGAGGGCCAGGCTGAGCAACAGGATCGCCGTGACAAGTGGTGGATGCATAAGAATGGGTTTTCTGATTTAGCGATGCTTGCCGAAGTGATCCGGCAAAAGCAACTGCGGAAAAGACCCGACGGCAGTCGGAACGCCCGTTGGAAGTAGGACAGGCATCCTGCCTGTCACCGTGAGCGTCAGCGAGCGTGCCATCCGGCGCCTTGTGGCAGCCGAACAACACTACTTCGTGACATTGATCGCTGCTTTGCCCCTCGGGGGCAGCACTCTGGGAGGGTGGGGAGAACGAGGTGCGAATGGGTTGCCGGTTTGGCGACGTCGGCTTCCGTCGCCATGACAGGCAGGATGCCTGTCCTACTTCAGGCGCTGTTCAATGGCTTCCAGCCGGCGGAGCAGTTCGGCATTCTGCCGCTGCAACTCTGTTATCTCCGTTTCCTTCTGTTCCATGGCGGCGCGTTGAACTTCAACCTTCCGATTCAATCCCTGAATGGCGGCCAATGCCACGCCGTCGGCGTCCACGGTGGCGATGTGTTTGTCATCGGCGCCCAGGCCGAAGGCGGCGCGGAAATCCTGCGCCATCGGACCGACGTGACGGGAGCGTTCCTCGTCGGCCTGATAAGTCCATTCCGACAACGGCAGGGCGACGACCTTGTCGAGTACAGCGAGCGAATCCACCGGCTGGAAATCCTGTTTAACGTTGCGATCGCTCGAGCTGATGAAGGTGCCGTTGACCGTGAGACCGCTGGACGTGAGCGTCATCGCCACCGTGCCACCGGTGCCGGGGCTGTTTTCGGTGTTGCTGAAGGTGCCGCCGCGATACCACGAGAAGCGCGTGCCGGTGCGAAAGTAGGTGGTGTTGGCCTGCACGCCAATGGCATGGGTGGTACCCCAGAGATTGAGCATCTGCCGCCCGGTATTGCCAAAGGAAAGCGCAGACGTGTCATCACTCAGCCGAACGCCGCCACTGGCGCGGATGCTGAATTGATTGTCGGCGGTGGAAGCGAAGTCGGCATTCTGCGAGTCCGCCCAGACGAAGGATCCTCGGTTATTGGCCAGGGCTCGACGCCCCATCGCCGTCGAACTATATCCGCTGGCGGTCGTTGTGTTGCCCATCGACGTCGAGTTCTGCCCGCTGGCGGTCGTGTCGTTGCCCGTCGCCGTCGAGCCTTCCCCGCTGGCGACGGTGCCACTTCCCATCGCCGTCGAGGCAACCCCGCTGGCGGTGGTGACAATGCCCATCGCCGTCGAGGCAACCCCGCTGGCGGTAGAGGACCAGCCCATCGCCGTCGAGGCAACCCCGCTGGCGACGGTGCCACTTCCCATCGCTATCGAGTAGTTCCCGCTGGCGGTGGTAGAATTGCCCATGGCGACCGCCCACTGATTCTGCACCCGATTGCCCCTTCCGCCGCCGATGAAACCGAATTGCGCCCCCGCCGCAATCGAGTTGTTGGTCCCTCCGGCAATAAAGGCATGCGACGCGTTGGACGAGATCAAGTTGTTCTGTCCGCCGGCGATGACGGCGTAGGGTGAGTTGATCTCGATCCGGTTGAACCCGCCCCCGCTGATCACCGCCCCGAACGAGTTGCTGGCGATCGTGTTGACATAGCCGCCGCCAATCGTCGCGTAGTCGGAGGCGACCGAGTTGGTGAGTTTGGACGAACTCCGCCCACCCCCGGCAATCGTGGCCCCCACCACACCCGGCGCCACATGGTTGCCGGAGGCACCGCCCACCACATTGACCGTCAAGCCGCCCAGTTGCGGTTCCAGCCGCAACGCCCGCTGACCGTTGACCTTAAACTCCAGCGGCTGATTGTCCGTGGTGCCGAGGAAACTCGCGCCGGGCGTCGTGCCCGCGTTGCCCCCGAGTCCCCACACCTGGCTGGTGCGGGCAATGGAAGCGTCCACCCGCGCCTCAGGCACGGTACCGGTGGTCAGTTGCGAGGCATTCAACGAGGTCAATCCCGCGCCGTTGCCGGTGAAGCTGTTACCCGCGTTGTTGAAGGTGACGGCGTTGCCGTAGGTGCCGCCCAGACCCGAGCCGGGAACTGCGCCAGTCAGGTTGGCGGCGGTGATGGCGTAAGGGGTGGCGGTGATCGGCTGGCGGGGTGTCAACGCAACGAAAGGGGCGAGGCCCGTCCGGGCGGCGACCTGCACCCAGCGACCTGCACCCGGAAAGGCGCCCGGTCCGAAATCGAGCGCAGCCATGAACAGGCCGTTGCTTGCGGTCACCGCCACGGTCGGCGGAGTGTTCGAGGCGATCAACGCGCCGCCGCTGGCGGCGTCCCACAACGTGAACTGCATTTCCGCCGGACCGGTGACGGGGGCGTCGTTTTCGAGGAACCGCCCCTGGTAGGTGACAGTGGATGGCTGCGCAACCGCGCTCGAAGCGAGCGCCAGGAGCAGGCGACAAGAAAGGGAGATTTGAAGCAGGCGATGGGTGTTCATAGATTGATTCACCTCCATGCAGAGGATTCTGCACCAAGACATTTCTCGAAGCGGGCGACCGGTTGACTGAAGGTTCTACTTGAGAAGTCTTTCCAGCGCATCGAGGCGGCGCTTCAGCTCGGTGATCTCCGTTTCCTTTTTTTCCAGCTTCGATTCCAATTTTTCATTCAACCCCTGGATCGCCGCCAGCGCCACGCCGTCGAATTCCATCGTGCTGATGGTCTTGTCGTCCCGGCCCGGATAGAAGGCAGCCTTGAAGTCCTGTGCCATCGGGCCGATGTGCGGCGTGCTGTCGGTTGATTCAAAATCGTAGTGCCAGGTGGTGACGGGGATGCCGGCCAGCTTGTCGAGAATGGTGGGGCCATCCAGCGGTTGGATGTCCTTCTTCCGGTCGCGATCGGAAACTGCCGCCCAAGAATTGCCCGACGGCGCGAGGCTCACGCCGATGGTGGCGGCGCTGTTCGAGAACAACCGGTAGCCACCGGCGGCGCGGACGTTGAACTGATTGGCTGCCGTTGAAACAAAGTCCGCATTAAGTGTGGGCCGCGCTCTGGCTGCCCGACGGCAACACGCTGGTCACCTCCGGCAAGGACGAGACGATCCGTTTCTGGAATCTGACCAACCGCGCGCCCTCCCGCGTGCTCCGCTGGCGCAATGTCCGGGCGCTCTGGAACGATTCTGAATTCATCAGCGTCACGACTCATACCAACGAACCCGCGTCGCGTATCGCGCTGCTTGACTGGCGGCTGCGCAAACAAACCCGCGAGATCACGCTGCCGGGACTGGAACACGCATCGGGCTATTTTTTTCATCCGCCCGGCGGGCTGGTCGGCTTCGGCAATACGAATGGCCAGATCGCGATTTATGACATTCGCGGGAATCCGCCGGAGCTGGTTGCGGAGATGAAAACGGACGGGCCGTTTCTCGAGGCGATGTTCTCACCCGACGGCAAACTTTGCGCGACCGTCAGCACCACGGGCGACGATATCATCTGGGAAATCCCCAGCGGCCAAAGACGCCACACGCTGCCGGCTGCCGGTCGGGTGATCGCCCTCAACCGTGATTACCTAGTCACCCGGCCCAACGCCATTTCGCCGCGGGTGTATGACGTTCGCACCGGCAAGGCCCTGGCCGACCTGCGGGGCCACAAGGAGGACACCTCGGCGGCCGTGCTGCTGCCGGACGGCAGAACCGTGGCGACCTCGGCATGGAACGGCATGCTGCGGTTGTGGAGTCTGCCCGACGGGCAATTGATTGAGACGCACCGGCTGCAGCGTTCGGGAATCTACGCGCTTGCCTTGTCACCGGACGGACGGACGCTGGCCGCGGGTGGACAGGATGGCGTCACGCGATTCTGGAACATCGCCGCGCGTCAGGAAACGATTCGTTGGATCGAACAGCGCATCGTCACCGCGATCTGGTTCACCCCGTCGAATGATGCCGTGGTCATCAACACCGGAGTGGACGTGCGCGTCGTGCGGGCGCCACCGGTGGATGGCGGGGTTGTCACCTCAAACGAACAACCGTATTAATGCGGCCCTTAAATACATTCGCAAGTTAACCGGTGGCGTAGGAGATGTGTCGGCCAAAAAAATAGCGCATCACTCTCCCGGGCTGCTTCTGGATGCTGTGCATGAAGGAGGCGATGTTCGCTTTTAACTCCGCC
>JBDNGP010000274.1:0-22555 GCA_041689265.1 Verrucomicrobiota bacterium
GCTCCACCTCGTCTTTAATTATTTGCAACAATCCCTCCCGGACCAGGCCGCGCACGGCCCCGTGGAATAGTTCGCGGAAGGCTTCGTTCCCGGCGGGAGCCGGCGTTGGCTGATCGGTAGTTTTTTTCATCATGCTGGTTGGTTCGAAAGGTTCATTTCAAACAGGCGGCGCACAAGCACCGCCCGGTCAACCAGCACGACTTCATCTTAACATTTTAACGGGGAAAAATTCGCTTCCATCTCGCGACTCTGAGCCGCATCGAGATTACCGATTACACCCACAAGGATGTGATTACGAACGGTAACAGGCCAAACAAGAAGGTCATCGCGCAGCAGGTCGAAACAGTTTATCCGCAGGCGGTGAGCAAGACCACCGATGTGGTGCCCGACATCTACCAGAAGGCAGGTCTCAAAGAAGGCTGGGTCAATCTTGCAACGGATCTGAAGAAGGGAGAACGCGTCCGTCTCATAGGGGAGAATGAAGAAGGCGTCCATGAAGTGCTGGAAATCGCCGAAGGCCGATTTCGCACCGACTTCAAACCGGTGGGGGAGAGCGAGGAGGATCGCTAGTTGAAGCGGCTTCTGGATGAAATTTACCTGGTGGATCCCTGTCTGGGAAGCCGCCGCCTGGTGACGGTGCTCCAGCGCGACCATGATCGGAAGGTGAACCGGAAGCGCCTGCGCCGCCTGCGGAGTGAGATGGGCCACGAGGCGATCTGGTGCCGGCCGCGGACGAGCACCCCGGACCGCTCCCACCGCAAGTATCCCTACCTGCTGAGGAAGCTCAACATTGAGCGGCCCGACCAGGTCTGGTGCGCGGACATCACGTACGTGCCCATGGCCCGGGGCCACGCCTACCTGTGCGCGGTGATGGACTGGCATTCGCGCAAAGTCCTGGGCTGGGAACTTTCAAACACCATGGACACCGGACTCTGTCTGCGCGCCTTGAACCAGGCCATCACCAGTACCGGGCGCGCGCCGGAGATCTTCAACCCGGATCAGGGCTGCCAGTTCACCTCGGAAGAATGGATCGCATGGTTGACGCACCTTGGGATCAAAATCAGCATGGACGGACGTGGTCGCTGGATGGACAATGTGTTCATCGAACGGTTGTGGCGGAGCGTGAAATACGAGGACATTTATCTGCGTGAATACGCGACACTCCCGGCGTTGTTCGCCGGGCTCAAACGATGGTTCGAGCGCTACAACACCTGGCGGCCCCACGAGGCGCTGGGAAACCTCACGCCGGAGGCGGTCCACCAATCGGGGAGATCCACCGGGGCGAGAGACCTGGCGGCATGAAGACCCCGCCCTCCAAATCACGACCCATTTTGGCAGCCTCCACTCCGGTCGCGCGCCCGCAACTCCGCTCCGTTGCGCGCTTCGCCTTCCGTTACGGCTGCCAAAATCCCACGCCCAAAATCAAACTCAACAACTGAAACCTTGAACCTCCATCACCGATGGAATACAACTTTCCCACACCTCGCCACCATAGCTTGTTTTAAACTCACAGTGGCCGAAGTTTCGGGTCCACCTCAGTTTCTGCTCAGATGAAAACAGAGTCAGCAACATTGGACCGACGCAAGTCCACGAAGCAGAAACGGGAACAGCAGTCTCACCAGGCGGTAGTTGTCAAACTAAAGAACCGACCCCTTTACGACCCCTTTACGCCTTGCAAAAAGCGGCTTTGAGTATTTCGTGGTTCATGGTGTTGGTTGGTTTTTTTGGTTTTGTCACCACCACGCTCTCGCGTGGTTGAACCAACCACTACCTCAAATTTTTAACGACTCAGGGGACACTTCCCTACTCCGCGCGATGACCTTTGAAGAGATGAAATAGGTAGTAAAGCGACGGCAGCAAAACAACCGCGCCAACGGAAAGAACGATCAAGAGCAGGCGCAACGTAATCTCTGGCGCGGCTGTGTTGCGAATGTTAAGGTCGGGGTAGATCAGGTGCGGGTATTGCGCGAGCGCCCAGCCGAACAGAATCGTGATCACCTGACACAGCGCAGCAACACGGGCTAGGCTAAACCGACCACACCAAAGGGCGATCAAGGCCGCCACCGCACAAAGTGTCGTTGCCAGAAGTAGCAACGGCGCCCACCAGTTGGTCAGACCGTCGTTCATGTAAGGTGCGTTCGTTTTTGAAGTAAAAAACACGATCGCCGAGATCGGCGCGAGCGCGAGTCCCGAGACCATCGCCCGGATTCGGAAATCATTCTGCACCTCCGGATCGTGGGCCGTGTCGACGGTGAGATACGCCGCCGCAATGAAGGCAAAAAGCACGAGTGCAAACCCGCCACAGGCGAAGGCGAACGGCGTGAGCCAGCCCGCGAAGAAGCCGGTCACAATGATTCCATTCTCAACGCGAATCGCGCCGGTGGTGAGCGAGCCTAGAATCATTCCTTGAACGATTGGCGTGAAGGCGCTGGAGATGCCGAACACTCGACTCCAGCGTCGTTGCACGTCGTCTTTCTTTAGATCGTATTTTCGAAAAATGAACGCGGTGCCGCGCAGTACGATGCCCAACAGCATCGCCGTGATCGGAATATGGAGCGCGGTCATAATCGCAGCGAACGCCTTCGGCCACGCGGTGAAGAGCAGAACAATGACGAGAATCAGCCACACGTGGTTCGCCTCCCAGACCGGGCCGATCGCGTTGGCGATGGCTTCGCGCTGTCGCTTGGCGCGCGGCCCGTGCGCGAGTAAATCCCAGACACCGCCACCAAAATCCGCGCCACCCATCAACGCATACAGCGTCAATGCGGCGAGCGTAATAAACGCAATGACTTCTTCAAGGTGCATGAGTTTTCGGCGAAGCAGTTTCGAGGAACTGCCGTTTCAAAAGCATGATTAAGATCACTGATAGAAAGATGTAAACGCAGGTGAACGTGGTGAACGGAACGACCAGTCCGGGCATCGGCGTGACGGCATCGGCAGTCCGCATCAGACCGTAGATCACCCATGGTTGCCGTCCGAATTCCGTCACAAACCATCCAGCCTCCAGAGCGATGTAACCCATCGGTGCCACAACGATAAACGCCCTCAACAACCACGTGCTTTGATCGAGTTTGCGTTTGCGCCACCAGTTGAATCCGGCCCACGCGGCAAGCGCGAACATGATCGACCCGCAGCCGACCATCACATCGAAACTCAGGTGGACGAGCGCGACGTTCGGCCATTCATCTCGCGGAATGGTGTCGAGTCCGGGCACGACCGTCTTCGTGCTGTGGCCGATCAGGAGGCTCAGGCCGTTCGGAATCTCAATCGCGTATTTCGTGGTTCGCGCTTCTTCGTCAACAATGCCACCGATGAGCAATGGAGCCCCGGCCTGCGTTTCAAAGTGCGCTTCCATGGCGGCGAATTTGGCGGGCTGTAATTCGGCAACGCGTCGTGCCGCGAAATCGCCGGAGAAGATTTGAAGCGGAATCGCGACACACGCCAGTGAAGCGCTAATCTTAAACGCCGCTCGATGAAATTCGCTGGTGCGATCTCGCAGGAAAAAGTACGCATGAATGCCCGCCACAAGAAATCCGGTGGCCACGAAGGCGGCGAGCGTCATGTGAATCACTTGATGCAGCGCGGCCGGATTAAGCATGGCGGCGATGGGATCGATGTTAGTGAATTCGCCGTCCACAAAATCGAAGCCAACCGGAGTGTTCATCCACGCATTCACCGTCACCACGAAGACGCCGGACATCACACCGCTGATGGCGACGACCACGCCGGACAACCAGTGCGCCACCGGCGACATTCGATCCCACCCGTAGAAAAACACGCCGAGAAAAATGGCTTCAGTGAAGAACGCGAAACCTTCGAGCGAGAACGGCATGCCGATGATGGGTCCGGCGTGTTCCATGAATTTTGGCCAGAGCAGACCAAGCTCAAACGAAAGCACTGTTCCAGAAACCGCGCCTATGACGAACAGGATTGCCGTGCCGCGCGCCCAGCGTTTGGCGAGTTCGAGGTAGACGGGATTGCGTGTGCGAAGATGAAGACCCTCAGCGATCGCCATGAGCACCGGCATGCAGATGCCGATGGCCGCGAAGATGATGTGGAACGCCAGCGACATTCCCATCTGCGCACGGGCGAATTGAAGATCTGTCATCGCGGGAGAGAGTCACGAAGGAACGGCGGGGCGTCAAGTAGATGGGGACAAGGTGTTTCCAGATGGGAAGCCGAACTTCGGCCGTGCCGGAAAAGTTGCGTTCACGGCGTGGCCCGGGGACTGGGAGCTGGAAGCGTCCCACTACTCTGGCCGAACGACTCCCTATCGCCTCGGCAAATGGGGGACAGGGTCGAGATGCGCTCCCAAGAAGAGAGCGCTCGAATTGAGCTGGACGCCGTGCGGTTCAGGCTCAGAGGTTCGCCTACATTTTTTCGTCTTCATGTCCGCTGATAATCCAATCGAATCTGATCCTGATAATCTGACTGAACGTCTTCGCGCTGCCACGGAGTTGCTGGAACAAATTGCTGCCGACCGAACGCTGCTTTCTGCGGTCGCCGGCGAAGAACGTTCGCGTTTGGTTCAGGCCGCCGGTCAGGTTTATTGCCCAACACCAGCCGAGCGTCGCCGACTGGTGAAGGCGAACAAGCGAGTTCGCAAGAATACGAAGAAGGCCGCTGACGATTCGGTTTTGGACGAGACAGGCATTCGCAAACTGCGTCGGCAGCGCGTAAAGGGGTCTAAAGGGGCGGTTCTTGTTATTGACAACTAGCAGTTGGCTAGCTTTCCTTTCATGGTGCGCAAGCTGAGAGGGGAGTATCCGGGGCTCGATTTATCACGTTATCAACCGTGGAGATCGTCGGGAACCGATCTTCAAAACAGGATGATGACCGGCGGTTGTTCCTCACCTGTCTGGACCAGTGTTGCCCCAAGACAAGTTGGCAGGTTCATGCCCAAGTGCTCATGCTCAACCATTTTCATCTGGTGGTGGCAACGGCCCAGCGGAATCTCGTGACGGGCATGAAATGGTTTCTGGGGTCCTTCACTCGCTGCTGGAATTTCGGGCGCCGCAAAGCGACGTCTTCAAACGCTACCTCGAGCACGTGCCGAAGAAGGCGGAATAATCAGGCGGCGGGCGATTCAGCGGCGAGTGGTGATCCCGCTCTTCCTGCGAGGAAACTTTCGAGGAGAAATATTCCGACGGCCGCCGCCAGCAACCAGCGCCAGTTTTTTTGCTGGGCCTCGGTCTCGCTGTCCTTCTGCTGAATTTCCCGTGCGATCTGGGCCGCCGTCGCGGATTCGCCCAAGCCAGTGATGGGAACGCCAAGCCGGATCAACGCTTCATCCTGCATCGGGGCCGTCCGGCTTTCAGCGGAATCCAGATTGACGGCGACCAAAAACTCCGGCTGTTCCGCCGGTTGTAGAACATAAATTCCAGGGGTCTCGAAAGCGGTTGCACGAGTCGCGTCGGAGAGTGTTTTTCCGTCGGGTTTCACGAGCGTCGTTTGCGCGCCAACGCCGGCCGACGCGAGCGTGTCACCGACGGTCAGCGACTGCCCGTCCGTTTGAGGCGGTCGGTTCATTTCCAGAAAGGAATACAGCAGCGGAACAAACTTGGACGACAACGCGAGGCGGCTGTCACGCGGCAACCAGCTGGTTGTCAGTACAAAAATTGAGGCATCGCCGCGTGGGATTTCAATCAACGCTGGATCGCCGTTGTCGAACTCGGCGAGCACGCGCGCAGAGGGCAATTGGTCAGGGTCCAGTTTTCGATATTTCCAAAAATGGATGCCCGTAAAATCGCTGAACCGTGAATCCATGAACGGAGCGAACAGAGGATGCTCGAATCTGATTTTCCCCAACAACGCGTAGTTCCTTTGTTGGCCTTCCTGGACGGCCAGGTCGGGGAGTTGCAGCACGGACTTGAGGAGATCAGCCGTTCCTTCTTGGTCGAGAACGAGCAGCACCGAATTCCCGGCATCCAACTGTGTTTGAATTAGACCCGATGCAGCGGGCTTGTCGGTCGCGATCAGGAGATCAATCGAATCGTCGGGCGAAATTACGGCGGGTTCGACGATGTTCGTGAACGCCATCGTCCGTCGCGTCGTGCTTTGAAACACGTTCCTGAGAAAGAACGACAGGCTCTTCGAGTCGGTTGGATCGCCGTCGCTGAGGCTCAAAATTCTGACCTGCTGCGGTTCGTCTGGAACCACGAATATCGTGTTGTCAAAAGGCTCGTCGTCGCCGGTCAGTTGGATGCGTCCGGCGGTCGCGCTGTTGGTCAGCGACGGCAAACGTGTGACCCGCGACTGGCCGGGCGGGAGATAGATTTGTTCCGGCTCGTGGAGGCTGTGGCCGTTCTCGTTTGCCCACGAAACAGTGAACAGCTCCTTCGTCGAATCCGACGCATTGCTGATGAACACGCGGGCGGTGTTCGTCTGTGTCGAGGTAAGGACGGCGTTCGGATCGGAGGCGACGGGATGGAGCCCGGCATTGGATTTGGAACGGTATTTCGGCGACCTCAATTCAACGGACGCGCGCGAAGGCCAGTTAAAACCGGCGAGACCGTCTAGATGCGCGCCTTCCTGAAGATCGCTGATCAGAATGATGCGGCCAGTGATGGATTCGACGGTGGCTTCGTTGCGGCTTCGTGCGTCCTCCAGCAATTCGGCGGCGTTGATCAACGCGTTTCCCAGAGTCGTGCCACCATAGGTCGGTTCGATCACGCTCAACCTTTCTTTCCACATCGTAGCGCGTTGGGACGGCTCGGTCCGGGCCCATTCCTCGAACGAAATCATCGTCCGGTTTTGGCGATCAAACGCTATCAGCGCAACTTCGTGAGAATTCTTGAGCTCATCAAAAACGCCCATCGCAAGTTCGGTCGCTTCGTTCCACAGCGCGCCGCGCCGCATGCTCGCGCTCGTGTCGATCAGGACAACCGTGATGTTGTTCTGTTGCCCAACCGACCGGGCTCCGGCTGGCTGCTTGAAGAACGGCCGCGTGAACGCCGCCGCCAGCAAGAGGAGCAGGGCACATCGCAGCAACAACAGAAGTATATGTTCGAGCCGGTTCCGTCGTTTGATCTTCGGCGGCGTGGGTTTCAAAAACATCAACGAGCTGAAGAGCTTTTTTTTCCGGATGCTCTGGCGGACGAGATGAAATACGATTGGCAGCGCGATCGCAGCCGCGCCGGCGAAGAACCATGGTGCCAGGAAATTCATACGGCTCCGGGACGTTGCACGTTGCGAAGGTTGAGGGGCATGCGGCGATGACGGTCTTTCAGAAACTCAAGGAGCATCAGATCCATCCGCGTATCGGTTGGCACCACGTGGAAATCAATTCCCAGATTGCGACAAAGCGCGGTGATCTTTTCCTGGTGTTCCTTCAGTTTTTCCGAATAACCCTCGCGAGCCGCGGCAGGATCGACGTAGATGTCGCGGTTGGTTTCGAGGTCACGGAACAGCATCGCTTCGTCAAATTCGAACGAGATCTCCGCCGGGTCCAACGTCTGAAACACGATCAGTTCGTGGCCGGCGGACTTGAGCATGGTCAGCTCCTTTTGCAGTCCGTCGATCGGCGCGAGCAGATCGGAGATCAATACCACCACGCCACGTTTGCGGATCAGCGCGGCGATTCGTTCCAGCGGCTTCACGAGGTCGGTGCCTTTTCCCTCGGGCGCCCGCTCCAGCGCCATCATCAGCTGACGCAGATGGCCGGGCCGGTTGCGGGCGGGCAGGTAATCCCGGATCGCTTCGTCAAATAACAGCAGACCGGTCGCGTCACCCTGACGGTTGAGAAAACACGCCAGCGTCGCGGCCAGCGTTCCGGCGAAGTCCGCCTTCGTGTAGTCGAGCGAGGTGAACTGCATTGACCGGCTGTTATCGACCACCAGATGGCAGCGCACGTTGGTTTCGTCCTCAAATTTTTTGAGATAATACCGGTCCGTTCGAGCAAGCAGTTTCCAGTCAAGATAACGCAGATCATCGCCCGGCGTGTAAACGCGGTACTCGGTGAACTCGACGGAGAATCCGTGAAAGGGACTGCGGTGAAGGCCGTGCCAGAATCCTTCCATCACCGCCCGCGCCCGCAACTCCAGATTGCGGATGGCCATCAACGACTTGGTGTCGATGAAGCGGTGTTCTTTTTGTGTGTTGCGCGCGACCACGGTGATGTTTACTTGGTGTGATCGACGATGCGCTGAATCAGCTGTTCGACGGTGATGCCCTCGGCTTCCGCGCGATAGTTGAGCAGTACGCGGTGGCGCAGGACCGGCTGGGCGAGCACTTGAATATCCTCTCGGATCACGTGGGTCCGTCCTTGAAGCAGCACACGGACTTTCGCCCCCAAAACCAGGAACTGCGCGGCCCGCGTTCCGGCGCCCCAGTTCACCCAGTCATTCACGAAGTCAGGTGTCGTCGGTTGATGCGGACGGCTGTTTGCGGCAAGGCGGACGGCATAACGGACGATCTCCTCGGCGACCGGAACCTTGCGAACTAGCTGGTGAAATTGCAGAACGTCCTCGCCGGTGAACAGCGCTTCGATGGTTTTGTACTGCGGCGACGTCGTTTGCTGGATGACCTTCACTTCGTCATCTTCCGGCAGGTAGTTGATCACCACGTTGAACATGAAACGATCCAGCTGCGCCTCGGGCAGGGGATATGTGCCCTCCATCTCAATCGGGTTTTGGGTGGCGAGCACAAAGAACGGCTCCGGCAGAATGTGGCGCACGCCGGCAGCCGTGACCTGATGTTCCTGCATCGCTTCGAGCAACGAGGATTGCGTTTTGGGCGGCGTGCGGTTGATTTCGTCCGCGAGCAGGATGTTGGCGAACACCGGCCCCGGGATGAATTCAAGTTTCCGGCCCTCGGATGTTTCCTGCAGAATTTCCGTGCCGGTGATGTCGGCGGGCATCAGATCAGGCGTGAACTGAATCCGCTGAAATTTCAGGTGGAAGATCTGCGCGATCGATTTGACGAGCAACGTCTTTGCGAGCCCTGGAGCGCCGGTGATGAGGCAATGCCCGCCGGCGAACAGCGACAGCAGAATTTCTTCGACGACTTCTTTCTGACCGACGATCACCTTGGCCAGTTCGGTCTGAATCTGGTGATGGCACTCGCTCATGCGCCGGACGAGCGCGGCGTCATCCATCGCCGGAACCGGGGGTGGAGTCGGAGCCGCCGGTTCCGTTTTGGGCACCGGTGGCGGGGTGGAAGCTGGAACGGAATTCGTCGCGTCGTCGGGGTTCTCTGTTGGAGTGTTCATCAGTGAGTTAAAGCGTAAAAGACAATGTTGATTCCCAGCGGAAAAGCGCTCTTCTCGGAGAATTCGCGGAAGTAATATTCGTTCTCGCCCTCGCGTTCCCAGCCGTCGCCGAGATCCGTGTTGTGGCAGATCATCACCATCAGCCGGTCCTTGTCGTCAAAGATGCCCCGGTAGTGAACTTCCTTGGCATCCGGGCGCTCCCAAGTGACGCCGTCGTACTGGCTCATGGTTCCGGTTCCGATGTTCGGGATCTGGGGCTTCTCCGTGATCGGAAACACGATGTTGAAAATCTCGTGCGTGATCGGGATGTCCACCGGTTCGCGATCAGGAAACACCCGCCCAATCTGTTGGCGAAAATTGTACCACTCCGCTTCGCCCCAGAAATCATCGACCATCAGGAATCCGCCGTTCAACAAATAATTGCGCAACGCCAGCACTTCGAGTTCGCTGAAATAGAGGCCGCCCGGCTCGACAATGTAGATGAACGGGTAGTCAGCCAGCTCGGGGTCCGTGAGGTTCAGGATGACGCCGTCCGGATTGACTTTCATGGAGGTCATTTCCTGCAGCCGGTAACTGAAATTCAGATCTGCATCAGGAAGGTCGGTGCTCCAGTCGCCCTGCCCCCGTCCCCGTCCTCCCCAGTTGCCATACGAGGAATACCTGATCCGTGCGAAGGTGAAGATATCGTGCGGAAGCTTTGAATCGATCTCCCACGTGGGAACGCCGCCCCGGCTGTTTCGATACCGCTGCGCAAACACACCGCTGCCCAGAATGAGCAGAAACGCGAGAGTCAGAACGTATTGGCTCCAGGTTCTCATTCGAATCCGGGTTGCGGCGCATCAACGGTTGGAGACGACTGCGGTGAATCGGTGGAAGTCGTGTCGGTTTCCGTCGTTGGTTGCAGCTCCGTTGGCGTTGTCAGCTGCGCGAGCTGACTGTTCACTTTCAGTAGCAGCTGGTGGGCGGCGCGATAACGCGGCGCGGATTCCAACGCGAACAGGAGGTGACGTTTTGCCCGGTCAGGATCGGATTCTTGCTGGAGCCGAGCGGCCGAGAAATGAACGCTGGCCGGATTGAGCGGGTCCAGCTTCAGGATCGTTTCGTAGGCGGCGATCGCGTCCTCTGGCCGGCCCAGCTGCTCGGCGGATTCGGCCAGCGCCTGATACGCGCTGATCAGCGTCGGGTTCATGCCGAGAGCGCGCCGTGCGTAGAGGTTGATGTCCTCCCAGTCCTGGCGTTCCTGCGAGATCTCCAGCAGTCGTAGAAAAATATCCAGCTGGTTGCCGTCAATCGCTGCTGCTTGTTTCATTGAGATGAATTCGTCGACGGTTCTGCCATTTTGCCGGTAGATTGCAGCCTGGAGAATGTAAGGTGCGGCCGTGTCAAATTCTCCGTTGCCCTTCGAGAACATCGTGTCGAGTAGTTCGGCGGCTTCATCCCATTTCTTTGCCGCGATGTATTCCTCAACCGCTCCCGTCAGCACCCAGTAGTTGACCGGATAATTCGGAAGCAGCGCCGATATCTGTGCGACGCCGGCCTCGGCCACGTCCGGTTTGCTCCATTCGAATCCCCTGCCAGACGACTTCGCCCGAGCTTCTGCAAAAGTCGTGAACTGTTCGTCCACCGCTTCGATTGCGGCGGTGTGGTTCCCGATGGCTTCGTTGATTTCAATTCCTTCGCCCAGCGAGGTGAGAATGCTTTTGAGGTTCTCAAATCCGTAGGTCTTGACGAGAAACTCGACCACCAGTGTGGACTGGTAGTACGCGAACTGGAGATCCGTATTGCTGCCGGCGGTGAGGAAGGCGGCGCTGAGTTCGCTGACCGGCTTCATTTTCCCGGAAAGAATCAGGTCACGAAATTCGGGGTCCATCTTCTGCCCCCACGAGCCGTCGGCCTCAAGTTCTTCGTAAACTGAAATCCCTTCGCTCAGCCAGCGCGGCATTTTGTTGTGCGTCATGTTGAGCGTGATCACGTGACAGAACTCATGCCAGAGCACGGATTCCCAGCTGGCGGAACGACCGGCCGGGGAGGTCGGACTGTTCGCCGTGATGACGTTTCCGAAACACACGCCAAGATAGCCCGGATTGCCCGGCATGCCGAACGTGCGCACGGCAAAATCCCGCGCATCCGAAAATATTTCCACCAACGTCGGCGTCTCCAAAGTGACCCCGTATTTCTTGGTCAGCTCTGCGTGGGCGCGGGTCAGTAAATCCAGAACTCGGGGCCCAAACACCTCCGCCTCGCCGGATTCCATGCGCACGATGAAATGTTCGTTGGTGAGCGTGGTGAACCGTTTGTATTGATCCCGCAACGTCACCAGATTGAACGCCGTAATGTCGTAGCCGTCCTCCTTGTTCACTTCGTCGGCCAGTGCCCAGCCCGCCTCGTCCTGGCCGAGCCGGAGCAAATCTTGGGCAAGTTGCACTTTGGCCGGCAGGTAGTTCGTCCGCATCGTCAGTGCGAGACGCTGGTGTTCCGCACCTTCCTTGAAACGATATTTCAAACTGAGTTTTTTGCCGATCAAATGATCGACCATGGGATTGCGTTTCCAGACGGCCAGCGCCTTTTCGCGCGCGCTTTCCTCAATGTTGGGCTCATTGTTGACGTGCGCGATCACGGCGCGATAAGCCCATGCTTCGGGCGAGATCGGATTTACTTTCAGCACGAGGTCCAGTTGCTTGGACGCGGCGGCGTAATCTTCGGCGTCGATCAGGTGATCCGCGAGCAGCAGGTGGCTGGGGACGTGATTGGTGTTCACGTTCAGCGCTTGGACCAGCGACTCCAGCATGACCGCTCGTTCGCTGGGAAAATACGCCTGCGCCAGCCCATACAGCAGGTCCGGGTGATCCGGGATCTCTTTGAGACCGTTTTGAAAGGTGGTGGCCGCCAGTTCAAAGTCGTGTTTTTCGAGCGCGAGTTCACCGGCGGCGAGCCAGGCTTCGGCATACTTGGGATCAGCGCGCTGCGCCCGGCGGAAAAAATTGTCGAGCACCAGTTTGGGCTCCGCACCCATCGCCAACGCGGCGCGTCCGAGCAGCACGAGGTTCTCGGGATCCTGAAGATAGCGCAGGCGCGGACCCGCGTAGTCATCAATGGCCTTCAATTCCTCGGCGGCGGCTTCATGGTCGCCGTTCGCCGTGTCCAGTTCATATTGAATCCAACGTAACGCCACGCTGCGGGAGAAGCGTTCCATCGCGACGTCAATATGAGTTGTGGCTTTGTCGACCTCACCGACCGCGAGATAGGCCTTGATCAACATGACCCGCCAGTATTGGCTGTGCTGTTGTTGCTGCAGGTTTGCCTCCCCTACCTCGATGCATTCCCGATACTGTCCCGTGAGAAACAGTTCCTGCAAGTCCTGAAGGGTGACGTCCGCCGCCGCGATCGAACTCAATGGCAGGAGCGAAGCGAGCGTGATGACAACGAAGGTCCCCCAACGCAATCGAGCCAATTGCAAAAAGCATCTCAGAACTTCGCGCTGGGGCATGTCATGGATTATCGCAAGGTTAACCGAAACCGCAAGCCTTCCGCTTGCAGATAGTTAACATGACGATTCCTGACGGTGACCCGTTTCAAAAAGTTTCTGTGGTTTAAAGGCCTGAAGAGGCCGGTATGGAGAATGGGGACTTCGGCGCGGGCCGGATCTCAAACCCGCCGTGGCGCTCGTTGGCGCTTTTCCACGTGCCCCAGATTCGTTTGTTTTCGCAGAAGCCCCGGTAAAAAACAGTGGTTCCAAAGAGGTAGGTCTGGATCCATTTGCATTCGTTTGTGGGCGCATCGTAGTCCCCGCTGAGCACGAACATGCCATTCTCGTCGTTGCCGACACCGGTCAGGTGGTTGTCCCGGAACTGCAGTAGTAGATCAAACTGCGTGCGGTAATTGGATCGGTTGTTGACGAATCCCGTCCATTGGCCGGACGCAAAATCAAATGGTTCAGTCGAATTCAATTCAGATGCATCTGTTTTGTTGTCAAAATGAATACCAGCGGACGCGTCGACGTTTCTGGCAATGCGCGCTCGCCATCTCAATGTCTGGCGCCTTGCGGGCCAAAAAGAACTTCCGGACGGGGACGAACTGCGACCTCCTCCACCACGACATTTCATGTGCAGGCGAGGGGCAGAGTAGGTGTGATGATGACAGCTGCACAGCCTTTGCTCAAAAGTCTCTGGAATCCAGCAGGTTGAGGTCTCACGAACCGGCTGCGGCGGGGAATTTGGTTTGCGCCTGTGAAGGATAACAGGCACTGTTTCGCTCGTGCCGGAAGCTGCAACGACCAGTCAAAATCGCAATCATACGTCCGAACAGGAGCTGCTGCTTCGTGCCTACCGCTTCCTGGTGTTGGGCCGACTGTTGGACGAAAAGTTTGCAACCCTTTATCGCGGTGGAAAAATCCACGGAGGCGTGTTCATCGGTCGCGGTCAGGAGGCTTTGAGCGCGTCGATCGGCGTGCAGCTGAGGGAGAGCGACGTGTTTGCGCCGTTGATCCGCGATCAGGCTGGCCGGCTGGCGTTCAAGGAGTCGATCCTCGACGCGGCGCGAACCTATATGGGTTCCGTTCTCGGTCCAATGCGGGGGCGCGACGGGAATGTTCACCGCGGACGACCGACCGCCGGATACATTCCCATGATCAGTCATCTGGGTTCCACGATTTCGGTGGTGAACGGAACTTTGTTCGCCAAGCGGATGAAGGGCGAAAAAGATTTCGTGGGCGCGGCGTGCATCGGAGAAGGCGCGACCTCCACCGGCTCGTTTCATGAGGCGCTCAACCAGGCCGCATTGGAGAATCTTCCGCTGGTATTGATCGTTGCCAACAACCAGTTCGCCTATTCGACTCCTGCCTCGCGACAGTTCGTGTGCGAATCAATTTCTGCCAAGGCGCCCGGCTACGGCGTGAAGTCACATCAGGTCCAGGGAAACGATCTGACCGCCTGTCTCGAAGTGGTGGGCGCGGCCATTTCCGACGCCCGGGCGGGTGGCGGACCGCAGCTGGTCGAGGCGGAGCTGCTCCGACTTTGCGGTCATGGCGAACACGATGACGCCGGCTATATTTCCAATTCCCTGAAACAGTCTCCATTGGCTGGCGACTGTCTGAAAATTGCCGAACAACAGCTGATGAAACGCGGTCTGGCGGATTCAGCCCAGCTGGCCCGGTGGAATGAGGAGGCGATTGCCGAGATCGAAAAGGCCATCGCCCAGGTGCAACGCGAACCGACTCCCGACCCCTATCAGGAAGACTGGTGCGCGCTTGCCTCGCGTCATCTTCAGGAGACGCACAATCATCTCGATGTCTGATTTTCTTTTTTCGTGAGCATTACCTATCTGGAAGCGATCCGCGCCGCGCAGGCCAAGGCCTTGGCCGATGACAGCCGTGTCTTCATCTATGGTCAGGACGTTGGCGACTTTGGCGGCGCGTTCAAAGCAACGAAAAATCTCGCGGCGGAATTTCCCGGACGCGTGATTGACGCGCCGATCAGCGAGGACGCCATGATTGGAATGGCGGTGGGAGCGGCGATTGAAGGCATGCGGCCGATCATCGAAATGCAGTTCGCGGATTTCTCGACGATCGGGTTCAACCAGGTAGTCAACCAAGCCGCCACGTTGAACTGGCGGACGAAAGTGCCGTGTCCGATCGTGGTCCGGCTTCCAAGCGGCGGCACGTCCGGCAGCGGACCGTTTCACAGCCAGAGCATGGAGACGCTTTACGCGCATTATCCCGGGCTGATCGTGATGACACCCGCCACGGTGGAAGATGCTTACTCCATGTTGCTCGAAGCCGTGGCTATTGATGACCCGGTCATTTTCTGCGAGCACAAGTATCTTTACTACCACCTCAAATCCGACGGGTTGCCGAGCGAAGCGTTGCCAACCGGCAAAGCGCGGATCGCGCGACCGGGACGCGACCTGACCATCGTGGCGTACAGCGCGATGGTGCATGAAGCCCTCGCCGTGGCCGAAGAATTGTCCCCCGAAGGATGGGAGATTGAAGTGGTGGACCTGCGGTCGGTGAAGCCGCTCGACACCGACACCGTGATGGCGTCCGTGGCGCGCACCGGAAGATTGCTCGCGGTCGGAGAAAGCTTTCCATGGGGAGGCGTCACGGCAGAAGTGATCGCCCGCGTTGCTAGCGAGGGATTCAATCTGCTCGATGCGCCGCCGCAACGGCTCAACGCGAAAGACACGCCCATTCCTTATCATCCAAATTTGTGGATGATGCACCGTCCGACCGCGCGCAGCATCGGCAACGCCGCCCGCAAACTTTTACGCACCTGAACGAACATGCCCCGCATTCCGATCATCATGCCGCAGTTGGGCGAGTCCATCGCCGAAGCCACCATTGTCAATCTGCTGGTCCGGCCCGGCGATCAGGTTAAATCCGACCAGGATCTCATCGAGGTGGAGACGAACAAGGCGACCATGAACGTGACGTCGCCGGCTTCGGGAGAGGTCGTCGAGTTCACGATCAAGGTGAATGAAAGCTACAGCGTGAGCGCCGTGCTGGGTTATCTCGAAGTCTCGGTTGAAGAGGCGGAGAAACGCGGACTTAACAGCCCGCCGGCAAAATCCACCGATGCGCCGCAGTCGTCAGAACCCGTCGCGACTACCAATCAACCGAGTGCGCAGACCCCGCCGGCGAAGGTCGAGCCTTCCGTTCGCGGACTGCCCGTTCCCGCCGCCGCCGCAGGTGCCAGCTACATGTCGCCCCGGATGAAAGCACGGATGCAGGAGCTCGGACTTCACGCCGCCGACCTGTCCGGCATCGCGGGCAGCGGTGCCGCCGGACGCGTCACCATCGACGATTTTGAACAGTTCATTGCGGGCATCGAGAAGAAGAAACTCAGCCAAGCTTCGTCGATGCGAGTAGCGGTTGCCGACGCGATGCGCCGAAGTTGGACCCGTCCGTTGGCCACCGTCGGACTTCCGGTCAAACTCGACGTTCTTTTGGCCCACCGAAAAACCTGTGATCCCAAACCCGGACCCGCACTCTACGCGTTGCGCGCATTGTCCCTCGCGCTTGCCGAGAACAGCGCGCCCGCCGGTCGGCTGGTTGGAAACAAGATCGTGCATCCGACGTCCATCGATCTGGGGTTTGCAGTTGAAGCCGACGACGGCGTGCTGGTGCCGGTGATTCGTGATGCGAACAAGCGTTCATTGACCGACCTGACGCAGCGTTATGGTGAACTGGTCGCGCTCGCGCGTGAGCGAAAACTGCCACCGGACGCCACCGGCGGATCGATCGCTACGGTGACCAATTTCGGCACATTCGGCCTGACTTGGGCGACGCCGATTCCGCTGCCGGAACAGACGTTGGTTTTGGGAATGGGTGCGGGTCGAAAAGTCCCGTGTTGGGATGAGGACAAAGGCGAGTTCGTTCCGGTCACTGAAGCGAATCTCACTTTGAGTTTTGATCATCGCGTGCTCGACGGCGGTGCGGCCGGACGGCTGCTCAGTCGCGTCGCCGAGTTGATGGAAGCCCCGGACAAACTATAGCCGGGACCGATTCAAGTTTTCAGACTGCTTCGGCTGATCGCCGGTGAATGAGGAAATACGCGACCAACGTGAGCCCTGCCGTGCCCAGCAACATGGCCATGACCATGATCTGATACCGCACCGCGATCAGCGGCGAAACGCCCGACAAGATCTGCCCCGTCATCATTCCGGGCAGGGCGACGAGGCCGACCGCCAAGAGTGCATTTACCTGCGGGATCATCGAAACGCGGAAGGCATTGTTGCGGGACTGAATGAAGTCGTTGCTTGTTTTTAATTCCTTGTCGAAACGTTCGATGCCGATGCTCAGGGCATTCATGCCGTTGGAGAAGACCATTCCGGCGATGGGGATGAGGAACTTCAATTCATACCAGGGATCAAGTTGGATCACGCCAAAGATCACCAGGACCAGGTTGATTCCACCGCCGACAAAAACCGCCGCGAGAATTTCCAGGTAGCCACGGAATGTCTTGTTCTCCACGACGCGCAGGGCGATCCAGCTGGAGACGACCACCATGAAGCTGACGACACCCAGGCCCCAGAGTGAAGTGTTCTGATTAAATATGAACTCGAGGGCGTAGCCGACGAGAATGAGTTGCAGGGCCATGCGGACGACCGCGATCAACAGTTCCGTCTGTTTGCCGACCCATTTCCAGTAGAACCATGTGACTGCCGCGATGGGAAGCAACAGGATGAACAGGTTCTCGATCGGGATGGTTTTCATTTTGATAGCCGGATTCGCGTTACGGAATTCGAACAGTCATTTGCTCCAAGAACAAGTGAGAAGAGCGACGATGCGGGGTTGGGTCGGTGTTGGCGGTGGTCCCAAGGTAAGTCCCGACTGCATCGGGACAACCTCGGGCTGGAGGGCGGAATCCCGTTGGGATTCAATCACGGGGTTGCGTCCATTGATAACGTTCCATCGGATGTTTCAATCCCCCACATAACGTTCGTCGAATTCGATTTCGTGTTTTCGAAACAGGGCACGCAGTTCGTCCTGAAACGTCAGCTTCCGATGATGTTCCTCCTGTCCGGCGATGTAGTTTCTCACCTGCTCCAGATTCGACTGGTTCACCGAAAAATCCGCGTAACCGCCCTGCCATTCAAAATCGGCGTAGTCGCGACCCTGTTCCTTGAGCCAGCCGTTCGAGACCCGTTTCAATTCCTTCACCCACTCCGCCTGCGTGATCGTGCGCCCGAAACGGCAGAGCAGGTGAACGTGATCTTCCACGCCGCCAACGATCAGCGGCGGACATTCCAATCTTTTGGAAACGCCGCCGAGATGGGCGTGAAGGGCTTCGCGAATGGTTTTGTCGCGGAGAAATGGACGACGTTCTTTTGTGGAAAAAACGAGGTGGATGTAAACGGCGGAGAGCGATTGGGGCATGAGGAAAAGATCGTCAATCAAGGCACGTATTCCAATCCCAAAAGGACGGTGTCGCAAAGCCTGCGGCTGGTGTGGAAAGGCGGATAATCCCAAAGGGATTGCGGAACAAAGCCCGGGGTTCCGAGGGACGAGCTACCCCGGGTAGATGTCGCGAAAAGGAATCAACCCCAACGGGGTTGCGTCAGGTTCGAATACGAAAGGTTGTGGCGCAACCCCGATGGGGTTGGGTTGGTGTCGGGTGATCCCAAGGTAGCCCCTGCATCGGGACAACCCTGGGCTGGAGGGCGGAATCCATTTGGGATTCACGGACGGCGCGCGCGGAGCGACACGCCCTACCTTGCGTCAGGCTGGGCGGCCTTCGACGACGGCGATTTCTTCCGCGGTCAGTTCGTAGAGATCGTAGACGAGGCGGTCGATCTGGCGGTCGGTGGCGGTGATCTGGGTTTCAATCTGGCGCAGTGAATCGGGATTCTTACCGGTGCTTTTCTGCCGGTGCAATTCGAGCATCCGGTCGACCAGCTTGACCATGCGATCATGCTTCTCGACATCCGTGGGATTGTTGATGTCGATGGTGCGTGGATATTGCCACGACGGCGTGTGGAGGCGGACAATCCCAAAGGGATTGCGGAACAAAGCCCGGGGTTGCGAGGAACGGGCTACCCCGGGTAGGTGTCGCGAAAAGGATTCAACCCCGACGGGGTTGCGTCAGGGTTTTGACGCGGAAGGTTGTGGCGCAACCCCGGTGGGGTTGGTCGGGTTTTGGCGATTGACCCAAGGTAGTCCCGACTGCATCGGGACAACCCTGGGCTGGAGGGCGGAATCCCTTCGGGATTCATGGATAGTTGAAATGGGCAGGGATCAAGGATTTGAATTTTCAGCCGCATTGGCAATCGCGTCCAGGCAGTCCTTTGGCCGGAACATCAATTCATGCCAGGTGAAGCCGCCGCCTACAAATCGGAACCGTGCCTGAACGGGATCGAAGCGCACGGTGACTTTGATGTCATCAGACACGGCAACCACAAACCTGAGTCTCAAGTGGCCGATGTCGAAGACCTGCTCCGCTCCGGGGGAATCGTCAAAGACTGAAACTGGCAGGCCGGCGTTGCGGCACTCGCGGTAGAACCGGCGCTCAGGCTCACGTAGCAGAAGTAGTTCGGATACGTTGGTTGCTTCGGCGAATGCCAGGCGAGTGGTAAAGGCAAATCTCAGAGGATGCCCTTCGTATGGAATTGCTGTCGGCAGAGGACCGGCTTTTTTAAGTTTGAACCAGAGGTAAGTATCATCGTCGTTGCTCCCACGACTTGAAACCGGTGGGGGTGGTTCGATTTCGCGGCGTTCTCCAAAATGAACCGACCTTATCGCCGCCTGATATCTGACTCCCGCTTCGCCGGGAAATTTGGATTCGCTCAATAGAAGCAGCAGAAAATCCGCCTTCAGCCGAAGACCCCACTTCTTATGCTTGTCGTAAGGTGTGTGATAAATCCCGTGGTTCAGAATGTAATCCAACTGCTCGCGTGTAGGCACAATTGCGATCAACCCATACTCATGGGCCCATTCGATCCGTTGTCGCTCCTCGGCGGTGCTCAGTTCAACGGCGGTGTCCTCCACCGAGTCCGATGACATTGCGATTATCTTCCGCAAAAGCTCGGTGACTTCATTTCGCCGTCCTGGGAGAAACGGAACCGCACCAACGCCGACTTTTCCGATGGCCTGGACGTAGCGGTTTTGAGAAGCATCCGCCCCCGAATAGGGATAGAGGACAAAGGCACCGATTGTCTGTTGCACGTATTGACGATACCCGAGATCCCAGACAGTGGCTTGAGGATGAGTTTGAAGTTCCGCAGCTGAGAGTTCGGAGACGATCTGGTCGCGATAGGCGTGCATCCTATAGATCGCGTCTTCCGGTGGACCGGGAGCATGATTCACCTTCACGTAGCCGGGATCACTTTTCAGCCGATACTTGGCGTCGAATATGTAACGAAACGGTCGCCGGTCACCTCGCTTGAAGATCTCCAGTGTGTTGTCCGGCAGGCAGGAACCGGTAGGCGTTGAATTATAGCGGTTGTAGATGACGCGGATGCACTCCTCGCCAGCCTTCTCCATGCTCATTACCGATGTCTTCCCTTTCGCCAACTCCAGTGCGACCCTTCGTTGAGTTATTCGAAGCCACGTCGGTGGGCGAGGTGTAAGGCCGAGTTCCTCGCGGAGAATTCTGGCCAGCGCCACGAAACACCAAAGTTCGTAGAGTGTGGCGAGGTTTTTTTCTGGTAGTTCCAGCGGTCCGCCGCGCACCTCCAACATCGTCTCCAAGGCCAGGCAGGAAGAATAGAATTCCCGATAACCCGGAGTTAAGTGAAGCGCCAGGCTGGGTTCGGCATGTACGCCATCTGTAGCCAATTCGGATAGGAAACTGCGGCTCTGGATTGAACGCAGATTTCTGTCGGCTTGAATCAGAAAGCGGCTCCAACTGGCGAACCGATCTTGGTGGCCAACATCTGCAACCTCCCTTTTCAACTTCTTCAGCCGACGGCGTATCTTTGTGACCGCGACAGCCACGAAACGATTCTCGGGCGTTTCCGGAGTAAGCTGTTTGTGGAGCCGGGGCAGTCTCGGAGCGACCCACTCACGCCCATCGGCTCTGAAATGTCCCGTCGTCGCTGGAACACACGAACTGGCGTTCCGTCGAAGGTAATCACGAACAGCCGCACTCGTTCGGACCGCCCGCCGCGAACGGTCGAGTGAATGGTCAACCTTCACCCGCTCCAGCGGTGATTTCACAATCAACTCAAGCGCCTTGATTAACCGATCAAACTCATCTTTGAGAACAGCCAACCATTCGATGTCCTTGGAGCGCTGGCGCCGGACTGATCGCAATGTTTGAAAGGTTCTGCCATGCAATTCGAAGATCAGTGCCCGCACTTCCATTTGTAGATCGGCGCGGAGTTCCAGCAAATCCGTGCGGTAATCGAGCTTTGAGGGGAACACTTCAAGCCTGATCGTGAAGAGCCTTCGGTCTCCAACCCTTAGTTCGATGTCGGTATACCCGACTTCGGACCTGAAGTTAACGGGCAGGCCGAATGATCCAGACGCGCCAATTCGCCTTCTCCCAGCGAGCAGATTCCGACCCCCGTGAAGTAACTGCACCTCGTGTCCAACATCCCCGTTGAGGGCAAGGTTGAACTGATAGTTCGTCTGCTCAAAAAGAAACGGAGGACTTGAAACGGTTCGGTCGTCACCGATCGATTCCCCGAGGACATGGACTTGTACCTCTGTGTGCCTTGCCTGTTGAAGTACCGAGGTTCTGGCCAGGGCAGGCGTGGCGGACGAGGCGTGGGGGTGGGGGTGGCTTTCCGGTCCCCAAATGGCGAACTCTCCGACGCCCTTGAGCTCTATCGAAAAGAGTTCCACGTCTGCGCTCATGGGTTCATGCCAGCCAGAATGAAGTAAACGTCTCCTCCCGGAAGGTGTGCAGCATTCCGGCGATCTTTTTGACCACAGCGGACGCCTCGTCGTCAGTAGTCAGCGCGAGCAATCTGTCATCAATATCTGGATCGTCCTTATGAGGAACGACGGATTCACTTTTCAATTTGTTGAGCAACGCGAGGAGCAGCGTTTCGATACGTTGTGAGCTCCCTTGCACCCTTGGCAGAATCTTCTGTAGGACGATGGCCTCCCTGATCTCCTCTGCGCTCAAACCGGCTTCTCCGGCGTAGACTGCAAAGCTGATCGCTTCATCGCGCACCCGGTATCCAACTTCGAAGCCGGCTCGATCCAGCAGATCGTTCAACCCGGAAAGGAACTCCGCGATTTCGCGGGCGATCGCCTGATGCTTCGGCAAGGCGTCGATCAAACTACTGATCTCCGGAGCAAAGAAGGATTGATCGAGGTCCAGCGGCGGAACTTCCGCCTCTGTCGGGGCCTCATCGAGGCCCTGCATCAAATCAATGTCGTTGAACTCAAGGGTGTGCGCCCGATCCAGGACCTTTCGACTGAATGGCTGTGTGGTTTCATCCATGTTCACCGTGCCACAGAAGTAAAGGTTCACTGGCAAGCCGAGTGGGCCATTGGATGCGCCCGACGAATCAAGGGCCTCGGCAGCCATCGGTGCCAACTGGTCTTTTTGAATCTTGCCGAGTTGAGATTGGGTGAGTATCGGGTCCGAGACCAACTGTCCATCCTGCCGGCGTCTGGATTCCACGATGCTGAGGAAATCCGAAAAGTAGTGCTCAACCCGCGCCAGATTCATTTCGTCGAGGCAGACAAAGAACGGCTTTGAGGGATTCGCATGGGCGAGGAGAACTGGAGCCACGAGACGGCCAGGCACGAAGTTCCCGCTCAGAGCCTGTCCGAAAAATCGGTGGAGCCCGGATTTCAGGCCAGTCGGCGGAGCAGAACGCCGATCATGGCGAGCTGAATCCAGCCGGTGGCGCTGGATTCGGTCTTTTCATAATCCCTTACCAGGCGGCGCTGCTGCA
>JBDNGP010000275.1:0-14217 GCA_041689265.1 Verrucomicrobiota bacterium
AAGTGCGCATGCGCCCCAGCGCATCAGTCTTGATCAGGGAGGGCGCGGACGAAGAATCCGACTCAGTCATAGATCTCATAGCACGCCATGCTACGGCATCTACGACTCTCATGAACAGGGGAGCTTGGTGTCACGCTTACATCTGAACGACCAGAACGGGTTGAAGTACGATCAGGACAAGAATCCTCTTCTTCTGCGGCAAACTAAATCTGCTCCTCAACTCCACCCACAAAAATGTCCGATGAGCCAAAAAACATTCCCGGATAGCACTAACAATCGCCAATTGTCAATTACTGGGACTGACCCCTTTAGTAACCTTCGGTGTAGGTGAATTGGTCGGTGTAGGCGTTGTAGCTGGTGCATATGAAGGATCAAGAACTATTCTTTTATAACTATACAAAGGTGCAACAGGGTCATTATCCTTAACTACAAGAACTATATGAATTGAACTACTTCCAGCATCTGAAGGTACGTTCACAGTAGCTGTTGATGATTTAATAGGTGATGTCTGAATTGGATTGGCTACTCCGTTTATTGAAATACTTCCTGTGTAGGTTCCAGCTTCCTTATAATACCACCATTCATAGCTAAGCTTATTGTTAGGCTTATATACAGATGAATTGGATGCATCAAGTACCAATTGACTACCGGGAATAAGTTTTATTTTCAATGGTTTATTATCGCTATTCCCATTAACGCAAGCTATAGGATTTTTATTGCCAACGCCATCCTTTGCCCAGTCAAATCTAGCTTCAAAATCCTTTTGAATAGCATCTACAAAACGTCTCATACCGTTTTTATACTTCAGTCCAGCAGCAGAAAACGAATCCATCAATGTCGGAAGATCCACACCTGTTGTCAGCCACCAATTATGGTAAGAAGCTACATATAGATTAGATCTGACCTGTTTGTGTCTGCCAGCCCAACCACCCCATTCCGGGTGTTCAAAAAAATCCTGAAGCCCACCCGGGGCAATAACTGAAAACACGGAAGGAGTATCACCTTCCGAACGCCCTTTCATATACCATGTTCCTATTGCGCCATGATTCCTAGCATATGTATCTACCCAGTCATTTGTTATTATTGGATCCCAGTTATATGAATCATTATGCATCATGTATTCGATGTATCCGCAGTTAATCATATACTTTGCTTCTGGAAAGTTATTTCCAATCAAAGGAGATGTGTTGTCCTGTTCTTTAATAGCCATACAGCGTACTTTGCTGATGAATTTTAAGTAATCTTGACTGGATAATTGTGCTTTTGCATCAAGAAGTGCCTGGTAAAAAGTATTTGGACCACCCCAGGCCATTACCATAATTGGTCTGTCATCATCTAGCATTGCCTGTTGTATTATAAGATTGCTTCCAGCGGTGGATTTTCCTGGACCAACATAATTGGTGCCTGATGATTTAGTTCCGGAATTGCCTATTACAGTTCTTGAATATAAATACTCATATGAAGGCCAATATCCGAAGGGTTGTTCACCATTTTCCTGTTCCAAACTCATAAAACTTGACTGACCACTTCTCTTCCTTAGGTTAGTAACGTCTGTCTTGTAAGCATTTAAACCTTCTCTTGCAAGATCAATCCTGCCAAGAGTGGTACTCCATCCACCACAAATTATTATTCCTTCAACTTCCATGACATCGGAGTACATCATGAAACGAGCATAGGACTGCATATCGTCAAGTTCTGGTGAAGTTACGATGTCAGTCATCATAATAACCCTAGGCTTACGATCCACCGTTATAGTTGTCGACGCATTAGTGACCTGTCCTAGAGCAGAGGTGTTTATTGGGTTTACTTTGATGATAATTCTACGGTAGCTCTTCATGTTCCATGTCCCGTTGTCAGCAACTTCAAGAATGACATGAATGTTCTTACCTGCAGCTGAAGACGGCACGGTAAGACTAGCGTTCATAGACGTTGAATTACTAATTGATATCGCTGATCCGTTATTGTAGAACCCTTTACCAGAACTCTTTTCCGCCTCGAAGTAGTGCGTCCAACGATAAGAAATTGTATTTCCGTCTGGGTCAGAGGATCCTAATGCACTCAATTGAACAGTTTGACCAGCACTTGCATTCAAATATACTACATTTAATGACTTGTCACCGTTGAATGCCGCCACTGGATTATGGTTTGCGCCAGACTTGTCCATCACACACCAATCCATTCTAGCTGCAAAATCACGGTTCATATCATCACGCCAACGAGCAACCGCTGTGAGTCTCTTGAGCCAACTCTCTCCTCCAGCCAACGGTGCGTTCTCTTCATCTGTCCATCTAGTTGGTCCTGCGCCACTATTGCCATATCCTGATTTGGCAGACTGACCGCTTGAACGCTTGAACTGTCCACCCCAACTTCCCCAATCCTCTACAAAATCAGGGTTGAGACCATTGGGAATTAAGAATGCATAAGCAGGAGTATCTCCTTCTTTGACACCTGTAGGACCTGATGCCGAAGCAGGATATTTTGTTCCAAGTGCACCATGGTTATTAACTATGTTGGCATTTGCCCAAGACAAATCACAGTTGCTGTTAGGTGCACCAGGAAAATCGATTTTGTACATACCAATCCATGATGTATCTGACTTGCACCAGTGTACGTATTGTGACAGGTACTCTTCTACATAGAAGTAACTAGCATCCTGTGTAAGAACATCCCATACTCGAATCTTACTGAACAACTCCAATTTTCTAGCTTCAGTTCTTCCACTGTTCCAGATATCGTAGCACGCTTGGGAAAGCACTACTGGTCCACCCCAGATGCCGCACCACAATGGTCTCGGATCATCCTTTTCTAGTTCTTGAATTAGGAAGTTCGACGCTTCGGTCGATTTGCCATCTCCTACATGATCCTGCCATACGCCTGCACCCTGACCAAAATCACCGTGACCATCAGGATAGGAACGATGTTTTTTGACAACACTACGTAGATAATCGGCCGTTGGATATCTATCATCGTGCAACAACAGATTTGGTCGAACCTGTTCGTAACCGCTAATTACGGAATGAGTGGCACTTTCTGCTCCGGTCATGGAACCAAATGGCGCTAGCAAAATACCAACAATTTCAATATCATTCGAATACACCATCAAACGCACTAAAGACTGTTGATCGTCAGGATCACCTGTGATGTCAGTCAATGCCATGTAACGAGGTCTTTCCGGGGTGGACGGGTCTTGCGCGGCGGCGAAGCCCGGCAGCAGGCTGGCGATGAGGCCGCAAGCCATCAAGATTGCCGCCGTCTGGCGAACACATTGGAATTGGTGTGGCATACTGATAGGCATTTTCCTTTTCGACATGGCTTGAGTGTGGCTGGCCAGGTGTGGCCAGTCAAGGTCAGGGCGAAACGCGGCAGAATTGTCTCTTGCCAAGTGCTTGGCCGGCCTTTGGGGCTGGTGGGCGGGCGGCCCATCAGCCCCCGAAAGGTGGTCGTAGCCTCTAGGAGGGCCGGTCAGAGGGCCACAGCGGCTGGAAACGGCCGTCGCGGGGTGCATTTCACCGCCGAGCGGATGCCCCGCTTCACGCGCGAGGCGACCGCTCCCCGTTCACTGAAACGTCGCCCGACCTCGTCGCCCTGCGACTGAACCCGTGGTGGTATCCGCATGGTCTCCACACCCCCGGCGGTCCGGGCCCGGTTCGGACCGAACGCTTCCGCCGCGCCCTCGAGCATGATCTTCTTCCTCTCCGATACCTGCACCGGGTGGATCTGGTACTCCTTGGCTATCTGTTGAATCGTTCTGACGCCCTTGAGCGCCTCCAGTGCCACGCGGGCCTTGAATCCGGGTTCGTGTCTCTTTCGTTTGGCTTTCATTTTGTTTCGTTCCAGTTTGGGTTTATCACCCACACCAAAACGCCACAATCTTAGCTTAACTCAGGGCCCTGTTTTCGGGGTCCGCCTCACCGTGCTCTATCGCCCCGTCGATCCCACGGCACCGAAGAGTGAGGAGTGCGTCTTTGAATCGCCCATCGGCAAGGAAGGCTTTGCCTCGGTGAAGGACATCACCAGCGAACTGGAATTCGCGGAAGATGGTGCGGGCAATTTCGAGATCTCGCTTCCGCTCGCCACCGTGCTGCGCGTCGAGTTTCAAAAGCTCGGCAAACAAGACTGGCACGAGGACAAGACAGTTATTCTGGGTGACCTCGGCATCATCCGGGGCAACGGCGGCCAGAACGTGCAGCGCGCCTGCTGGAACAGCCTCGACACTTGGATGACCAGCGACCTCCCGAGCGAAGTCCGCTGGCGTTCCATCAATTGGGGCGTGCTGAAACTTGTGAAACCCTGAGCACCGTTTGTTGAACCAATCTATGATGCATAGAAAAAACATTCTCCTCGCCACTCCGGTGTTCTTGCTGAACTTCGTCACTAACGCGGCGCCGATTCAACACAAAGAGCTTCCGCCCCTAGTTCCGGGCACGCTCGACTGGGACTACATCGGAAACTCCTTCAGCGACTTCGCCGTCTCGCCGCAGGGGGAGTTAGTGGTCTGCGACGACAGCCTCCGGCAGCAGATTCGATTCCATGCCATCTCCGGACCAGACGTGCCGTTGATGAGCACTTTCGGCCAGCGCGGCGGCATCAGTGCGGGCACAGCGGGCGAGCCACTGCCCGACAAACTCATGCGCCCGGAGGGAGCCAACCGGGACGCCGCGGGTAATCTCTACGTTGCCCTGCGCTATGACGAACTTTCCCCTACGGGCGGCCTTATCCTGCGTTCGTTTGATCCAGCGGGGAAGCTGCGTTGGGAGGTGGCCTGTCATGTGTTCAGCGAGTGCCTGGATGCCGTGCCTGCGGCGGATGGTTCGCTCACCGCGTATGGCTTCCGCTCGATTTTAAAAAAGGCGAAGGATGCCCGAAGAGGAGACTGAAAGGTCGATGCCATCACGCTCGACTCCCGCAACCATTCTTTGAGGCCGGCTTTGGCGACCGCGCTTTTGGGGTCGCGCGACGCGGCGTGACGGAAGGTCATGATTGCCTCCGTGCGTGCGTGACCAACAACTTGTCAATGCGGTCGCCATCCAGGTCGAGCACTTCGTATTGCCAGCCATCCGTAGTCAGCACGTCGCCCTCGCTTGTGCCCTTTCCGAGTCGGGCGGCAACGAAGCCGGCCACCGTTTGCTTTGGCTCGGAGTAATCTTCCAAATTACTTCCGCCCGGCAGCAGACGGCGAAACTTGGTGAGCGCGAGGCGACCATCCACCAGCCACGAACCGTCCTCCCGTCGGCGGGCTTCGGGTTGGAGGCGTTCTTCAAGCGAGGGAATCTCACCGACGATGGCTTCCAGCACGTCCACCAGCGTGACGAGGCCGAGAAACACGTTGCGCTCATCCGCGACGATGGCGATATGCTTGCCGCCGCGCTTGAAGGTTTCGAGCAGCGCGGCGATGCTTTGGCTGGCGGGCACGCACAAGGGCTGCACCATGAGATCGGCCACGTTCGCGTTCACTCCGGCGGCAAGATTCGCATAAATGGATTTCACGGAAACCACGCCGACGATGCGGTCGCGGTTGCCTTCGTGGACGGGATAACTTGAATGACCGGCCACCACGATCTTGTGCCAGAGCACTTCGGGCTTCTCGTCGCGGCGCAGGAAAATGACTTTGCCGCGCGGCGTCATGATGTCGGTGACGGGACGTTGATCGAAGGCGAGGACGGATTCCACCATGCGCGGTTCTGCGGGATGGAACACACCGGATCGAGTCCCTTCGTGCATGAGCAGTTTGACTTCATCCTCGGAAGCATTTCCCGTGGCACGCGGCGGCACGCACAGCAGGCGCAAAACCAAATCAGTGGTCTGGCCCAGTACCCAGATCGCCGGTCGCGCCAGGCGGCTCAACCAATCCAGCGGTTGCGCCATCCGGCTGGCGATGCGCTCGGGATCGGCCAGTGCAAGACGCTTGGGCACAAGTTCACCTATAACGAGGGACAGGAAGGTGAGCGCGACCACCACGGCGGCGACGCCCAAGACTTCCGCGTAGGGCGCGAGCGAAGGCCAGCCAACGAGCCAGGTGGCGATTTGTTTGGCGAGGGTCGCCCCGCCAAACGCGCCCGCCAGCAGGCCGATGAGGGTGATCCCGATCTGCACCGAAGGCAGGAAGCGGTTCGGCGATTCGGCCAGGGACAGGGCGGCGCGCGCGCCCACATCGCCTTCGTCCGCCATGAGCCGCAGACGGCTTTTGCGTGCGGACACCACGGCCATCTCGGTCATGGCAAAGACGCCGTTGGCGACCAGCAGCAGCAAAATGACGCCAAATTCGACGAAGATGATGGTCATGTTAAGCAACGTTGAAATTCATGAAGCCGTGTTGGAAATGGTTTTCGGCAAGGCAGTCTTTTTGGGCTTCAACAAGGACCACACCACGCTCGTGGTCAAGATCAGCACGATGACGCCGAGCGAAACGAGCGTGTCAATCTTCCACGCCGTGTGCGCGAGAATCATTTTTACGCCGACAAAAGTCAGCACCACGCCCAGCCCGATCTTGAGATAATGGAACTTGTCCATGACGCCCGCCAGCGCGAAGTAGAGCGACCGCAGGCCGAGGATGGCGAACACGTTTGACGTATAGACGATGAACGGATCTTTGGTGACCGCGAAAATCGCCGGAATGGAATCCACCGCGAAAATCAGGTCGGTGATCTCCACCAGCAACAGCACCACAAACAGCGGCGTGGCCATGCGGACGCCATTCTCGCGCACGAAGAATTTATCCCCGCGATAGTCGGGCGTCACCGGCACCAGCTTCCTGAACCAGCGCACCACCGGATTGCGGTCCGGATGAAACTCCTCCTCGCGCTTCACGATCATTTTGATGCCCGTGAGAATCAGGAAGCCGCCGAAGACATAGATGATCCACGCGAACTTGGTGATCAACACCGCCCCGAGCGCGATGATGACGGCACGCATGACGAGTGCACCTAGGATGCCCCAGAAGAGCACCTTGTGCTGATAGACGGGCGGCACGGCGAAATACGAGAACAACAGCGCGAACACAAACAGGTTGTCCACGCTCAGGGATTTCTCGATCACATAGCCGGTGAAAAACTCCAGCGCCTTCTGCGAACCCGCAAAATGCCACACGCCGGCGTTGAACAGCAAGGCCAGTGCAATCCAGACCCCGGTCCAGGTGAGTGACTCCTTGAGCGACACGACATGGGCCTGCCGATGGAACACGCCGAGATCCAGCGCGAGCATGACGAGCACGAACGCGTTGAAGCCCACCCAAAGCCAGATTGAGGTTTCAGTCATTGTTGCAATGGGTCACTCATTCAGGCCGCCGCGTGACCATTTGTTCTTCGCCAGGTCGAAAACATTGGGCGCCTCTTTGGCGCGGATCGTCAGCACGGAACACTCCAGGTCGCGCAACAACCCCTCCGCCGTCGAGCCGAGCAACATATACTCCAAGTGACTGCGCCCATGGGTGCCCAGCACGATCAGGTCGGCATTGGCCTGGTGTGCAAATTCGGCGATCCCACGCGAGTGATGTTCCGAGCCGCGGAGTGCAGTGAGTCCGGGGTCGGCGCCAACCAAGCCCACGAACTCGCGCAGTCTGGCCCGCATGGCCGTCTCGAAACGGCTCTGAAAATCCGCCGCCATGACCAGTGAAGGCATCCGGCGACTCAGCTCGTTCCACGGTGGTTCATACACATGGAGACAATGGACCCGACCGCTGTCGTTCCCGGCAACCCGCAACGCTTGCTTCGCCGCCTCGACTGAGGTTTCTGAGAAATCCACACACGCCACAATTTGACGACACGGTCCCGTATGACCCGGCTGAACGAGCATTACTTTGGTGGCGGCCTTGCGTATCAGCTTGGCGGCGAGCGTACCCGCGCCGGCCCCATCGCGGCTATCACCCCGCGCGCCCGCCACCAGCAGATCCGCTGGCAGAGTGACCGCGGCGGTGAGCAATTCGTGGAGCGGCGAGCCGACCACAACCCGGGCGGTCGCTTCAATACCCTCGCTCGCCAGGCGCGTTTCCATTTCGGCCTGCGCTGTCTGCTCCGCTGTTGCCGCCACGTGCGCACGGGACCAGTTCAAGGCCAGAGCCAACTCCTCAATCGTTTCGTCAGCAATCACGTGCAGAAGGGTCAGCCGCGATTGGTTCCATTTGGCGAGGCGCAGCGCCTGGGCAAGCGCCGCTTCGGCCCCGGGAGAAAAATCCCAGGCCACGAGAATTTGTTTCAGTTGATTCATGAGCTTTGGGGTTCAACCGCCCCGCCGCGCTTTCAGATTGCCCTTGATGCGTTGCAGCCGCTTCGAGGCGCGGCTCGTGATTTGTTCACGCAACTGCGCCAGCGCCTTGGTGAAGGCGGCGCGTAGCGTGTGATCGCGGGTCTCGGCGAACACATCCGGGCCGGGGGTGACCAGGTGAATGTTGACTTGATACGCCGGGCTGGCGTTTTCCAGCCGGACAAGCCGGACGTTCGCCTCGTCAATCTGACGGGTCTGCCCGAGGGCGAAGATTTGCTTCTCCACCCACGAATCCAACTTGTCGTTGGAGTGGACGTTCAAATGGTGCACGTTGAGTCTCATGATCGGTGTCATGGTTTTGTTTTGGTTGATCGTTGTTTTGTTGGTTGTGATTTGTGGTTTGACGGGCCGGGCTCAGCTCCAGCCGAATTCCTTCACGTCAATGCGCCAAGCTTTCCTGTCCGTGACGTGCAGTGCGCGGTCCTTGAGTTCGTATTGGACCTCCTCCAGGTCCACGCTTTCGGGGATCACATTCACGATCACCTCTCCGGAGCTGATCGGGATCAGTTTGATGCGGTGATCCGGTCGTTTGACAAACATGTGTTTGTTCAAGTCGTCCAGGACGAAGACGTAGCCGGAAGCCCGGGCGATTCCGTGCTCGTAGCTCTCGACCTCGCCCACGAAGTGACGTCGTGCATCTTTCTCGAAGTGACGTCGGTGAATCACGTGAATCTTCTCACCGGGTTTGAGGATGGTTGAATTGTGTTCTTTCATTTGGTTTTGGTGTTCCTTGGTTCCTGTTGTGTGTCATCGGGAGTCAAATGGCGGTCAGTCGCGCTGCCTCCCGGTGAGCAGGGGCAACAAATACCAGAGGAAATAGGCCAGTGACGTGATGAACGCCGCCACATAGGTCCACGCGGCCGCATCGAGCACCTTCTTCACCCCGGTCGCTTCTTCGCCGGGCGCGATAAAGCCGAATTCGGCCAGCACGAGCTTAGCGCGGCGCGACGCGTCAAATTCCACCGGCAGCGTGGCGAGGTTGAAGAGCATGATGATGCCCCACGCCACCGCCATCAGGAGCGCACCTGTCAGCGGCGTGATCAGCCCGGTGAACAAGCCCAGCAACGGCAGGACCATCACGATGTAATTGGCGTAGGTGGTGATGCCAACTGCCGCCATACGCCAGTGCAGTGGCGCGTAGGCCCGGGCGTGCTGAATGGCGTGCCCGCATTCGTGGGCCGCCACGCCCAGCGCGGCGGGTGTGCGGCCAAAATAGTTGGCCTCAGATAGCACCAGCCGCTTGTGAATCGGATCGTAGTGATCGCCCAACATTCCATCCATGTGGGTGATCTCCACATCGCGGATGCCGGAGTGCCGGAGAATCTCCGCCGCCACCTGGCCCCCCGTCAGGCCTGAATGCACGACGCCCTGGTTGTAGCGGTTATAGACCGACTTCACGCGCCACATCGCCCAGAGCGAAAGCGCCATCGTGCCGATAAATAGAATCCAGATCATAAATTGCCTTTCCAGTTTTCGGCGGCTTCACGCCCGCCGTTTCACTCCAGCACTTTAGTCGCGCTGCCGGGAGCGGACCAATACGCCTTTCCGAATGGACAGTTAGGTTAATCCGAAGCATGATTTCGGCACGATGGAATGGCTCAATTATCACCACCTGCGTTACTTCTGGACCGTGGCGAAGGAAGGCGGCCTCGCCCGGGCTGCCGCCAGGTTGCGCGTCTCCCAGCCGTCCATCTCAGAACAAGTTAGGGAACTGGAATCCGCGTTGGGCGTAAAATTGTTCCGGCGGGAGGGGCGCAAGAACGTCCTCACGGACACCGGTCGGATTGTCTTCGGCTACGCGGAGGAGATCTTTGCTCTCGGTCGCGAACTGGTGAACACGGTCAAACAAGGACATGGGACGAAGCCGTTGCGACTATATGTCGGCGTTGCCGATTCATTCCCGAAGCTCGTGACCAATGAAATCCTCCGCCCCATCTTTGACATGCCGCAAACCGCTCATGTGATCTGTCGCGAAGGCAAAACACTAGACCTGCTGGCCCAGCTGGCGGCGCACCGGCTTGATCTGGTGCTGGCGGACGAACCGGCGTCCAACACCGCAAACCTCAAGGTGTTCAATCACTCGCTGGGCGAAACCACCGCCACGATTTGCGCCGAGAAGAAAATGGCGGCGCGGCTGAAACGCAATTTCCCCAAGTCGTTGAACGAAGCGCCCGCCTTGCTTCCCTCGGAAAACACCACCTTGCGGCGCGCATTGGAAACATGGTTTCGCGAACAGCGTATCCAACCGCGCATCGTGGCGGAATTCGAGGATTTGGCCTTGATGAAAGTGATGGCCGCCGAAGGACGAGGCTTCATCGCCGTGCCCAGCATGGCGGTCCGTGACGCCTTGGGGCATTACGGCTTTCGGGTCATCGGCGTGGCGAAGCGTTGCCGGGTGGAATTCTTTGCCATCACGGCCGAGCGGCGCATCGAACATCCCGCCGTGGCGCTCATCACCACCATCGCGCGGGAAAAATTAAGCAAACCATGACCGGCGAGAACGTCGGCAACCTCGCGAACGTCAGCCGCCATCTCGTGGACCATCTCCGCGCAGATTCCCAGACCGGCTTCGCCTCCCAGCACTTCTCCCGACATTTTAAGCAGGATCCGTTTGTACTTGGGTTTGGCGGAGGAACGGGTGGCGGGCTTGGGGCGTTTCATAAACGGCGCGGAGTCTGCCCGTCGCCGGGCCACAGGTCAAATTCCCAATCGACCGGTTCGCGCGTTGGCGCCTCCAAAAACATCGCCAACCGTGCGTCTGCGCCTTAGAACCGGGGGTGTGGAAATGCCCGCTACCAGTCCCCGTGAAGCAGCCGACCACGGCGGCCGCTTTGTGACGACCCACTGGAGCGTGGTGTTGCGCGCGGGGCAGGCCGGGTCGCCCGACGCGATGACGGCTCTGGAGCGCCTGTATCTGACTTACCGCTACCCGCTCTACGCCTTCGTTCGGCGGCAGGGGCACGATCCCGAGACCACCGAGGACGTGGTGCAAGAAGTCTTCCTGGCCCTGGTGCAGAAGAATCAACTCGCCGCCGTCGGGCCGGAGAAGGGGCGCTTCCGTTCCTACCTGCTCGCCGCAGCCAATCACTTGCTGGCCAACGAATGGCACAAACGCAACCGCCAGAAGCGCGGTGGCGGCCGGGCACCCATCGCGCTCGATGGCCTCGCCGCCGAAGCGCGTTACCGGATCGAGCCGGTGGATGATCGAGCTCCGGATCTGCTGTTCGAACGCCGATGGGCGCTGGCGCTGCTCGACAGCGTGTTTGCCCGGCTGCGCGGCGAATGGCAGGCCGCAGACAAGGGCCCGATCTTCGACGTGTTGCGGGTGTTTCTCTCGAGCGATCAGGATGCTCCGGGATTCGCCGCCGTGGGAGCCCAACTGGGTTGGACCGATGGGGCCACTCGCGTGGCCGTGCATCGATTGCGGAAGCAATATCGGGATTTGTTGCGGGAAGAAATCGCCAGTACCGTCGAGAGCGAAACCGAGGTTGATGATGAGATTCGGCATTTGCTCGCGGCGTTGCGGAGATAATGCCGGCGTCCCGCGTGTAACGATTCGCGGCGTTTGTTGCTCTCGATAGATGAACGCGAATGCCTCTCGCTCGCGACGCTGATATCATGCCCTCCAGTAAATCATGCGCCCGCTGTGGCTCGACTTCCGAAGAGGAGTGGAGCGGCGGGATGTGCCCTGCCTGCGTGCTGGAGTTTGGTCTGCTCGGATTTGGCGAAGAACAGCCAGGCGGCAATGAGAGTCTGGAATCGGAACGGTCCACCGGACGAATATTTGGCGACTACGAGCTCCTGAAGGAAGTGGCCGCGGGTGGCATGGGCGTCGTCTATCGCGCTTACCAGCGCAGCCTGAACCGTATCGTCGCGGTGAAGATGATTCGCTCCGGGCATCTGGCGCGCCCGGCGGACACCAAACGATTTCGCACAGAGTCGGCGGCGGCGGCCAAGCTTCAGCATCCGAACATCGTCGCCATCCATGAAGTCGGTGAGATCGATGGGCTGCATTATTTCTCCATGGATTTCGTGGAAGGGCAAAGCTTGGCCGAACTTGTCCGCGAGCATCCGTTTCCTCCCGCTGACGCTGCGCGATGTGTCAGGACCATCGCGGCGGCGATTCATTTCGCGCACACCCGGGGCGTTTTGCACCGCGATCTCAAGCCCTCAAACGTGATGTTGAGCGCGGACGGGACCCTCCGCGTAATGGATTTCGGTCTGGCCAAGCTCCTCGCCGTCGATTCCGAACCGACGCAAACCGGCGATGTTATGGGGTCACCCGGCTACATGCCACCGGAGCAGGCCCTGGGCAGGGCCCGTGAGGTCACCGTGAGCAGTGATGTTTATGCGCTGGGCGGAATCCTCTACGAACTGCTGACCGGGCATCCACCCTTCCGCGCCACGACCGCGGTGGAAACACTCAAGCTCGTGACCGAAGAGGAACCGGTGCCGCCAAGGACGTTGAATCCGCGTCTGCCTCGTGACCTGGATACGATCTGCCTCAAGTGCCTCGAAAAGTCACCCGCCCGGCGTTATGCCAGCGCACTCGATCTGGCCGATGAACTCGACCGCTTCCTCGCTGACAAACCGATCCGCGCCCGACCCGCCGGATCGGTGGAGAAGCTCTGGCGCTGGTGCCGGCGGAAACCGATGCTGGCATCGTCGCTCGCGCTCTCTTTGATCCTGCTGCTGGCGCTGACCGCGGTCTCGGTCACCACCTCCGCCCGGATTCGGCGCGAGAGCAAACTGACTGAAATCGCCAAGCTCGATGCGGAAGACAAACTTTGGAATTCACAGCTGGCGCACGCCCGGGCGGCCCGGCTCAGCGGCGTGGCGGGCCGGCGTGCGGAAAGCCTCGCAGCGCTCACCGCCGCTGCCCGGAAGAAACCCACCTTGGCGGTGCGCAATGAAGCCATCGCATCCCTCGCGCTGAGCGACCTGGGCGAGACGCGATTTTGGACCGAATCTCCCGCTGGCGAATCCGGACAGGGAATTGCCTGGGACGACTCCCTCGAGCACTACACGCTGGGTCATGCTGCGGGGCGTGTCACCGTGGAGCGTGTCAGCGACCGCGCGGTGCTGGCGGATCTCCCCATGTTCCGCTCCCAACCGCGCTTTGCCGTCTTCAGTCCTGACGGGCGCTACCTCGCGGCAACATCGGTTGACGGACAGATTCAGGTTCGGGCACTCGACCCGCAGGCGCCGTTGGCGGAGTTTGATTATCCGGAGATTCCGACGGGAGGGAATGCCGTGACCTTCAGTCCGGACAGTCGTTGGCTGACGGTTGTGGGCCGGGATCAACAACTCCACTTCTTCGACGTGCTCGACGGCAAGCGGGTGCCATCAGTGCCGTTGAAGGGCCTGGCGGAGTGTGTTGAGTTCTCGCCGCGCGGTGACGCCCTTGCTCTTGCCGCAGGTCAGGAGATTCAGCTGTGGAGCTGGCCCGGGCTCGAACTCTTGAGGTCCTTCAAACACAGCGCCCAGATTGCCGGCATCGGCGTCGGCGGTCAGGGCCGGGGCAGTCTCAACGCGTTCAACTCAATGGGCAACAACCTCGTCGCGCTCTGCGACGTGGATGTCAGCCGGGCGGGCGACATTTATCAGAAATATCCGAAGGCGAAAAAGTATCAGGACTTCCGCGTGATGTTCGACCAGATGGGAAATCAGATCGACGCCGTTCTGGTCGCGACTCCCGATCACACGCACGCCGTCGCCGCAGTGGCGGCCATGAAGCTGGGCAAACATGTTTACTGCGAAAAGCCGCTCACGCGCACGGTCTACGAAGCGCGGGTCATGCGGGAAACTGCGGCGAGTCAGAACGTCGTCACGCAGATGGGAAACCAGGGTTCCGCCGAGCGCGGCCTGCGCCGGGCCGTTGAACTCGTGTGGGGCGGCGCCATCGGAGACGTCCGGGAGGCGCACGTCTGGTTTGGAGGCGGCAACGGCCCGATGGTG
>JBDNGP010000276.1:0-17584 GCA_041689265.1 Verrucomicrobiota bacterium
ACATTGCGACGGCGGTCTCACGGATGAGATACTGCGCCTGAGATGAGAGTTTTCTGGCGTCTCGCTTTTTGATACCTCTCAATAATCGATGAGCACCGAATGTCAATCTTATTGAATGTATTTATGGGCCGTATTAATAGATGTCGTAGCCAGACAATCTCTGACCTCTACGACCCCGCCGGTCCAACGTTCCGGCAGATCCTGTCAACTGGCACTTGGCACACCGCTTACCTTCCGTGCGCGCACAATGCCCCCAGAATGGAAACTCACTTTTGGGTGTGAGACCATTCGGATCGGGACCCAGAAAATCGCCCGGCGGCATCAGTACAAAATTCAGTTGCAAACAGCCGGTCATTCAACTCGAACGATCTTGTCCGAAGCGACAGCGCCGAGCTGAAAAAACTCCTTGAGCGCGCAAATTTTTTGTTCCACATGCTCGACGTCGGTTGACCGTTCTTTCCGGACGCCGGCGATGAGTAGATTGCGGGGCGTGTGCTCAGAGGCAACGAATTCGATGACCTTGGTGGCGTAACCGGCCTCTTCCATTCGCAGGGCACGCAGTCCGTCTGTCAGCCATTCGCTGAACCGTTCTTCAAGAATTCCGTGGGCAAGTAACGGCGCGAGCAACTCGGGTTTACCGAGCACCGGACGCAGCTCCTGATGGCAGCATGGGGAAACCACGATCAACTTCGCTCCCATCCGAACACCCCGGGCAATCGCATCGTCCGTGGCGGTGTTGCACGCGTGAAGTGCGATCAAGCCATCCAACTTGTCGAGGTCAACCGAGGCGATGTCGCCTGCGATGAATTTCAAAGTGTCGGCTCTGATTGAGCGGGCGATGGAGTTGGTTTTGTCCACCAGATCTTGCCGCGCCTCGACCCCGGTGACTTCCGTGCGCAATCCCAAGGTCCGATTGAGGAGGTGCCAGACACCGAACGTGAGATAGCCTTTACCGCACCCCATATCCGCAATCTTGATCGTGGAGTCCGGCATCCAATCACACTCACGGACAAGGTGGCTGAGAATCTCAAGATAGCGTTCCAGCTGCCGGTGCTTGTCAGCCGATGAGGGGCGGACGCGGCCCGATTGGTCGCAAAGCCCGAGCGCGGTCAACCACGGCCGGGCGGACTCGTCCAGCAGAGATGTCTTCTTCTTATCGTGGGTTTTCGTCGGTGCCGGTGCCGAGGACTTGTGAGTGGAGAGCTTCACTTTCCCTTTTGGGCTGATCGTGAATTGCCAGCCGCCTTCGGTGGTTTCCAGGACGGCACTGCGGAACACGCCGGAAAGTTGCGCGGTCAACCATTCGGCAACTTCGTTGATCGGCAGATTCCTCGTCGTGTCCCGCCGCTGCTCCCGAAGCGTCAATGAAAGCATCGGCTGCTGCCTGATCTCAACCAACCGTCCGATGATTCGTTCAACCGGTTGTTTCCGATCATGCGGCGCCGAAAGCAGCAAACGCCCGAGTGTGCCGGAATGTATCGCAGCCCTTGTGTGGGCAATGAAGGAGTCGGTTGGTGTCTTTTTTTTCAAAGTGGGAGTGCTACTACAGTTTCGGAAAAGGATGATTTTTAACCGTCAAACACGGCTGCAGCTAATCCTTGAACTCAAAGAAGAGCCGTTGGGCTGTTTTCCCTCACCGCTTCCGCCCTATTGCAATCTTTTCGAATTGCTTCGGCTTTCGCTATCACTATGGATGAGCATGATTCTGGGATTCGTTCAAAGAATTTTTCGATATCCGCCCGAGCTGCTCCAACATCGTTTTTCCCATAAAGGTTTATCAGCGCCAGACACAAGTATAGTTCGGTCCGTTGCGGCTCTTTCTGCAATACTATGGATATGAATTCTTCGCATTGAATTGGGACGCTCAATGAAGCGATTGGTAGTTCGAACGCTCTCATGTAGTCGTGGATGGCTTCTTCTAGTTGACCATTATAGGCGCGAAGGAACGCTTTTCCATAGAGCCAGGTGTAATCCTCTTTGTTGCGTGCGCGATGAATATACTGGTTCGCTTCTTTTGCATTTCGGCGAAGGACGAATGCGCACATCGCTTGATTGAGTAGAGCTGGATAGCTTCGAGGCTGTCGATTCAGTAACTTTTTGGATACCTGATCAAGATCGATCAGAATTAATTCTTCTGGTCTGTAGAAATAGATATCTGACAAGTAACTAGCCCATGAAGCATAGAGTTCAACCAATCGTTTAGGAACCAGATCCGATAGCGCTTTGATGAAAATATCTCCACGGCCGAACTTGAGTAGTGCTTTTTCAAGTTGAAGAAATAATTCCTCAGCGTATTTGACATCACCCGACAGAAACGCTGCCAATGCTATCACATATTTTGCGCTCAATTCTATAAGTGCAGATGTTGCTTCGAAATTAAATATCTCATTTTCTCTGTCTACTACGATTCTTTTGGGTAAGACCTTTTCAAAATCCGATTGAATCTGTTTTTGGAAGGTTTCAGCGAGTGGACGATGTCGGACCAACGCTCGCAGATCAATCACGTGACATTTCTTCTTGTTGATTTCACGCTCTCGCACGCTCCCGAATAACAGGAAGTGGACCTTGGTCCGTTCCGCTAGAGTTCGCGCTTCCTCCATATCGGTGGGGTTTACTATCGCCCAGCGAGGATATCTCAAAAGTTTGATGTTGCTTTTTCCCCCTGACAACAACTGCTCGAGCTGCGCGACGAAATCGTCACGGACTCTTTTCTCGTGCTTGTCACTCTCACAACGTAGATATATTCCCACCCCGACCCTGTCAGGATGATTCGCTGGTAGCCGATTAGTAACCTTCCAGATTATGAGCGACAGGACGAAAAACGCGCACGGAAAAAAGAAATTCCAATTGGACCACACATTCCCGTTTGCCAAGTAAATCGCGTACAGAGTGAGAATTGCGACTATTGGAGGAAAGAACCAGGCGGTGGAAGGCGTATGCCAACGCTGATCAATGAATTTGACTATTTTGTCTTTGAATATCTCCATAAGGGTCGCGCAAACTCCGAAAACTCGGTCGGCGTTTGAGTTGTAGTCACCCGCAATGTCAGATGGCGGAGCCGGGAATGTTCCTCGCAATCTGAGTTTAATCCGTGTTCCATCCGTCGCTAAAAAATGCCTTGGTCACACTAAGCTGCAGCCTGCTGATGTTTTTGCACCGCCTCGACCATTGAGTTGACGCTGTGCAGGATTTTCCGGGCGACTTCGGTGTCGCTGATCTTCAGACCGAAAGTCTTGTCCAAGGCGACGACCAGTTGCAGGGCGTCCACGGAATCGAGGCCCATGCCCTCGGGGCTGAACAACGGCGCGTCGTCGCCAATTTCCTCGGCCGGGTAGGGGAGCATCAGGTTCTCCACCATCAGGGCCTTGATCTGTCCGTTGAGTTCAGTGCTGTCTGCCATGTTGCTCTATAAAATCCCACCGTCAATTTTGAGGGCGGAGCCTGTGATGTAACCGGCCTCCGCACAAGCCAGAAATCTCACCGCCGCAGCGACCTCCTCCGGTTTGCCAAATCGGCGCATGGGGACCCGCATTTGGGCAGCGCGTTTTTCTTCCGGTGAAAGTCCGGACGTCGCGTCCGTCTCGATAAATCCGGGGCAGATCACGTTCACCGTGATCCCAATCCGGGCGACTTCCTTGGCCAATGATTGCGTTAAAGCAACGACACCTGCCTTCGCCGCCGCGTAGTTTGCCTGACCCGCCGGGGCGAGCAGGGCGCTTAGTGACGCGATGTTGATGATGCGTCCAGACCGTTGGCTGATCATGGTTGGTAGGACCTCACGGCAACCGAGAAACACCGCGTCCAGATTGGTGTTCATCACGTTGCGCCACGCTTCGTCAGTCATCTGGGCCAGCAACATATCTTGGTGTCCTCCCGCGTTGTTGACGAGTACATCGAGGCGTTCGTCCTGCGCTACGATTTGTTCGATTACAGTTTTCCACTCCTCAGAATTGGTCACGTCGAGCGAAATGACTTTCGCCCGGCCTTCGCTTTTTTCGGCAATGTCGTTTGCCTGATCGCGACGTTCCCGGACACCGAGCCAGACGACGTTGTCCGATGACTCGCCGAGGAACGTCTTGGCAATTGACTGACCGAGACCGCCGTTGGCGCCGGTGATAAGAATGACTCGTTTGCTCATGAAAAAAGAGAAACCACGAATGAACACGAATGGACACGAATCAGGTGGGAGGGTGACGGAAATCTGATGCGTGGCTCCGGGGTGCCGTATGGCGGCCACACGCCGAAAACCATTGGAACGAGAGGGACCGGCTGTGAATTAGTGTTTATTGGTGTCCATTCGCGGTTAAGTTTACGGCCTCTTCAGCGTCAGCCCGATGGCTTCCTGATTGCATCCGGTGACCGTGACAAATGTGCTGCGAACAGCTCCCTCCGAAATTTTCTTGGCCGCGACAATCGTCTGCCAAGCACTTGCGGCGGTGAATGCGTTCCCGGTGATTCGTCTCAAGGAAGTGCGTGTCCCTGCCCAGTCGTGCCAGACCGCAGGTTCGCAATTCAATCGAGGGTTGGTGTGTGAACACGAATCGAACCATGCGTCCGCAGCCTGGGCGGATTCCAGTTCATTGCGAACCGCACGCACGAGTGGTTCGCGTTTGAGGCCGGCAGAGAAAACTTGCGGAGACGTTATGTTTTGCAGAGTGACACCTTGCGCGCCGCGTTGCAGGAAGACCGCTCCCGCGCCTTCCGCGAGAACTTCCTTTCGATCAAACAAACGCATCGCGTCTGCGCTCAACCAGTCGCACTCGTCCGCACCAATCACGAGGCAACCGTCCACGCGATCTTCAAGCAACCAGCCGGCTGCGGTCGCGAGTCCATGAATGAACGCGGTGTCGTCTCCGACCAAAGTGTAGTTGATGGCCGTGGTGCCAAGCAGCGCCGCGAGGTGGCTGGCGGGCGCATTGAAGACCGTTTCCGGGAAAATCAGCGGGCTTGCCGTCGAAGGATCTTCCAATACCTCTTGATAAAAACGACGCGAGTAATTCACGCACCCGGCCATGGCGCAGAAAACGATTCCCAAACGGTGTTTCCCCTCCTTTACTGCGGTTGCTGTTTTGCCCAGCGCTTCCAGGGCGGCTGCGGTTGCGAAGCGTGAAATGGGGCTTGTTCGTCGCATCCTGGGGTGGCGTGCCCACGCTGCGGGTTTGGTGAGTGAGGGGACCCGACGCAGGGCGAGACCATCGGGCCAACCGGGGCGATCCAGTTTGGAGGTTGGCAGAACTTTGTTCGAGTCAACCGCCGCAAACAAGTCGACCGCAGACCAACCTGCCGGTGACACCGCACCCCATCCTGAGATTGAAATTTCATTCATTTCGACCTCCTGAAAAGCAGGGTGGCGTTTGCTCCGCCGAAACCAAAGGAGTTGCTCAAAACGTGCTCCATCTTTGTGTCGCGCGGTTGCGTGACGTAGTCGAACTGGCAGATCGGATCGATCTTCCCGGTTGTTCGTCCCGGCGGAATCCACTGTCCATTGAGGGCCATTAGACTGATCACCGCCTCGATTGCTCCGGCTCCACCCAAGATATGACCGACGCTTCCTTTCGTGGAACTGACCTTGATGTTCCGCGCATGGTTGCCTGCCCAACGGTTGATGGCGGCGGCTTCAGCGCCGTCGTTCAGCGGCGTGCCAGTTCCATGAGCGTTGATGTAATCAATCTGGCCTGGTTCGAGTTTCGCGACACGACACGCTTCGTTCATGGACTGCAAAGCGGCGTTGCCCTCAGGATGAGGTTGCGTGAGATGATGAACATCCGTCGCTGCACCATAGCCGACCACTTCGCCGAGGATGATGGCGTTCCGCTTGTGCGCTGATTCCAGTGATTCTATGGCCAGCACACCGGCTCCTTCGCCCAAACCGAGTCCGTCACGATCGGCGCAAAACGGACTGCATTGGGTCGTTGACAGTGCTTGGAGTGAATCGAATCCGGCGAAGACGAGCTGGCTCAATCCATCGTATCCTCCGGCCAGGACTTGATCAGCACGACCCAGTCGAATTTGTTCGAACGCGTGACCAATCGCGTTACCGCCGGAGGCGCAGGCGTTGGCAATGATTGTCAGCGGGCCGGTGAACCCGAGTGCGCTCATGACATCGATCGCCTGTCGTTGCGCTTGATAACTTGTGAGCCGCGTGGGTTGGCCGCGTTGGGTTGTGGGCGAATTCTGTGCGTGCCTGAAATAGTCTTCGCCGAGCGGCATCCCACCACTGGTTGTTCCCAACACAAACGGGATGCTCTCGGACGGTTTCCAACCGCCTTGATTCCATGCTTCGCTCGCGGCCAGCAGCAATTGGAGGGCGGCCCGATCCAGGCGTAGCCGTTGTTTCTCAGAGAGACGGGTCTTGGGAAAATGTTCCGGCAAATCCACTTCGGCAGCTTCGCGTGTGCGCTGTCGGTTGACGTCGAAAAGCGTGACCGGCCGAAAGGCGCGCTGTCCGCTCCGAAACCCGTCGGCGTTCTTTTTCCACCCGATTCCAAGGGCCGTGACGATCCCAACGCCGGTGATAACGACCCGGCGAGGGTCTGACGCTGGTTTTGGAAAAGGATACAGCACGATTGATCTGATCGCGTTCGGTTGCGGGAGTGAGTGTATGAACGCTTCGCCCTCCGATGCGAGCGGAAACAAGCGTCGGGATTGGTTGGTCCGTCAATAGGGTCTGGCAAAGTGGTCATAGCCAACTGTTGCTGAGAATCCGTTTTCAATCTGCGGAGACGCATTCTACAGATCCGGTCCACCTGTTGATCAATTCGTTCTCCGCTTCGGCCCCACAGATGGCTGTTCATCCTCTTCGAGTTGAAGAACGTATCGCCATTACCAGCAAAAATCCGCAGTTGAATAGTTGTCGTCCTTATCAAGATCGGATTTCGAGATCTACCAATACGCCATCAGCGGGTTTGGTGGATACGCCAGCCCGCGCTGCCGTGTTGGGATGGGCGGCAGTAAACCTGAACAACTTCACAACCGCACCGACAACGAGCCCCACTTCGAGAAGGCCCAGAGAACGTCCGGGGCAGAATCTCGGACCGTAGCCAAATCCAAAGTGCAACATTTCCTTCGCGGATCGCCCGCACTTTTCCATGTCAGTCCAGCGCTCCGGAGCGAATTTGGCGGCGGGATGTCCGGTCACCTTTTCGCCCCAGAACTCCTCACAACGGTTGGCGTTCCAGACGTCGAGTCGAATGTGGGTGCCTTTCGGTATCCAGAGTTTGCGGTTGTCATCCGTCTCCACCCAGGTGTCGACAGTCGCACGCCTTGGGAGAAAATAGAGAGCCGGAGTGAGCCGCAGCGTTTCTTCAAGGACCCGGTTGAGTTGAACTGCCTGATGAAAATCTTCCGGATCGTAATGGTCCATGTCCTTCACGTCCTCGAAAACCTTTTCCTGCCACTCAGGATGATGTGCCAGGTGCGATAATGCCCAACCAGCAAATGACGATGTCGCCTCCATGGCGCCAGCGAGAAAGACCCGAATGTTCGCCCGCAACGCATCGTTAGAAGCTTCCGATTCAAATTCTTTCCAGCAACCCAATCCTTCAGCGCGACCCGCCAACGCGATGTCCGTCAGCTCTTCGAAATCCGCCTGTGCCCGACGGAGCTTGCGATTCTCACCGGTGAAGGCCCCCAAGAACTGGAGGAGATAAGGCGCCACCGTGTCGCGGACCATATACTCGATCATGTAGACCAGTGCGGGCACGTACCGGTCTCTCAATTCGTTGCAGGGCACTTTACCCCCCAAGAAATTGTTCACCAGCATCTCCAACATCACGACCTGGATTTCCGGTTCCAGCGCGATGCGGGTTCGGGTCTCACCGCGTTCGAATTGTGCCTGGCGAAGCGCCTGGAGTCGCTGAACTGCCGTCTTGCGGAAGGTCTCTTCGAAGCCGTGAAACTTGTGCGGTTGAAACAGGTTGGATTTGCTGAATGGTTTTGCGGAAAGAGACTTTTGACGTCGCCACTGGGCTCCGTTGCAGTAGAGTAGGGAATCGGTGCCGGTCGCTCGACCAATGCCACCGGTGGGAGCCGTATCACGATCGAACTGGCCGGGCTTGTCGCCGGTATCGCGTTGAATGGCTTTGATGATTCCCGGATCACGCGTGACCAGCACCGGCGCGAAACCGGGCAGGTCAAGATAACGATTGTGTTTCGCTGCACCTTCAGCGGAGTTCGCTTCCGTATAAAATGCCTCGAAGATCTTGAACGGTTCCTTGTAGTTCCACGGAAGTGGAACTGGTGACGCGGGGTGATCAGCATGAAACAATGGTACCCGGCTAGGAAGGCAGTCGCCGCCGAATGGACTTTCCCCCCGTAGCTGATTTACCAAGCGGTTGATCCAATTTTTAAAGGACATCGTCGCAAGTGCTCGTCGTTTTCACTGGACATGCAATTTTAGGAGAACCTACTCCCATGTTTGATACGAGAGAGAACTCAAAGCAACTTCAATTCGCGTCGCGCTGCACCGCGACAGTTTTTCAGCGGCCACCTTGTCGGTGGCTTCATTCGACAATTGACTTGAAACGTTGCGGGCGGACTTTAAGTTTTGCCGCGTGCACCACGTGAGACGTATTGTGACGGCTTGTCTGGCCGTGTTCGCATCAGTTCATTCGATTAACGCGGCCGATCTCGGTCCCGCCAGGGAACCCGCTCCACCGGCGAATTTTGACCTGGCAAAAACCGAGGCGCAGAAGGCGATCAAGAAGTTCCGCGTCGCGCCCGGTTTCAAGGTGGAACTCGTGGCCAATGAACCTCAGCTCGAGAACCCGGTTGCGTTCCACATCGGAAACGATGGCAAAATCTATGTTTCGGAAACCGCCCGGTACCGCAGCAGCGCCGTCGACATCCGGCATCATATGTCTTGGTACGACGACGATCTCGCCGCCCGCACGGTTGATGACCGCATTGCGCTGATCAAGAAACATGCGGGTGACGAGTGGCCCAAGATGCAGACGGAGACCGAGACCATTCGGTTGCTGGAAGACAAGGACGGCGATGGTGTGGCGGAGTTTTCCGGGGTGTTCGCCGACGGGTTTACCAACATCCTGGACGGCATCGCTTCCGGTGTGATGTCCAAGGACGGCTGGGTTTACTTCACAGACATCCCGAGCGTGTGGCGGTTGCGCGACAACGACGGCGACGGCAAGGCGGACGAGCGGGAACAATTGGCCTACGGGTTCGGCGTCCACTTCAGTCTCACGGGTCACGATTTGCACGGGTTGATCAAGGGGCCCGACGGTCGCATTTATTTCAGCGTCGGTGATCGGGGTGCGCATGTGAAAACCAAGGAGGGCAATGTCATTGATTTGCCGGACGAAGGCGCGGTGTTCCGGATGGAACCCGACGGCGCGAATCTCGAGGTGTTTGCCCACGGCCTGCGCAATCCACAGGAACTCGCGTTCAACAAATACGGCGACCTCTTCACTGGCGACAACGATTGCGATCACGGCGACCGCGAACGCTGGGTTCACGTGGTGGAGGGCGCGGATTACGGCTGGCGGATCGGGTATCAGTTCAGCGAACAAAACCCCGGTGGTGTCTGGATGAGCGAACGCATCTGGTGGACGAACTTTCCCGGTCGCGTCGCCGCGCATCTGCCGCCGCTCGCCCACATCGACAACGGGCCGTCCGGTCTCACGTATTATCCCGGCACCGGTCTTCCGGCGCAGTACGACGATTCATTTTTTCTCTGTCATTTCAAGGGGCAGGACAGCGTGAGTGGCATCAAGCAGATCAAACAGGTTTTAAAAGGCGCGAGCTATGAAGTGACCGGTCAACCCGAACTCATCTGGAACACGCTGCCGACCGACGTCGAGTTTGGTCCTGACGGCGCGCTCTACTTCTCCGACTGGGTGGAAGGCTGGCCGAAATCGATGAAAGGCCGCATCTACCGTCTTGCACCTGAAAAGAAAGATCCGCGTTCCGCCGGAGTTCAAAAACTTCTCGCCGAGGGCATGAAGAACCGTTCGATCAACGAACTGGCGAAGCTGCTGGAAAGTCCCGACATGCGGGTGCGGCTTGAAGCGCAGTGGGAACTGGCGAACCGCAAGGAATTTGAGGCGCTCCGCAAAGTTGCCTTCGAATCGAAGGACCCGATTGCAAGATTGCACGGCATCTGGGGCGTCGGGCAGATGTTCCGTGCGATTCCTGCGGATGAAAACGTGGAGGAGCTCACAGCCTTGCTTCCGCTTGCGAACGATCCGGATCCTGAAATTCGTGGACAGGCTTTGGCGATGCTGGGTGAAGCAGGTTATGTGAATGCGTTCAATTCTTTGAAGAAGGCTTTGAAAGATCCGAATCCGCGTGTGCGCCGTTTCGCGGCGCTGGGGATTTCCTACTTCTTGCGGACTGGGCAGGACGACATGCGAGTCGACAAGGAAGATGTAAAGAAGCGTTGGGACAAGAACACCGAAGAGACCGAGTTTATACTTACATTCAACGAGATCAATGATTTCGTGGAGCAGGGGCGTGATGACCTCGTGCTTCGTCATCGTGCGTCTATTCTTACCGCAGACATGATCAGTTTTGTTCGTCGGATGTTCAGCAATGGTTCCGAACCGTTCTTCAACGAGTGGCTAAACGCATTGACGAAGTATCCGAACGCGAATGGTCGCATGGCATTTCTGCTGGCTCTCTGCGAACTGGGCGACGCGAACGTCGCGAGCTTCCTGAACGACGCCGATCCCTTGCTGGTCGTGGAGGCCGCGCGCGCGATCAACGATGCCGCCATTGTGGAGGCCATGCCCGCGCTGGCGTCTTTGTTGGGAAGCGACGCCTTGTTGCCATCGTCCGAATTGACTGCGGCAATGTCCGGCAAGGACTACGTCGACATCGTGTTGCGACCGGTGATGCGCCGTTCGCTGAATGCGAACTTCCGGGTGGGTGATGCCGGGAATGCAAAACAGCTGGCGGAGTTCGCCGCGAACGGAATCACGTTTGGAGGTCCGGAAGAAGCGCGGGCTGTGATCGAGGATGCGCGTGCGGAAGCGTTGCTCATGCTCGGTCAATGGGCCGATCCCTCGCCGCGCGACAAGGTGCTCGGACTTTATCGTCCGCTGGCATCGCGCGATCCGAAACCGGCCGCTGCGGCCTTGCTGGCAGAATTCGATATGTTGCTTGCGGCCAAGTCGACGGCGGTGCAGGTCGCGGCTTTGAACGCGGCTGCTGAACTGGAACTGCTCTCCGTGAGTCCTAAACTGGCCGCGCTGGTGAACAATCTTCACGCCGAGGGGAAAGTTCGCGCCGCCGCGTTGAAAGCACTTGCAAAGATGAAGGCACCGGAGTTTGAAGCGGCGCGCGAAGTGGCCAACGCGGACTTCGATCCGGCAGTCCGGAAGGCGGCCGTGTTGCTGGCTTCAATGTCGACATCGGGGGCCGCCGCGCCACAGTTGGCCGAGTTGTTGAAGAACGGTTCCATTGAAGAACAGCAAACCGCGCTGGCAGCCCTGTCGCAGATTCCCGGAACAGTTGCAGATGAAATCATTTACGGCGTGCTGCGTCCTTGGGTGGAAGCCGGTGCGCTCGACCCGGCGCTGGAACTGGATGTTCTGGAAGCATCCCGTGCGCGTTCCGATGAACGGATCATCAAGAATTTGGGTGACTACGAAGCCGCGCTTCCCGCTGACGACAAGCTGGCTGCGTTTCATTGGGCGATGGCCGGAGGCAACGCGGAGAACGGCAAGAAGGTGTTCGTCGAACACCCTGCCGCTGCCTGTTATCGCTGCCACGCGGTCGATGGCGGGGGTGGCAAAGTGGGTCCTGCGGTCGACGGTATTGCCACCCGCGTGACGCCTGAGTATCTGTTGGAATCCATCGTGAATCCAAACGCCAGCATTGCCGCCGGTTTTGAGAATCAATTGATCGAGATGAACGACGGCAGCTATTACGCCGGTATCATCAAGAAGGAGACCGACACCGAAATCCTCCTGAACTCACCCGAGGACGGCATCCTGACATTGGACAAGAGCGAAGTTAAATCCCGCTCGCGCGGCGCTTCCGGCATGCCCGAAGGGTTGTCCGACATTCTCACGAAACAAGATCTCCGCGACATCATGGCGTTCTTGCAGAGCCAGAAATAGTGGGTGCGCAGGGCGTCCGGGAGTTGCGTGATTGCGGCCGAACGCGGAACTCAGGCTTCATGGATTTACCGTCGCGCTTTTGCTGTTGAGCCCGTGCAGGAAATGATGCATCGTGCGGGCACACTTAATGTTTATGAAAAATCGATTTCTCTGGTTGGTTCTAACGGGTTGCATCATGTCGATGGTCGCCGGGTGCAGTTCGACGAGCGGCATGCACGACGCCTATGTTTTTCCCAAAGTCGAAGGGCGTGTGGTGAATGCTGACACCAAGGAGCCGATCAAGGGGGTGATCGTGTTGCGCAAACAATGGTCGGGCACGGCGGATCTCGATGAATACGTCTCGGCGGGAGAAATTCAGATGCAGGACAAGAGGATTTACACCAACGACAAGGGCGAGTTCGTGGTGCCGAGCAAACAGAGTATGACGGTGGGTGGCGACCAGTCGTGGTTCTCCGTGACGCTGAAATTCATGCACGCCGATTACCACATGTTTTCGACGAACTACGTGAATCACAGCGGTGCTCCGACCGGCAATGAACCGGTCGTTCAGGGCGGCGACATTCAGCTGTTCCCCATGCCGGTGTCGTCCACGGGCGGGAAATAGCCCGACGGTGGAGGACGTCGGGCCGGTTGAATCAAGCGGGCTGCGGATTTCGGATCACTCGCGAACCCAGGCGTCGGCGTCGGCCAGTTTCGAGATGTCGAAATATTTGATCTTGGCGGTGGTGAACGGTTTGCAGAACGTTGCCATGCCCTGTTCCCATTTCTTGTCGCCCACGATCGCGAGCTTCTCAAAGTCGCGCCAGTGTTTCAGGTCAAATTTCGTATCCTCCCACATCGCACCGCAGGTCCAGCCCTGAAAATCCTGCATGACTACCAGCAGTTTGAGTTTGCCGAATTCCTTGATCTGTTCCGCGACGACCGGTTCGAGTTCCGCGTAGAGTTCCTTGGTCAGTTTTCCGGTCAGCTTGACCTCGAGCAGGTTGTCTTCGCCGTGTAGATTGATGGAGTAGCTCATGATTATCTCTGTTGAAGGTTGAATCTCATTGGATGCGAAGTGGAAGAATCTAGGAATCGATCCGGTTTAGGCAATTCAATTCCGCCGATCGGTTGGGTGAAAACAACTGACAATTTGCGAGAGTCCTGCTCCAATTCAACTCCTCATCAACTCAATGGTTCCCCGAACACGATTATGAAAACACGTGGATACACATCAATTGGAATCGCCGCCGCGATCACGATCACCGTATCGGCCGTCTGGGCGGCGGAGCGTTCAGCAGAACCGACATCGGGCGGGTGGCAGCATCTGGTGCTGGATGCGGGCCCAACGATCAAGGACGCGGAACTGGCCGGGAAGATCAACGATCTCGGCAGGAAAGGGTGGGAGGTGGTCACGGTAACTCCTTTGAACCAGGATGGCTCGACCAAGACGCTGATCTACTATTTCAAGAAGCCGTTGAATTAGCTATGACCTCGGCGGCGTTGGTGAAGCGGACTTTTTCTTCTCTGGTGTGCTTGAGGTCAATCTGTAGCCTTCGGAACTCTTTGGAGTACCGCGAAATAATTTGAGTTATCTCGCGAGCATTCGCTCCAGTTCCTTTCAAGAGCTCTTCCGCTGCCGCTGGATCTGTTGCTCAAAGGTCAGTCAGCTTTGTAAACTCTTCGAAATGTTTCGCCAACTCCTTGCGATTGTTACTCTCTGTGCCGTGCTCCACGCCATGAAACGCATAGATCACCCCTTTGGTTGTGCTCTGTTGGTCTGGTCGCACGTTGAGTCCGGCCACTTTGCTCAGATAGTCTTTGAACAATGAAAGATGTTGTCCCATCTGGTCGGTGCCGCTGTAACCGACACCCCGTCATCTTCTCCCGCCGGGCAGAGCTGGCGTTTTTACCATTTTTAGTGATCCTCGCCGTATTTCCGCTAGAGCAAAATGAATCCTTTGAATATAGTCCCGGTCGAACCCGAGAAACGAATGACAATGGCCCGCATATTTGGCAGTGGCATGACGGCGATGACGCTCGTCGGCGTGGTGTGGGCAATGAGTTTGCCCTGTCAGGCGCAGCCCGCGAACGATGCGGATTTCTCCGCGTTGCAGGCTGAGGCCAAAAATATTTTTCGTGAGGATGTCACCCAGTTCATCGAGAACTATTGCAAGGGCTGTCACGGGCAAAATAAGCAGAAGGGTGGAATCAACCTCGAAGTCGCGCTCAAGAACCCCGGCGAAACGGCCTCCAGCAAACGTTGGAAGCAGGCGCTCGCCATCGTGAAGACCCACGACATGCCGCCGGATGACGCGGAAAAACAGCCGACCGATGCGGATCGACAGAAGTTTGTGGATGGGATCGGCAAGCTCAAGTTTCTCAGCTCGAAGGACCCGGGTCTGTTTGTGATCCGCCGATTGACCAAGTCGGAGTATGGCAACACGCTGCATGATTTCCTCGGCGTGGATTCGGCGGTTGCCGATGAGCTGCCGGACGAAGTGTTCGGAGCGGGCTATTTGAACACACTGTCACCCCTCCAGTCGGAGCAGTATCTCGCTATCGCCAACGAGGCGCTGGACCTAGTTTTGGCTTCCGGCGATGCCCCGCACACCAAGTTGCAAAAGCGTCTTTTCGGCAAAACGCCGAAGCCCGGGACTGAGGAACGGATCGCCGCTAGAAAAGTCGCCGGATCACTCGCCCGTAATGCCTATCGCCGCCCACCTTCCGAAACGGAACTGGATGTTCTGGTGCAGGTGTTTGATCTGGGGCGCGAAAACAAACTTGCCTACTCCGATGCCCTGCGCCTGATGTTGAAAGCAATCTTGGTGTCTCCCCAGTTCCTCTTCATCACGCCGGCTGTGGAGCCTGACCCGGATCACGAGATTGTTCCTTTGGATGACTATCAACTCGCGTCCCGCTTGTCTTATCTGCTGTGGGCGACGATGCCCGATGCCGAACTTTCGGCGCTGGCGGATCGCGGAGAGCTGCACGAACCGGAGATTCTGAAATCGCAGGTGAAGCGTCTTCTGAAGGATGAACGGTCCCGGGCGTTATTTGATGGTTTTGGCGCGCAATGGCTCGGGCTCGACAGCCTCGCGAGCAAGACTTTCGACACCGCCAAATTCCCTCAAATGACACCCGAGATGCGCGCGGCGATGTATGACGAGGCGCGGTTGTTCTTTGAAGACATGGTCCGTGAAAACCGGAGCATCGTGAGTTTGGTGGACAGTGATTACACGTTCCTCAACGGGACCATCGCAGCGCTCTACGGCCTGGACGAAAAAGTTACCGGACCGAAGTGGCGCAAGGTGACGCTGACGGATTCCAATCGGGGCGGAATTCTGGGAATGCCCGGCATTCTGGCGACGACTTCTTTTCCGAATCGCACCAGCCCCGTCAAGCGCGGCGTGTGGGTGCTCGAACAGGTGCTGGGGGAACATATACCTCCACCGCCACCGAACGTTCCGGCCTTGGACAAACAGGACCAGAAGACCGTCGAAAACCTGACCCTGCGTCAGCGCACGGAACTGCACCAGACCGATCCCGTTTGCGCCAATTGCCACAAAATTCTCGATCCGATCGGCTTTGGCCTGGAGAACTTTGATGCCATCGGGCGCTGGCGCGATCAGGACGATTCGGGAGGGGCCATTGACGCTGCGGGCGAGCTACCGGGTGGAAAACACTTTACGTCTCCCAAAGAACTAAAATCCATCATCGCCGCACGAACCGATGACCTTGCCCGCAACGTGACGGAAAAACTGCTGGCCTACGCCCTGTGCCGGCAGCTGGAAGGCTACGACGAAATCGTGGTCGATCATTTGATGGAAACCATGGCCAAGGACGGTTATGGTATGCAGACGCTCATCACCGAAATTGTTACCAGCTATCCTTTTACTCACCGCCGCATCCAACCCCAACAACAACTGACCTCCTTGACCGATGAAAAATAGCTTCCTGATTGATCGTCGCACCTGCCTGAAAGGGATCGGAGCCACGCTTGCCCTCCCGCTCCTTGAAACGATGGGCTGGGCGGAGCTTGCGACGAAGGGAACGTCCTACAAACCGCCGGTTCGTCTCGGATTTATGTACATGCCCCACGGGGTCATCATGGATCAATTCTGGCCCGCGAGTCCGGAGAGTTTTCTGTCGGCACCTCCACCGGCTTTGGAATCGTTACGCTCTGTGCTCGACCAGTGCCTGCTGATAAAGGGAATTTCGGGAGTTCCAATCGCACCGTTCAATGGCGCCCCTCACGCGCTGGAATTGTCGACCTGGCTTACGGCTGCGCTGCCGGATGCAAACACAAGGAACCAGATCAACATCGCCATTTCAGCAGATCAGGTCGCCGCTAATTACGTGGGTGGTTTCACCTCCCTCCCGTCCTTGGAACTGGCCACGATGCCGCAGACGCACAAGGAAAATCAGGAAGGACTGAACGAAGGATATTATACTCATTGCAGTTTTCGTTCGGCAACCCAGGCCGTCCCCGCCGAGATCAATCCCGGCAGCGTTCTAAACCGGCTCTTTGGAAAGTCCGACCGACCCGGACACCTCGCCCAGGCGGATCCGCTTGATCGGCAGATGTTGGACCTAGTCCTGGGCGGCGCGAAGGACCTTCGTCGGACGCTTCCGCAGGGCGACCAGCACAAACTGGACGAATATCTGGACAGCGTGCGCGCCGTTGAGCGTCGCATCGCCGCCATCGAGTATCGTCAAAAAGAGGCGGCTCTGGAAACGGCTGGAGTCAGCATCCGTAAACGCAACGATTCGGATTCCCCGCCCATTGAGATCAAGATTCCTGAGGGCGACAAGCGCAGCGAATACATGCAGGTGATGTGCGACCTCAACGTGCTCGCGTTCCAGACGGACACGACCCGCGTCAGCACTTACATCGGCTCCACACCGAACGGCGTTTCCTATCCGGAACTCGGGTTCAGCAACGAGCATCATTCCCAGACCCATCACAACAAAGAAGACGAAAAAGTCCGGAAAGTTGCCGCGATCACCAAGTTCAACATCGACCAGTTTGCCTATATGGTAAACAAGATGAGCAAACTGAGGGAAGGCGACGGCACGTTGCTCGACAACTGCATCATGATGTGGGGCTCCGGTCTGGAGGACGGGAATATCCATGCGCGCGAAAATCTTCCGTTCATCATCGCCGGACGCGGTGGTGGTTCCATCAACACAGGACGCTTCCTGGCCGACATCAAAGGAAACCAAGGCGACCTGCTCACCACGTTGCTCGCCTGCGCGGGCATTCCGTTCGAGCGTCCCATCGGCATCGCAACCAAACAGCTGAAAGAGATGGCAAACATTTAGGAGTGATATCCGGGGCTACTTTGGCCAAACCGACGACTTGCAATATATCGATCTTAAAGAATATGAAGTGTACTGAGTTTCTTGGAGTTGAGATTCTCTTGTTTTATTGTTGTTGGTTTATCAGGTTTTTAGTTTTGGGTAAAGGCGGCTTTGTCGCCGTCTTTGCCTTCTTCCCCAACCGCCCCCGCGGGGGCGGTTCGGGA
>JBDNGP010000277.1:0-19400 GCA_041689265.1 Verrucomicrobiota bacterium
GGCCATCACCGTCAGTCGTTTCCGTTCCTTCCCGTTCATCGTCAATGTCTCCATGTCGTGGCCGGGTTGCTACCGCAACCCGCCACAGAGGAGGACATTCTTATCGAGTTACCAGGGGGACATTCTCATGGAGTTCCGACATCCCGTTTTCGAGCGTGGACAGATCGTTCTTCATGAGATAATGTCCCCACGACAGTCACCACTAGGCGCACATGAAACCTTCGGATTATGCCATCGGTCAGGCGGTTTTTATCCGCACTGACACGCCGGACTACGAAGAGGAGTCCATTCCCTTCAAGACGTTGGGCGACATGGTGAAGCTCTGTAGTGAGCCCCGCGCGGACATGGTGCTCGACAAGATCGTCGTCTACGCGATGCCCGACGGGACGGCCCACGCGGTCACGCTCGGTTTTGTGTCCGCCACCAAGGGTGCCAAGCCCGGCAATCTGGACAAGATGCTCGCTGATTTGTGAGATCATTTCGTTGGGATCTGACCTCTGACTTCCCTACACTTTCCCCATGTTTTCCACCGCCGCGCGCTTGTTGGCCGTTCAATCCCCGGTGATCCCCGTCGTCGGGGCGTTGGTTCGTGATCATCCCGGAACCATTTCACTCGGGCAGGGCGTGGTGAACTACGGTCCGCCGAGTGAATGTGCCGCGGCGATCCAAGAGTTTTTTAATGATCCGACCAATCACATTTATAAACAGGTTGACGGAATTGCCCCGCTGCGGGAGTTGATTACCAAGAAATTGTCCAAGGAGAACGGGATCACCATCGGGGAAGGGAATGCTCTCGTCGTGACGGCCGGCGGCAACATGGCGTTTCTCAACGCGTTGTTGGCGATCACTGATCCGGGTGACGAAGTCATTCTGCAGACGCCGTATTATTTTAACCACGAGATGGCGATCACGATGGTGAACTGCCAGCCAGTGCTCGTTCCGACCGATGTGCGTTTTCAATTGCAGCCGGAGAAAATCCGTCAGGCGATCACTCCAAAAACTAGGGCGGTCGTGACCATCTCACCCAACAACCCCACCGGCGCGATGTACCCCGGGAACGATCTGCGCGCGGTAAACGAGATATGTCGCGAGGCCGGGATTTTTCACATTCATGACGAGGCCTACGAATACTTCACACACGGCGATGTTGAACATTTTTCACCCGGCTCGATCACGGGCAGCTCGCCGCACACGATCTCGCTTTTTTCGCTGAGCAAAGCTTATGGATTTGCCAGCTGGCGCATCGGCTACCAGGTGATTCCCGAAACTCTTTTGGACGCCGTCAAAAAGATCCAGGACACGAACATCATCTGTCCGCCCGTCATCTCCCAGTTCGCCGCCGCCGCCGCGCTCCGCGTTGGCAGAACGTATTGTGACGCCCGCACCGAATCCATTCGTGCGGTGCGAAGACTGGTCCACGACGAACTACAGATGATCGGATCACTCTGCGAAATTCCTTCGGCGGATGGCGCGTTCTACTATTTCTTGAAGTTGAAAACCGACCTGCCGCCGATGACGCTGGTCGAACGGTTGATCAAGGAACACGGAATCGCGGTCATTCCCGGCGATGCGTTTGGTTACCGGGAAGATTGCGCGGTCCGGATTTCCTACGGCGCGTTGACTCCGGAAACGGCGGTTGAAGGGATCCGTCGATTTACCAAGGGTGTTCAAACCATCCTGCAGGGAGAATAAACTTTTGTCCTTCAACTGGACGCCGCGAATTAATTTTGAAATAACCTGATCAATGAAAACGTTTCTCGTGCAACTTGATGTCGTTTGGGAAGATCGCACCGCGAACTTCGCGAAGGTGAGTTCATTGCTGGAAAAACACTCGATCCCGCCCGGCAGCCTGATCGTGCTGCCCGAGATGTTCGCGACCGGCTTCAGCATGAACCTCGGCGTTACGGTCGAGGCGGCTTCATCCGAAACCGAATCGTTCCTCAGCGAACTGGCGCAGACTCATCAGTCGACTGTGATTGCCGGACTTGTTCGGCAGGGAAAAAACGGCAAGGGACGCAACGAAACGGTGGTGATGGAATCCTCGGGAAAGGCGCTCGCGCGGTTTTGCAAATTGCATCCGTTCTCCTTCAGCGGCGAAGACCAGCACTACGAAAAAGGTGAGAACGTCGTGTTCTTCGAACTCGGTGGTTTCGTCGTGTCGCCCCTGATTTGCTACGACCTGAGATTTCCGGAGGCGTTTCGGCTCGCGGTCAAGCGCGGGGCCGAACTGATGGTCGTCATCGCGCAATGGCCGTCGAAACGAACGCAGCACTGGGTCACGCTGTTGCAGGCGCGCGCCATTGAAAATCAAGCCTACGTCATCGGCGTCAATCGCTGCGGGGACGATCCAAAGTTTCACTACGACGGACGCAGCATCGTGGTCGATCCGCACGGAACGATCATCGCCGACGCAGGTGCGAACGAGGGAGTGACTTCGGCGGAACTGGACCCGAACATCGTCCGGCAATGGCGCCTAGAATTTCCCGCACTGAAGGATATCCGGACGGACCTTCCCGTATGAGCACCGCCCGCGCTTCGGTTCTCGAATCCTTCGGCCAACCTCTCTCGCTGAAGTCGTATCCGCTTCCCGACAAACCATCACCTGGCGCCGCGCTGATCCGCACGGAGATGGCCGGCATCTGCGGCACGGACGTCCATTTGTGGAAAGGCGAACTGCCCATTCAACTGCCGGTGATTCTCGGCCATGAAACGGTCGGGCGGATTGAGCAGCTCGGCGACGGGGTTGAGCGCGATTGGTCGGGACAACGGTTGAGCATCGGTGATCGCGTGACCTGGACCTCCACCGCCTCGTGCGGACGATGTTATTATTGCGCGGAGAAAAAGCAGCCGACGCGTTGTCCCGAGCGAAAGGCCTACGGCATCGGCTACCGGTCGGATCAGGCCCCGCACTTTCTCGGCGGTTACGCTGAATTCCACAGCCTCCAGCCACGCGCCCACATTTTCAAACTGCCGGACGAACTGAAAAACGAATCTGTCATCGGAGCCGGTTGCGCGCTCGTCACCGCGATTCACGGCGTTGAGCGCGCCGGAATCGACTGGCAGGATACGGTGGTGATCCAAGGCGCGGGACCGGTCGGGATCAGCGCGCTCGCGGTAGCCAAGTCCGCCGGGACGGCCAGGGTCATAGTGATCGGCGCGCCCAAACATCGGCTTGAAATGGCGAAACGTTTTGGTGCGGACGAAGTCATTGATCTGGATGAAGTGCGCGATCCTGCAGCGCGATTGGCGGCGGTGCGTCAACTGACCGGCGGGTACGGGGCGGACGTGGTGATCGAATGTGCGGGTGCGCCGCAGGCCGTGGCCGAAGGCTGGGACCTTTGTCGCGACGGCGGAAAATACCTGGTGCTCGGACATTACTGCGACGCCGGCCCGATCTCACTAAACCCGCATGTGATCACGCGCAAACAGCTTCAGATATTTGGTTCCTGGTCCAGCGAACCGCGACACATGAAGGCCGCCCTGGAATTCCTCGCCCGCTTTCCCGAAGCCTACCCGTTCGCCTCGATGATCACGCACCGGTTTCCGCTGGAACAGGCGAACGAAGCCCTGCAACTCGTCAGCCGCTGGGAAGCCGGCAAATGCGTGATCGAGCCCGGCGGAACCGGCAGGTAGGGAGCGGTTGATTTACCACGGAGCCACGGAGGGCGCGGAGCGGACGGTGGAACGCGCGACGTGTTTTGAGGCCGGGTTGATCTGACGCGGCGAGCCCCAACGGGGGCGTCCCAAATGATCTCCCTTCTGAAACTCATTCGTGCAAATTAGCGGAATTCGCGTAAAATCCCGCCCCTGTAGTCAGCCCGTCAATTCACGAGCCGGTACCAGTTGTCCCGCTGCCTCGCTTCGTAGCCGAGATCTTCGATGAGGCGTTTCATGTCGTTCACTCCCATGCTGAACGTGGTGCCGGCGGCGCTCACGACATTTTCCTCGATCATAATGGAACCGAGATCGTTGGCTCCGTATTTCAGCGCGACTTGGCCGATGTCGAGGCCCTGCGTCACCCACGAGCTTTGGATGCTCGGAATGTTATCGAGATAGATGCGGGAGATCGCCTGGGTGCGCAGATATTCGTGGGCACCGACGGTCGGCGCCTTCAACACGGCGTTGTCCGGTTGGAACGTCCAGCAGATGAACGCGGTGAAGGCGCCGCCGCGGAGCGAACCTGATTCTAGTGATTTGGCATAGGCGATGGCTCGCTCCGCAGGAGTTGGAAGTTCGGAGATGGAAGATGGGAGGCGTGCGAGCGACGCGTCCTGCTGGTTGCGGACGACTTCGAGGTGTTCGAGCCGGTCCTCCTCGGTTTCGACGTGGCCGAACATCATCGTGGCGCTGCTGGCGAGGCCGTGTTGATGCGCGATGTCCATCACGCCCATCCAGTCGGCGGTGTTCGCTTTGAGCGGTGCAATTCGTTTGCGAACTCGATCTACGAGGATTTCACCACCACCACCAGGGAGGCTGCCGAGTCCCGCTGCGACGAAATCTGAGACAATTGTTTCAACCGGTTCATCGAAGAATTTAGCGAACGCGACAAACTCGCTCGGGCTGAATCCATGCACATTGAAACCGGGAAATTTTTCGCGGACGTGACTGAGCAAATCTAGATACCATTGCTTCGTCAGCTTCGGGTGATGGCCGCCCTGCATGAGAATCTGCGTGCCTCCAAGTTCGATGGTTTCCTCGATTTTCTTGTCGAGTTCGTCGATGGACATCACATAGCTGTCGTCGTCTTTCTCGGTGCGATAGAATGCGCAGAACTTGCAGTAGACGTTGCAGACGTTGGTGTAGTTGACGTTGCGATCTACGATGTAGGTAACGATTTCGTTGCCGCGACCGCCATGGGTTTCCTGGCGGATGAGTTGCCGCCGCCGGTCGGCCAGCGCGCCGAGTTCTTCGAGCGGCAAACCGTACAAGCGCCGGGCCTCATCGCGGTTGATGCGATGGCCGTCCCAAACTTTCTGTTGAAGTTGATCGAGTGACGTGTCGTAGATCACGCGGGCAATCTAGCCGGACTGCGGCGACAAACAAGCCGTGATCTGGCGGCGGGGTTGCTGGGAAACCGGAACTTATTGCAATGTTCCGAGATTAACTCATCGAAATGCAATCAGACCATCAACAACAGAACCCGTTTCAGCTGATGTTTTCGGCGGTCAACGGCTGGGTAAAACTGCTGCTGCTACTGGTGGGTTTCCTCTGTTTCCTGGCGGGAGGCTGGTGGCTATACTTCCTTCACCAAAAAGAAGTTGGCCGGCAAGAATGGGCGCGGGTGAAGGCGGAACTTGCAGCAAAAGGGGAGAAGCTGGATTGGAAATCCTTCATTCCGGAGCCGGTTCCGGACGAGCTGAACTTCGCGAAAGCGCCCGGCGTTCGGGAAATCATCCGCAGGGAAGGCTCTCCGTCTGACCTCAAACGTCGGGTGTCCTCGTGGGGCATTTCCGGTTTGACCTCTCATCTGGCTGACCCTGACAAACAACACCGTTCCGACATCGAAGCCATTGCGGAAGGGCTGAGCTTTTCCGCTTCAACCGACCCAACGAATACGCGGTCCGCAGCGGAGGCCATTCAGGCCTGGGCCGGAACCAACGCAACTGACCTGAAGCTGATCGAGTTGGCTGCGCTGAGACCCATGACGCAGTTTGAAGTCAACCCCACCAACGGTTTTGCTCCACCCTCGTTGAATTTCGTTTCGATGAGGCAGGTCGCTCAAACAGCGGCTCTGCTGGCTGCTGCGGATCTGGCGGCGGGAAACGGGGCGGAGGCTCTGAATCGCCTGCGCGTCAATTTCGCCATGTCCCGCGGACTCGAAAACGGCGTTACGCTCGTCGAGGCCATGATCGGAGTCGCAATCGACAGAGTATCTCTGCCGGTCGTTTGGGAGGGGCTGGTGGATCATATGTGGAACGAGGAACAACTCGTGGAGCTGGATTAGATACTGGTGGCAGCGGACTGGGCCGGTGCGTTTCAGCACGTCATGCGCAGTGAGCGCGCGGCGGTAATCGAGCTCTATTCAAACGTCGGTTCGATGCTTTCGTCGCAGGGTTTCCGCCCGGTTTCAGGCAGCCCGGCCGTCGCCAAAGTCGAGAAGCTCGGCAGAAGCTTTCTGCTGGACGGTTGGGCAGACCAGGCACGGGCACTGTACTGCCGGACGGTTCAGGATGTGGCAGTCGAATTGTATGACAGCCGAAATAGGGTCGCCCGTCCCGCAATGTTGGAAAACGCACTGCCGATACTTGAGGGGATCGCGGCCTCGCGGCACCCGCGTGACAACCTTGTCGCCATGGCACTACCAAATTTCGTGAAGGCTTACATTGGGACTTGTCGCGCCCAGATCAAGATTGATCAGGCCCGGATCGTGATCGCGCTGGAGCGGTTTCGGTTAAAGCACGGAAGAATCCCTTCATCACTTGAAGAACTGGGGGCGGGGGTCATCGGGAATCTGCCGCACGACTTGATCGGCGGAGGCCGGTATCGCTACCGGTTGTTACCCAAAGATCGTTACGCACTTTGGTCCGTAGGTTGGAATGAAGTGGATGACGGAGGAACCGTCGCGTCTGATCAAACCGAGGGCGATTGGGTTTGGTTCAGTTTTGCGAAGGACGAAGTCGTCGACGAAAACGGTGGTGCCAAGGATCAGGCGGCGATGCCCTGAGGGCCGTGTCCACCGTTCACGAGGTAGAGCACGGCCATGCGCACGGCGAGCCCGTTGGTCACCTGGTCCATGATCAGCGAGCGCTCGCAGTCGGCAAGGTCGCTGTCGATTTCGATGCCCCGGTTGATCGGTCCGGGATGCATGATCAAGGCGTCGGGCTTGAGTTGTTTGAAGCGCGTCTTGTTCAAGCCGAAGAGCGATGTGTATTCACCTGTGCCGGGGAACATGGTGCGGCGCTGGCGTTCGTGCTGAATGCGAAGAAGATTCACAATATCCGCGTCGGCGATTGCATCATTTACGTCGTGCGTGACGGTGCAACCCATTTCTTCAAACACACCAGGCACAAGCGTCGGCGGGCCGCAGAGAGTGACCTTCGCTCCGAGTTTGGTCAGCGCCCAGATATTGGATCGAGCGACGCGGCTGAAGAGAATGTCTCCAAGGATAGTGACCTTCAGATTTTTCAGGTCGCCCTTCTTTTCACGAATTGTGAAAACGTCCAGCAAGGCCTGTGTCGGGTGAGAGTGTGCACCGTCACCAGCATTCACAACGCTGGTGTTCAGCACACGGGACAAAAAATGGGCGGCTCCCGCTGACGGCGAACGGATAATGATGATGTCCGCGTTCAACGCCTGGAGATTCAACGCGGTGTCCTTCAGCGTCTCGCCTTTCCGAAAGCTGGAGGCTTCGGCGGAGAAGTTGATGATGTCCGCCGTCAATCGTAGCGCCGCCAGTTCGAAGCTGACGCGGGTGCGGGTGGACGGTTCGATGAACAGGTTCACGACCGTTTTGCCGCGCAGGGCCGGGACCTTCTTGATCGCGCGTTCGCCGACGGCTTTGAATTCCTTCGCGGTGTCGAGGATTGTGGTGATTTCCCCGGCTGTCAGAGATTCGATGTCGAGCAGATGTTTTTTTGTCCAGGTCATTTGCGCACGAGATAAACCACTTCTTCACCGTGGGTTTCCGACAGGCGAACATCGATGTGTTCCTTGAGTGACGTAGGGACGTTCTTTCCGACAAAATCAGCCTTGATCGGCAACTCGCGATGCCCGCGATCAATGAGCACGGCGAGCTGCACTCGCTTCGGTCGGCCGTAATGATACAACGCATCGAGGGCGGCACGAACGGTGCGTCCGCTGAACAATACGTCGTCGACCAGCACGATGGATTTGCCGTCAAGATCGAACGGGAGATTGGTGGGCATGACCTGGGACGGGAGTTTCTGGTCGAGATCGTCGCGATGCATGCTCACGTCGATCATGCCGTGGGGCACTTCGTGTTTCCAGATCTGCTTGAGGAGGGCTGCCACGCGGGTCGCGACATGGACCCCGCCTTTTTGAATGCCGACGACCACCACGTTTTCAGTGTCGTCGTTGTGCTCTGAAATTTCGTGCGCGATCCGGACGAGCGCCTTGGTGATTGCGTTGGCGCTGAGGAGAACATTCTGGTCTGCCATGCGCAGTGCAGACTGCCTGCACGTGGGGAGGCGGGTAAAGCACGTTTTGAAGTCCGCCGGGGAATATCACTTTCCAGCGGTGACCCGGTTCCGCCGCCACTTGGTGCGGTGGTTGATGATCCAATCGGTCAAAGCTCGCTCAAAGCCGATGTCAAACCCGGCTTTTTCGGATTCGATCCACTTGTGTTTCAGGATCTCCCCGCGCTCTGCCTGGAATTCTCTATACAGGGTAGAGTTTCGAACGAGATCGCTGCCGCTTTGGGCATCTGAAGTGTCGCTGCTCATATGGGAACCGTGAGCCGAATATATCATCGGCGATTTTTCAGACAACCTTAAATATAGCGGTTGTTCGGGTTTTTCCAAATGACCTGTTTAACCATCGGTTCCAGCGATGACGATGCCTTGGGGTTATCGATTCCCGTTCCCTTCGGTGTTTGGAACGATAAATCGCCGATGAGAACAAACAACGTCATGCTGGCTGCAACCCATCTTGCCGCCGCCCCAGTTTTGGCGGAGACCAACAGAGAGGTTTGCCGTCGGATCCCGATTGCGATCAAGATCCTCTACGTGCTTATGCTCATGGCGCGTTGCCCGCCGTTGTCCATGTGCCGCCACATTGGGCGCTCAGCAGCCGGTTCGGGAACAAAGAAGCGATCAATGTCGCGTAAACAAATCTGAATCAATTCTTGTGGAGGGGCGCACCTGCCAACGTTTTTGCACGCAGTGATGGCCGGTCGCATTTTTACCATCAATAAAACTCATTTTCATGGAACTCGATGATTCGGAACGAGACTGTTGCGATGAGTTCGTTGAGTAGCGCTTGATATCCGGAGATGACGTGCCGCACGGCGTGGTTGAGCTGAGCGGATGCTCGGTTTGCTGGCATCCCATACGGAGGCTGACGGGCTTTCACGGCCCAGCAGGTCGGCAGGTTGGGAAAAAGGTCGCGATTCAGGTCATTTGTCTGAACCTGGCGTCGCCAGACTGGTGGATCTCGAACCTTATTTTGCTGTTACGCGGGTGAATCTGCGCAAAAGAATGCCGATTCGGGACAATTTCAGCTTGGAAATCCTTCTTGCAACTCAGTCTCAATATCCTTAACTTGCCGTCCCGATGAGCGACGCGCATCAACACGGCCACTGCGAGGACGAATGTCCGGCGAGCGATCTTTGCCCGCTGAACAGCGTTCCGGTCGGCACGTTTGTGCGTATCAAACAGCTCGCGGGTTCGAACGACCTGAACGACCGGCTGCGGGAAATGGGGTTTTGTGAGGAACGTGAGATCCGGCTGATCAGTCAGAGCGCAAACTTGTTGTGCCAAGTCTGCAACGCCAGGCTCGGCCTCAATCCCCGCGTCGCGCAAACCATCATGGTCGAGCCGATCAGCCCGAAGATCCGGCAAAGAATTGCCTGACATGCCGGACGATTCCCAGCCGCTGACCAGCCTGCCGGCCGGAGTCGCCGCCACCGTCTCCGCGATCAATCTCCCCCCGTCCGACAAACCGCGCCTCATGGAAATGGGCCTGCTTGTCGGCACCCCCATCGAGCTGGTTCGTTTCGCCCCGCTCGGCGATCCCGTCGAAATCAAAGTCCGCGGCTACCACCTCAGTTTGCGCCGTCACGAGGCGGAACAGATTTTGGTGAAACCGAAAAAGTAATTCTCCGTCCGACGCTTCCGATTGATGGCCAGTTCCAATTCCATTTCAGCCTCGCGTTACGTCGCCCTGACCGGCAATCCCAATTGCGGCAAGACGACGGTGTTCAACGCGCTGACCGGCATGCGGGCCAAAGTCGGCAACTACGCCGGCGTCACGGTCGAGCGCAAAGAGGGCAAACTCAGGGGCGGCCCGGCGGACGCACCGATCACCATTCTCGATCTTCCCGGAACCTACAGCCTGAGCCCGAAGTCGTTGGACGAACAAATTTCGCGCGACGTTCTCTTTCATCGTTTGAAAGACGTCCCGGCCCCGTCGCTGGTGGTGGTGGTGGTCGATGCTTCGAACCTCGAACGGAATCTTTACTACGCGACCCAGGTGATCGAACTGGGCTACCCGACGATTGTCGCGCTGAACATGCTGGACGTCGCCGAACAGAACCGGCACTCGATCGATCCCGGAAAACTCTCCGACGAACTCGGCGTCCCGGTACTGTCGCTCATCGCGAGTTCCAACCACGGCATCGACGGCTTGCGGGCGCGAATCGTTGATTACTTCGAGCACCGGTCGTGCGTCGCGGTCACCGAACTGTTCGTCAAACTGCCGGACCGCGCCGAGGCGGAGCTGCGGCCGATCGTCGATTTGCTCGCCCAGGAATTTCGTCAGCGTAAAACGTCCGCGCACGCCGAGGCGTTGTTGGTGCTGACCGATGAAAAGGTCACCACCGCCAAGGACTCGCACTATCCCAACATCATTCTGGACGCCGTCCGCGACGCCCGGGAACGCCTCGAAAAGCAGGACATCCAGTGGCGCAGCGTCGCCATCGAGGCGCGCTACGGTCGCATCGCGAAAATCTGCGGAAGATCCGTCACGCAGGCAGACCTGTCCGGCGAATCGTTCAGCGACCGGCTGGACCAGATCGTGACGCACAAGGTCTGGGGCACCCTGATTTTCGTCGGGATCATGCTCCTGATTTTCCAGAGCATCTTCTCGTTCGCCTCGGTCCCGATGGATCTGCTCGAAGGCGGATTTGGCGCGCTCGGTGAATGGGTCAACGGCATGATGGCGGAGGGGGAACTGCGCAGCCTGATCGTGGACGGCGTGATCGCCGGCGTTGGCGGCGTACTCGTTTTTCTGCCACAAATCCTGTTTCTCTTTCTGTTCATCGGACTGCTGGAAGATACCGGTTACATGGCGCGCGCCGCGTTTCTCATGGACCGGTTGATGTGCAAGGTAGGGCTGCACGGCAAGAGTTTCATTCCGATGCTCAGTTCGTATGCCTGCGCCATTCCGGGCATCATGGCGACCCGCACGATCGAAAGCCCGAAAGACCGGTTGGTGACGATTCTGATTGCGCCGCTGATGAGCTGTTCCGCGCGGCTTCCCGTTTACACGTTGTTGATTGCGGCGTGCATTCCCGACACCAAAGTTCTCGGGTTCATCGGGCTCCCGGCGCTGACGTTGTTCTCCATGTATCTGCTGGGAACCGTCGTTGCGTTCATCATGGCGTGGATTTTCAAAAAGACGTTGCTCAAGGGCGAGGCTCCGATGTTGATTCTCGAAATGCCGCCCTACAAACGGCCGCTGATCAAACAGGTCGTCCGCCACATGTGGGAACGTTCGCAGCTGTTTTTGCGGCGAGCCGGCACTGTTATTCTTGGAATCAGCATCATCCTCTGGTTCCTGCAGACCTATCCCAAAAGCGCCACGATCAGCCAAAATTTTGAGGCCCAGCGAACGCAGGTGGAAACCGCCGCCGTGCTCAACGCCGATGGCGACTTCGACGGTGTTACGCAAGAAAAGCTCGATGAATTGGACAAGGAAGAATCCGGCGAACTCCTGGCACACAGCTTTGCCGGTCGCATCGGTCACCTGATCGAACCGGTCTTTGCTCCGCTGGGTTTCGATTGGAAAATTGGCATCGGCATCGTCGCCTCATTCGCCGCGCGTGAAGTGTTCGTCAGCACGATGTCCACGATTTACAGCCTCGGCGGGAGCGACGACGAGGAAGGAATCAAGAGTCTCGCTGATCGCCTGACCGAACAGGATCGTGCGGACGGTTCGCGACTTTACACCCCGCTGCTCGGCGTGACGTTGATGGTCTTCTACGTGTTCGCCCTCCAATGCGTGAGCACCATCGCCGTAGTCCGCCGCGAGACCAACGGCTGGAAATGGCCGCTCTTCCAGTTTGCGTATATGTTCGTTCTCGCGTGGGGCTTCGCCTTCATTACGTGGCACGGCGGGAAATTGCTAGGCTTCGTATAACCGACTACTTCCTGCCGGTCCTTTCGTGTTCCTTGTTTTGCGTCTTCTGCGCCTTTTCGCGGCAATACTCCCTCAATGAAAATCCCGGCTCTTCCGTTCGACGGGGCGTGAGCTGATCTTGGGAATCCACAGGTTGCGGGCCACCAGATGCGTGACGCCGGACTGCACCTGCAGCTTTCCCGTGACCCCCAAAAACGCCTCGGTCTTGGCGATGATTTTGTAGCGCTCAAACACTTTTTCCCAGACGACGAGATTCACAAAACCGGTCTCGTCTTCGAGCGTCATGAAGACCACGCCCTTCGCCGTGCCGGGACGTTGCCGGCAGATGACCTGCCCCACGTAGCTGACGATGGCCCCGTCCTTGAGACCGCGAACGGTCGCGGCGTCGGGCAATCGTCTGCGTGTCAGCTCGTCGCGCAACGGGGCCAGCGGATGTCCGCGCGTGCTGTGCGAGGTAAAATTGTAATCCCAGCTGATTGTTTCAAACGGATTCAACGGATCAAACCCCGCCGGTGACTCGCGACTCTCCAGATCAAGTTCCGCTCCTTCTTTGCGTTCGAAGCCAAACACATCCCACAACGTATCGCGTCGTGACGGGTTGAAACATTCCAGTGCGCCGCTCTCAGCGAGTCGCTCCAGTGCGCCTTCGTACAGCCGGGTTCTCGTCGAGAAATTATCGAGTGAAGTAAACGGAGCGCGCGCCCGTTCATCAACGATCCGGTCAATATCAACGACCGACAAACCCTTCACAAATCGCAACCCCATGCGAACGGCAAAACCTTCACCACTTCCTGCCAGCGGCTCAAGGATGCAGTCGCCTTCACTACGTTGCACGTCCACCGCGAACACTTCCACCCCGTGGTGTTTGCCATCTTCAACAAGCGTGGCCGTGCTGTAAAAACCCATCGGCTGCGCATTCAGCATCGCGCACAGAAACGATGCCGGATAGTGACACTTCAACCAGGACGTTGCATACGCAATCAACGCAAAACTGGCGGCATGGCTCTCCGGAAAACCGTAATCACCAAACCCACGAATTTGCTCAAACACACGGACGGCAAACTCTTCTTCGATGCCCTTCGCAATCATACGCGCGACGAGTCGTTCGCGATGGCGTTCAATCCGTCTGGAGCGTCGCCATGCCGCCATGTCGCGACGCAGTTGATCCGCTTCGCCGGGGGTGTAATCCGCCGCCACAATTGCCAGTTGCATCACCTGTTCCTGAAATAATGGGATGCCCAACGTCTTTTTCAGCACCGGAATCAGCGATTCATGTGGATACGTGGTTTCCTCCTCGCCGTTGCGACGTCGCAGGTAGGGATGCACCATGCCGCCGCTGATCGGGCCCGGCCGCACGATGCTGATTTCAATCACGAGATCGTAATAGTTGCGCGGTTTCAATCGCGGCAACATCGACATCTGCGCGCGGCTCTCGATCTGAAACACGCCGACGGTATCCGCCTTGCGAATCATTTCATAGGTCAGTTCGTCGCCATCTGGAATTGTCGCCATGGTGAGTTGTCGGTTGCAATGTTTGGCAATCAGATCGAACGAACGATGCACGACATTCAACGCGCCGAGCCCGAGCAGATCGACTTTGAACAGACCCAAACTTTCCACGTCGTCCTTGTCCCACTGAATCACCGTGCGTTCAGGCATGGTGGCGTTTTCGATCGGCACCAGATCATGCACCGGCTCGTGGCCCAGAAGAAATCCGCCGGGATGAATCGAGAGATGCCGGGGCATGTCCTGAATCTCCATCGTGAGCTGAAGCAGTTTCGAATGAACCGGGTTTCCCGGATCAAAACCTGCATCCACAAACGACTGCCTCGACGGCGCTTCGTAATGACTGACATGACGAACAATTCGCTCGACCGCAACCTCCGTCAGGCCCAGCACCTTCCCGACATCGCGCAGGGCCGAACGCGTTCGGTAACGGATAAAATTGGCAACCATCGCTGCGTGTGTGCGACCGTATTTTCCGTAGACGTGCTGAATCACCTCCTCGCGTCGGTCGTGCTCGATGTCCAGATCGATGTCCGGCGGCTCGGCGCGTTCGCGGGAAATGAATCGCTCGAACAACAGCCCCATTCGCAATGGATCCACGGCGGTGATTCCGAGGCAATAACACACCGCCGAATTCGCCGCCGAACCGCGTCCCTGGCAGAGAATTTCTTTTTCCCGACAGAAGCGAACAATCTCCCACATCGTGAGGAAGTAGCCGTCGTAATCGAGCTCTCGGACGAGCTGCAGTTCCTTCTCGATCTGCGGGATGACGTTGTCCGGCGGGCCGGCGGGATAACGTTCTTTGATTCCACGGAACGTCAGTTCACGCAGCCATTCGGACGAGGTTTTTCCTGACGGCAATCGTTCGGAAGGATAACGATAGCGGATCTGATCGAGTGAGAAGTTGCAACGCCCGGCAATCTCGTTCGTGTGATAAACGGATTCCGCGTCGTCCGCATACAAGTCGGAAAAACCATGGGGCGTTCGCAACGCGTGCTCGGCGTTCGGTTGAATCAAGCGCCCCGCCGTTGCGAGTGTCACACCATGGCGAATGCAGGTCAGCACGTCCTGAAGTTCACGCCGTGCGCGCGTGTGATACAGCACCTCCATTCCGGCGACGGTCTGCATCCCGTATCGTTTGGCTCGATCGCGAACACGACGTTCATGAAACGCATCCTCTGCTTCGCGATGTCGGGTGAGCAGCGCATAAACACGGTCTCCAAACGCTTCGGTAAGCTGCCGGGCGATGGCGTCGGGTTCTTCGTCTCCGGTGATCAGGCTGCGTTTCCCTCCCCACAACGTGATCATGTTTTCCGCGTAATCACAAACCTCCTCCCAGCTCACGTGACTGATGCCTTTCACGGAACGCAGTCGCCCTTTGGAAATGAGTTTACAGAGGTTTGCGTAACCCGGTCGGTTCATCGCCAGCAGGATGATGTTGGATTCGTCGAAGAGCGTGATCTCGGCACCGACGATCAGGTGCACGCCCAGTTCCTTCGCTTTCTGATGGGCTCGCACCATTCCATAGACTCCATCGCGGTCCGTCAGTGCGAGTGAACGCAATCCCAGCCGGTGCGCTTCCCCGACAAGATCATCGGGATCGCTCGCGCCTTCGAGGAACGAGTAGTTGCTCTTGCACCACAATGGAACGTAGTCAGTCATTTGAGGAACGGTTTTTAACCACGGATGACAGGAAGGTGGGGTACGGGAAGCCGAAGTTCGGTTTCCCTCGCTCCACCTTTCTCAGACAATTCGTGATCATTCGTGTAATTCGCGTCAACGCCCGTTCCCCCTTCGCGTTCTTTGCGTCTTGGCGTGAGGCCCTTCACTCCACTTCCCCCTGTAGGTGCCAGCGTTTGCGTTGTTGATCGCGGTAGATCCAGAGCCAGCGGCCGCTGCGTGTGCGAACGTAATAATACGCCCGGTCAATCTCCCGTCGCCACCAACCGCCGGAGATGACGTGCGGACCGATGACTTCCTCCACCGGTCCATCCGCGCCACCGGTGATCAGCCAGCCGTCCGGTTCAGGTCGCGAACGCGCGGGCAGCGCAACCGGTGATGAATAAATCCGGCGCACCAGCGGCGGCTCGGTGGTTTGGGCCGGATCGGGTGAAGAGAGGTGCGTGAACGGTTTCCATTCAAAACAGCCCTCGGGCAGATGTCCTTCCGTGAGCCGTGCATAAACCACGGCGTCGTTGCCCAGCTCTGCGCAGATGCGCGCGAAGGCCCGGTGCGCTTCCTCAAGATTGCGCGAAGCCGACTGTCGAAACAACTCGGGTTGTTGCTGCGACTCAGGAACACCCGCTCCCTGGATTTTCATCTCCACCACACCTGAGGTAAACGAAAGCGACTCAATTCTCAGACGAAGCAGTGCGAGCAACTGTTTCTCATCGCGCGTGGGCGTCGCGGGCGACAATTGTTCGTCGCGTATGCTGCCATCATCCAATGTCAGTGAGAACCGTAGTTTGGAAACGGCTTCCCGGCGTTCGGAGAACTTTGAAAGAATGGCGCGAACCATCGGTTGCAAGTTGGTTTCCAGCCGGTCGAAGTTGGTCTCGGCATACTCGAACAACGCGGTTTCCCGGACCGGTTCAAGAATTATTTTTGCCTTCACAGGCGACCAACCTTCACCCACCGCCTGCCGATGCAGCTCCTGCGCATCCACACCGAAGCGTCGACGAATTCCAGCTGCGGGAAGATCCATGAAACCGCCCACCGTGGTGATACCGAGCTTCGCCAGCTTGTCGCGCAGCGAAGGTGTAAAACCAAGGTGCTCGATGGCGACCGCCCGCAGGTAATTTTGTTCCTGTTCCGCGTTTTGAAAAATGATGTTTCGCGTGCTTGCTTTGGCGGCGGCGTAACTGCCAAAACGCGTGAAACCTACCGAGACAAACGCGCGAAACCCCGCCTGATTCAAATCCTGACGAATCGCCGTGGCCCACGCCTCGAACGAAGGAAACAGATGACTGAGCCCGTTGGCGTTCAGCCAGAAAATGCCGGGCTCGCGCGGACAGGGTTCGACGCCGGAAGTGAAATTTCCAAGTCGCCGCGTGAGCCGGTTCACCTCGCGGGTGATCTGGTTGTCCGGCACCACGCCCGCGCGCAGTTCACGTTCAAGCGCCAGCCCGGCGGCATAACGCATGCCCGGCAAAATGCGGAATTTTCGCGCGCGTTCGTTGGACCACAGGATTACGCCCTGAGGTTTATCTCGATCAACCACGACTGCCGGTTGATTTTGCCAGTCGGGATGACTGCGAAACAAAATCTGCAAGGGCCATGCCGGAAGATTAACACAAGCCCGCTGGTCCACGACACGTCTCCTTTCGACGCCACCCCGGTCCTCGTCGCTTGTCCTTCACCACCCGCAGTTCGCATTCGAAACGGTTGAAATCCGTTCGTGCCCGGCACACTGATGCCCGCGACGACACCAGCGAGCCCAGCGACGGGCTCTCCGGTTCCTTTCGAGTGAGACACAACAATGCCGCATTATATTTCTGCGCGAGCGCGGCCAACCGTGTTTGTGCGGAAGTTTGCAAAACGTTCTGAGTACCGAGATCCATCACTACCAGCGCAAAACCGCCAGAACGAAGCAGCCTGTCCGCAACCCGAACCGCCTTGCGAAGGTCGTTGATCCGAATGACCGGCAATGCGCCAAGATCCACACCGGACGCCGCGAAGTCCGGCGGAAAAAATGTCGACTCACACACCGCAACCCAGGCCACAGGTTCATCCAACAATTGTGCCTGAAGAATGAGCGCTGCCGTGGTGGTAAGCGTCGCCGAGGCGGCCGGTCCTGAAAGTTCCACGAAGCGGCCCAGCAAATTTTCGAATTTCCAGTCCGGACCGGTCTGCTTGTCGAGTTCATCCAGCAACCGGCTGGCAACCATGACGCCTCTGGTGGTGGTGATGTTGTGGTTCATCGGGGACTGGCTCAAAAGTTGGAAATGCTGTGATGTTGAGCGGAGCGCGGCGGTGTTGAAAACCAGCCGCAGCAGGCTCCGAAGTTCGATCGAGTGGAGGAGGCATCCCGTTTGGCCCCACAACGATTGCCTTCGCACCCGGACAATATCCGAGCCTTCACCCCTGCACTTCGAGGTGCCATCGGTGCAGATGGGACCGGCTTGGTAAGTGGGGGGCTTGCTGCGGGTGGTCTCCGACACCCCCGCGCTCCGTTGCTGAACCTGTCGTTTCCAGAATTTTGAGGCGACATCATCGTCGAAATCCTCTCGTTTCAAAGAAGCGCCGAACCTCGACGACTTTGCCGAGAATGGAGCATTCATCAGGTGGCGGGATGATTGGCTCGAAGTCGGGGTTCGCCGGATGAAGTTCGATGCGATTCCGCCGGATGCGCAACGTTTTCACCGTGGCTTCATCACCGACCAGTGCGACCACAATGTCTCCGGAATCTGCCGTTGGTTGCGAACGCACCACCACAATGTCGCCGTCCAGAATCCCTGCGTCCTTCATGCTGTCACCGCGTACGCGCAGACAAAACAAACCATCCGGCGATTTGGCCCAGACCGGGATCTCCCCCTCTCGATCCTCAACCGCCGTGCTGAGCGCACCCGCCTGCACCCGACCGAGAATCGGCACCATCAACGACGGCACATTCACGCTGTCACCGGCGGGCAAACTGTAACCACGGGCGGCACCCGCGGCGCGTTTAAGCAATCGCCCATCGGTGACCAACCGTTCGAGATGTTCGCGGGCGGTTTGAACGGCCTTGAACCCGAACGCGTTCTGCACCTCCCGGACCGTCGGCGGCACGCCGTCCGCGAGCTGTTTGCGGACAAAGCGATAGACGCGTTCGCGGGTTTCTCCGTTTTTGGTCGGCGGGGCCATGGGAGAAAGACGATACCAGACAAATGTCTTGTATCAAGCACGAGTTATTCAGAATGTGAATTTGGATCAAAAATCCTCCTCATAATCTTAATCCGAATCCAGGCGTGAGATTAAGAGCAAGATTAGGATTACGATCAAGATCTGGGCCGTCGCGTTGCTTCGTTGACGGTGGCCGAGAACTCCCCATATTTGCCGGATGTTGCATTTGCGATTTCTGGTGGTCGCCGTTTATCTCCTGGTATTTCAAGTTTCCGCCCAAAATCCCCCCAAGCTGGCGACCGGCGCGCGCTTCGATCTGTTGGCGGACGCGGGGGTCGGATCGATTAACAACGCCGTCGTGCTGAAGGGAAATGGCAACATGCAGCGTATGAACTGGATCGCCGCGCAGGATCAGCCGCGCAGTTACACCTGCACTTTCTCGGTAATTCACTTTGGGTGGACGGAAATTCTTGTGCAATTCACGCCACAGAACAGCGGCACCGTTCAACTGTCGTTGATGGGACCTTGGGAACAATCCGTTGAATCGGGCAATCCGATCTATAAACAGGAGCTCCTCTGGGACGCGCTCGGCGCGACGAACTCGTTTATCCTCAATCCGAGCTTCGAATCGGTCGCGGGCACGATGCCAAACGGCTGGTTGAGGTACGGTTCGGATGCGGCGTCCGACGCGGGACCGGCCGATCCCGTGGATGGTTCGCGTTACGCGCGCACGTGGCATGACTCCCCGTTGCAGCAAAACATTCCCGTGACCGCCGGCCAGGTGATGACGCTTCGTTTTTTCACACGTCCACAGTTGCCCGCCGGGTTCACCGACATGAAACGGATCATGGACCCGAACTCCGAAGCGCATCAGGCGCGGCTTAAATTGATGCGCGGTATTAATGCGGCCCTTAAATACATTCGCAAGTTAACCGGTGGCGTAGGAGATGTGTCGGCCAAAAAAATAGCGCATCACTCTCCCGGGCTGCTTCTGGATGCTGTGCATGAAGGAGGCGATGTTCGCTTTTAACTCCGCC
>JBDNGP010000278.1:0-3557 GCA_041689265.1 Verrucomicrobiota bacterium
AGAAACTTGCCCAGCGAAACCGGCGCCGGGAAGAAAACCAAAAACCGGCGCACCAAAAACAAACCATACCTAACAATGACCGCCTCCTCCGTAGCGTAATTATTCGCCTCCTGAGGTCATTGATTCAAAAACGCGCCGACTGCGAGCCGCGCGTGAAACGAGTTGTTTCTCGACCGCGAGCAAAATGGACCCATTCGCGAGGGGTTCGAGCCTTGGAGTTCCCGCTCGCAGATTGTCAACGGTTCATCTGCCACAGTGTGAAGTTTAGAAAGGCGGCGAAACTGACCCACGCCAAGTAGGGCGCGAGTAACCAGCCGGCAAACTGCTCGACCCGCCAGAAGGAGATCACCGTCACGACGATGGCCAGCCAGAGCAAAACAATTTCTGCGAACGCCAGCCCGGGGTTCTTGAGCCCGAAGAACAAGGGCGACCACAAGGCATTTAGAATCAACTGTGCAAGAAATATTCCCAGTGGCGCGGCGTGAGCTCGTAATCCACCTTCCCGCCAGATCAACCAGACCGACACAGCCATCATGGGGTACAAAACCGACCACACCGGTCCGAACAACCAACTGGGAGGATTCCACCACGGCTTGTTGAGCCCAGCATACCATTCTCCCGGCATGAAAAAGCCACCAATACCGGCGGCGAGAAAACACAGTGACAACCACCCAACCAAACCAGCGACATTGAGAAACTTGGATCGTCGCGGCGATAAACTCGAAGCCATCTTAACGGTTTGCAACATCCTGATTTTCATCATTGCGCCAACGATAAGCCACAAGCCCGTTCAACTCGCGCACAAAAATCTCGTCATCGGCCACCGCGAGGTGCGCCCACGTTTCGGCATCCGTAAGTTTTCGCTGATCAATGATCGTCAGCTTTTCCGTGTTGGCGTGAAGTAGCAACAATTCACCGCGTTGATCCAGTGCGAGGATTTGGTCACCGTTGGCGACCAGACTCATGTACTTTCCGAAGGACTGATTGCTCGTCCAGTATTCTTGTCCTGAATTCAAATCGATCGCCATGAGTCGTTGGCTCTTAAGATGTTCATAGGCGATCCCGTTGATGACGACCGGAGTACTCATGTAACCCTGTGCCTTGTGTCGCCAAACTTCTTCGACAACAAACGCATCACCGCGGAAATCTACTTTGAATCCAATGGTCTTCCCACCGTAGGCACTCGTAAGCACGATGTCTCCGTGGACCACGGGCGTGAGAATATTCATTCCGCGAAACGCCTGAACCGGTTGCTCCCACATGATTGAACCCGAATCAATATTGACCCCGATCAGTTTCTCTCGCGTTTGCACGACAAGCTGACGAATCCCGCCAAGTTCCGCGATAATCGGCGAGGAAAAGGCGCTGTCCCACATGCCGCCATTGTCTTCCGAGGACCGCCAGAGAATCTCTCCCGTGAGCTTGTCCAATTTGGCCAGCCCTGCGCCGGCTTGGACAAACACGGCCGGTCCATCGACAAGTGGCGAACAGACGAATCCGAAATCAGGCAGCGGTGTTTTGAGTTCGTTTACGAAATCCTTTCGCCAAATTTCAGAACCGTCCCGAGCATTGATGCAAACAAGCACTTCACGCATTCCGGCAACATATAGACGATCACCGTCGATGGCCGGGGTTGAACGAATCCAACTGCCATTTGATTTGGCAAAAAATGGAACCTTTAGGGCTCCCTCCCATTCACTGATCCACAACTCGTTGCCGGTTGACCGGTCCAAGGCACGAACGACCTCGAACTTCTCATCGCGCGTTTCCGTGGTGAAAACCCGGTCTGCACTCACGATTGGTCCGGAATAACTCGGGCCAACCTCGACCCGCCAGATTTCCTTGAGTTGGTTGGTTCCGAGCCCGGATGGCCAAACCCTCCCGCCGGCCACCTGGCCGTCGCGCTGCGGCCCTCGCCATTGGGACCACTCAGCAGAAAAACTCTCCAAAGTAAAAACGCTCGAGAAGATGATGAGGAAGAAAAAATGTTTCATGCAGATAAAGCAAATGGTTGTGGTCTAAAAAAGAGTTGTCGGAATACTGGAGCTGAGGCGTCACTAATGCGAAAGAGAGCAGAGAGCCCGGACAGGCTCTCCGCCCGCCAGAACGATTACTTCGGCATCAAAACGGTGTCGATGACGTGGATCACACCGTTGCTTGCCGCGACATCGGTTTTGACGACGTTCGCGCCATTCACTGTGACTTTGCCTCCAGCAACCGCTACGGAGAGCTCCTTTCCATTGACGGTTTTGACGTCCATTGTCTTGACGTCGGCGGCCATCACTTTTCCGGCGACAACATGGTAGGTGAGAATCGCGACGAGTGTCTCCTTGTTCTCAGGTTTCAACAGATTTTCGACTGTTCCTTTCGGAAGCTTCGCGAAGGCTTCGTCCGTCGGAGCAAAGACCGTGAACGGTCCCGCGCCCTGCAATGTCTCGACGAGCCCCGCCGCTTTGACTGCCGCAACCAGCGTGTTGAAGCTGCCGGCATTGGAGGCGACGGCGACGATGTCCCCCGTCTTGCCGTGATGATCTGCTTTCACGATTCCGACAAATCCGGACAGTGTAACGAGGGCGGTGATGGTGAGGATGTTGATTGATTTCATTCGGTGTGTGTTTCTGAGTTTTGGTTTTGCGTTCGATGGTTGGAAGGAGGAGCGCTGCACACTACGAGGTGAGCGCGCTCAATTCTCGAAGTGTTGTGCGTGATCTTCTTCAAAACCACCGATCGCGGTTTATGTAATTCAGGTCGCTGCCGGGCAGCACTGAATTTTCACCAATCTTTCCCCGATTTTCGACCTGTCAAATTTTTGTCTAAGTTTTGTTTTAGTTTTAGGCGGAGCGGGAATTTCGCTAGAACGCGAAAAAAACGGGCAGTTTTGCCAAAATCGGGTTCCGCCTCTATCTGGCGATGCGCGACAGGCCGCTCCGGCCGACGGACAGATTTCGGTGTTTGAACTGTTGGAATATGAAAAAATGAAGGAATTTACGTTGCACGAAGAAATCTGGGTCCCGGCTCCCCACAACCGGGTGTTTCCATTTTTTGCCGATGCAGGGAATCTCGAAACCATCACACCTCCGTGGCTGAAGTTTCAGATTGTCGATGAGTCTCCCGTTGAGATGTACGTTGGAGCACAAATCAGCTACCAGCTGCGAGTGCACGGATTTCCACTGCGCTGGCGAAGTGAGATAACGGCCTGGGAAGCACCGCACCGTTTTGTGGACGAGCAGAGGCGCGGCCCCTATCCACGCTGGATCCATGAACACCGTTTTGAAGAAGCCGACGGCGGGACCCTGTGCATCGACCACGTACGCTACGCCGTCCTTAAAGGTTCGCTGGTCAATCGACTCTTTGTTCGAAGGGACGTGGTGTTTCAATCAGCGAAAGAGAGTTGGTGATGAGTTACAAACTGTTCAATTTGGTCAACCATGGATGGTCAAATCCATCAAAAAACCATCTGTCCCCAAACGGCGTAAATTCGACGAAACCTTCAATCGTGAAGCGGTTAACAACTGGCTCTCCAGCGGCCAGACCGCTGGGGTCATCTCCCGGGAGCT
>JBDNGP010000279.1:0-19921 GCA_041689265.1 Verrucomicrobiota bacterium
ACATTGCGACGGCGGTCTCACGGATGAGATACTGCGCCTGAGATGAGAGTTTTCTGGCGTCTCGCTTTTTGATACCTCTCAATAATCGATGAGCACCGAATGTCAATCTTATTGAATGTATTTATGGGCCGTATTAATAAGATGCTGCAGCGAGCCGCCGCCCCGCTGGGCAGTCGGACGGTTCGGAAGAATTGGATCGCGACTGTTGCAGCCGACCTGGCGCTTCCGCCGGCGAGCCGTCGCGGTTTCAATCAAACGCCCTCGTGGGCCGGGTCGCGGAGTTCACTTTTAGGCGTTACCACCATGTCACCTCGAACCGCGCTTTTTATCCTCCTGTCAAAACTCTTTAATAATGTCCCCATTAAAACTCAGGAGGAAATGTCCCCCGCCGTTTCTGAGTCCGTGACCTCAAAGGGAAGAATCAATACACTACAAGGCATGAGGGGGAGGGACTGGTGGAGGGAGCCCGAAGGGCGACCGGAATTGACCTGCTAGCTGCGCGGTCTTTTGTTGAAACTTTTTAGCCCGATGGCTTGTAGTGAAGGGGTTGTCATTTTTCCAACTGAACGAAACAGAAACAAATAGATGGAAACACAAAAAAGGAAAATGTTGGGGCTGTTGTCTGCGATCGGATTGGCGGGGCTGCTGATGACCGGTTGTGCCTGGTCGGTTGGCGGGGAGAAAGGCGGCGTCACCACGATTGAGCCGACGAAGGGTCAGGAGCTGATTGACCTCCAGAAGGCGCACAACAGCGGGGCGATCAGCGACGCTGAATACGAGAAACTCAAGTCGAAGATCGTCGGGAAATGAACGCAGTGTGATAAGGGCGGCCTGATGGCTTTGAATGCGTCTCGTTTCCCGAACGTCGCATTCCGTTAATCAATGTTTTGACTGAGTCTGGCGTTTGGGCTTCACTCGTCGAACCCACCGATCCATCAAAAAACCTAGCAGTTCATGAAGAATAATTCTGAATCCCAACCGTCCCGTCGGCAGTTCATCAAGACCTCCGGCAAAATCGCTGCCGTTTCCGCCCTCGCGGGAATGGCCGTTCCCTACGTTCACGGCGCTGAAACCAACACGATCAAGGTTTGCCTCATCGGCTGCGGCGGTCGTGGAAGCGGTGCGGCCCGCAATGCGTTGTCGGTCAAGCGCACGCCGCTGAAACTGGTCGCCATGGCGGACGTGTTTCAGGACAAACTCGACGGGAGCTACGACGGCCTGATGAACAGCAATGTCCGCGACAAGGTCGACGTGCCGGAGGAACGCAAGTTCATTGGTTTCGACGGTTACAAGCATGCGATGGACTGCCTGAGCCCGGGAGACATCGCGATTTTCACCACGCCTCTGGCCTTCCGTTGGGTGCATTTCCAATACGCGATCGACAAGGGGCTCAATGTGTTCATGGAGAAACCGCTTTCCGCCGACGGTCCGACCTCGCGCCGCATGATTGAGCTTGCGAAAAAGGCTTCCGCCAAAAATCTGAAGGTGGGCGTTGGCTTGATGTCTCGTCACAGCGTTCCCATGCAGCAACTTTACGAGCGCATTCAGGAAGGTGAGATCGGCGACATTATGCTGATGCGCGGCTACCGGATGCACGGTCCGGTGGGATCGTTCGCTTCGACTCCGAAACCCGATGGTGCAAACGAGCTGCTCTGGCAGATCTCGCGTTTTCACAGTTTTCTTTGGGCGAGCGGTGGTAGCTACAGTGACTTCCTGATTCACCACATTGACCATTGCTGCTGGATGAAAAATGACTGGCCGATAAAGGTGCAGGCTCTCGGCGGGCGCCACTACAAAAACAGCCCGGAAGGCGTGCCCTACGTCGATCAGAACTTCGACACATACACTGCGGAATACATCTTTGCGGATGGTGCCCGGTTCATCATGGATGGCCGCTGCATGACGGGTTGCAATGACATTTATTCCAGTTACGCGCATGGAACCAAGGGAATGGCGATCATCGCGAAGCATGGCGATATCGGCGATCCATCCTCGACATTTACCGGCCAGAACCCGACGCGTAAGAACATGATCTGGCAATCGGAAGTTTCACGCGATCAGCGTGATCCGTATCAGAACGAATGGAACACGCTGGTGGACGTGATTCTTGACGACGTTCCTTATAATGAAGTGGAGCGCGGCGTGAAATCGAGCTTGGTGACGTCGATGGGCCGGCGTGCGGCGCACTGCGGACAGGAGATCACGTTCGACGACATGATGAACTCAGATCACGAATACGCTCCGGGCGTAGCAGAGTTCACAATGGAATCTGAGGCTCCGCTGGTGGCCGATGCAAACGGTGCCTATGCGAAACCCATGCCCGGCCTCACCCGCATGCGCGAATATTGATCCACTGATTCTTTCAAGCACCAAGGCGCGGACAAACGTCCGCGCCTTTTTCGTTTTTATGCGGCCGGAAGCAGGGTGGGGGACGCATTTGCTTCACGTTATTGGATGAAACTGGATCGCGGTTTCCGGGTTGCTGCCGGGTCAAAAACCAGGCTGTATTCACGTGGAAAATGGGCGGATAGCTTAAGCCAACTTATCTCGATTATTAAGCGGGCAAAAAATGTGAAAAATTTCACAAGAGTACTTGCCGCACAATTTTCGTTATTATACATATCTCCCGCCGCTGGCCGTGACCCATGACTTGGGCCCTGCCAACCCCTGAAACATCCGACCGATCGAAGCGACCACGTCTGGTTTGGATTTCTTTAGACCCAAACGAATTTAAATGTCTGACATCTTTCCCAAGTGGACCAACCAGCTCCCGTGGAAAATTGCCGTGGCGCTTCTGCTTCTCGGCGTCGGCGTCACGTGGGGAGTTACCTACTACTTCACCCCCAAATATACCAATGTCGGCTACATGCCGAAACAGCCGGTGGCGTTCTCGCACGAGATTCATGCCGGCCAGCTGGAGATCGATTGTCGCTACTGCCATAGTCACGTGGAGAAATCCTGGTTTTCGAACGTCCCTGCGACGGCGACCTGTCTGAACTGCCACGGCCCGACAAAAGGCGGCATCCTCAAGGAGGATCCGAGATTGGAACTCGTTCGCAAGAGCGGAGAAACCGGTGAGGCGATTCCGTGGGTGCAGATTCACAAAGTGCCTGACTATGTTTTCTTCAACCATTCCGTCCACGTGAACCGCGGTATTTCCTGCGTTGAGTGTCATGGGCGGGTGGATCAGATGGCGGAAGTCTATCAGGCCAAACCGTTGAGCATGTCTTTCTGTTTGGATTGTCACCGAAATCCTGAAAGCAAGGTTCGTCCTTTGGATCAGATCACCAATCTCGACTGGGAACCGGCCGCCGGCGTTCAGAAGGATTGGGGTAAAGAATTTGTTCACAACGCGAAAATCCACGCTTCGCAAAACTGCTCCGCATGTCATCGATGAAGAACGAACGTCCCTCGTGTCCCTATCCGGAAACGGGCGCCAAGTACTGGCGCGGCCCGGAAGAACTTGCTGACACGCCCGAATTTCGTGCCTGGGTGGAGCAGGAGTTTCCTGCCGGTGCCGAGGAAATGAAAGACGGTTCGTCCCGTCGCGATTTCGTCAAGCTGATGTCTGCCTCCTTCATGCTGGCCGGGTTGGGCGTGTTTGGTGTCGGCTGCCGTCGGCCCGAGGAGGAGATTCTCCCGTTTGCCAATCAGCCCGAGGGCTATGTGCATGGTGTGCCGCAATATTACGCGACCGCGATGCCGACCCGTCTGGGAGCGATTCCGCTGCTGGCCCGTTCCAGTGACGGTCGTCCCACCAAAGTGGAGGGCAATTCGCAGGTGCCCGGAAGCAACGGTGGAACGGATGTCTATGCCCAGGCTTCCGTGCTGAACGTGTATGATCCGGACCGTGCACGTCGGGTTACGAAGAACGGCAACAAGGCCTCTCAGCTGGCCGGATTCGATGCGTTGGCGGCGATCGCCGACAAATTTTCCGCCAACGGTGGTGAAGGACTGAGTTTCCTTGAGGAACACGGTAATTCGCCCTCCCGCAAGCGCGTAGAAAGCGAGCTTAAGAAGAAATTTCCCAAGTCAAAATGGTATGCTTTTGAGCCAGTTGACTTCGATATTCGTCGTCGCTCAGCAACATTCGCTTACGGCAAGCCTGTCACGCCACGCTACAATCTCGCAAAAGCCTCTGTTATCCTCTCGCTGGAATGTGATTTCCTGAGCACGGAAGAAGGGATGGAGCGCTTCAATCGTGACTTTGCGAAGTCGCGGAAATTGACTGCTGAGCACACCGAAATGAGCCGTCTCTATTCGGTGGAAGGCGCGATGACGCTGACCGGTGGTTCAGCGGATCATCGCCTGAACGTGCCGAGTTCACAGGTCATCAAAGCTGCTTCGCAGATTGCGAATCTCGTCCTTTCTGCGTCCGGTGTTTCCGGTAATCAGATCGGTGACTTGAACGCTGCAGTGGTAAATATCGGCAAATCACTTTCTTCAGCCAACGCCGCCGTTGATTGGGTGAAGGGCTGTGCTGAAGATCTGCTGGCGAACAAGGGCAAAGCCGTGGTCATTGCCGGTTACCAGCAGCCTTACGAAGTGCACTTGCTCGCTCACGCGTTGAACGCGGCATTGGGCGCGATTGGAACAACGGTTGAGCTGATTCCGGCCGAGGATTCCGGGAAGGGTTCGATCGCAGAGCTGGCGACAGAATTGAACGGGGGCTCGGTCGATACGCTTGTCATCTCTGGCAGTAATCCTGTCTATACCGCGCCGTCTGATTTGAACTGGGCTGCGACCCAGGCCAAGGCGGCAACGGTTGCCCGGCTCGGTTACTACGAAGATGAGACCGCTGAGAAATCCACTTGGAATTTCGCGCTCGCGCATTACCTGGAGTCTTGGGGTGACGCACACACCGTCGACGGCGTGCTTCTCGTCGTCCAGCCGTTGATCAAACCGCTATTTGGTGGCATTACGGAACTCGAGTTTCTTTCCCGTATCGGTGGGTTCACCAAGACCAATCCTTACGATGTCGTCCGCGAAACGTTTGGTGGGATTGTCGGTGGTGTGTTTGCTGAAAACAACTGGCGTCAGTTCTTGCATGACGGTTATCTGCCAGACACCGCATACAAGACCACGGACGGGTTTGCGCAATGGGGGCTGATCGCTGACGAAGTTAAGAATGCAACTGTCGCCGAAGCTCCGTCCACGAGCAATCTTGAAGTCGCTTTTGCCCGTGACGCCTGTGTGGATGACGGTCGTTATACCAATAACGGCTGGCTTCAGGAGCTTCCCGATCCCGTCACCAAGGTGACCTGGGAGAACGTGATTTCGATGAGCAAGCAGACCGCGAAAGACCTCGGGGTCTTTCCGAAATACTGGTCTGAAGGGGGAGCCACCGATGAGTTCAAAAAGCTCGAAGAATACAGCAATCTGCTCGGAAAAGGCCAGACCTTCGCATCGTTGGTCCGGCTCAAATTGGACGGCAAAGAAGTGGTGGGTCCTCTCTGGATCCAGCCTGGTCTGGCCAACAACATGGTGTTGCTGAACCTGGGTTACGGTCGGAAAAAAGCCGGTCGGATCGGCGACGGTTCCGGTTACGATGCCTATTCACTGCGGACGACGAAGAAGCTGTGGAACAACTCCGGAGCGACGGTTGCGGTGGAGAAAGATCTTTATCCGATCGCCTGCACGCAGAGCCATTGGACGATGGAAGGCCGGCCGATTGTTCGCGAGGCCAACCTGTCGCAGTACAAGGAATTTCCAAAGTTCGCGACGGCCATGAACGGCCACGAAATGCCGGGCGGCAATCATTCGCTTTACCCGAATCCAATCGCTGAAATGGCGAAGGCCAACGGCGTGGTTCATCAATGGGGCATGGCGATCGATTTGAACTCCTGCACCGGTTGTTCCGCCTGCGTCATCGCCTGTCAGAGCGAGAACAACATTCCGATTGTCGGCAAGACGCAGGTGTCGAAGAGCCGCGAGATGCATTGGATCCGGATTGACCGTTATTTTGCCGGACCGTTCGAAGCGCCGCAGATGACCAATCAGCCGATGCTGTGTCAGCATTGTGAGAACGCTCCCTGCGAGAGTGTCTGCCCGGTGAACGCCACAGTTCATAACGAGGAAGGCCTGAATGTGATGGCCTACAACCGTTGCGTTGGCACGCGTTACTGTTCGAACAACTGTCCTTACAAGGTTCGTCGTTACAATTTCTTCGATTACAACAAACGTTCGCTCAAGGAACTCGTCGGACCGATTTATTCGACCCCAATCCTGAGTTCGACGGACGGGAAATGGAATCTGGCGAACTGGTGGAAGGATCCGAACGAAAGTCACATGCGTCCTGATGACGAATGGGAACTTCTCAAACTCGTCAAGAATCCTGACCTCAGCGTCCGCATGCGCGGTGTCATGGAGAAGTGCAGCTTCTGTCTGCAGCGGATCGAGAAGGCCAAGATCGGCCAGAAGGTCAAAGCCCGCGAATCTGGTGACGTGGCGATTCCTGACGGTCAGCTGAAGACGGCCTGCCAGCAGGCTTGTCCGGCCGAGGCCATCTCGTTTGGCAACCTGGTCGACGAGCACAGCGTGGTGAGCGTCCAGAAGGGGAATCCACGAAACTATTCTGTCCTTGATTATTTGCACACCAAACCACGGGTGACGTATCTGGCGAAGGTGCGGAATCCGAATGCGTCCATGCCGGACTTCAAAGAATACCCGATCAGCACGGTTGAGTATCAAAAAGTGAACGGAGTAAACGGCAATCCATATGAAGCGCATCACGGTGGTGGTCATGGAGCGGATCATGGTCACGAAGACCGCCATGCCACGGAAGCGGCCCAGGATGAGAAGGGGAGTCATTAATGTCTGAGGCCACTGGGAATGTGAAAGTATTTGCGCCACCGGCGGAGTTGGAGAAGCCGGCGCTGGTGGCGAACAAACACGACATCGGATGGATCTCCGACACCATCGCGGGCGTCGCCGAGGGGCAGACACCCAAGTGGTGGTGGATTGCCTTTGGCATCAGCGTCACCATGATGACGATCTGCTTCAGTCTGATCCTGTATTTGATGTCGATCGGACCCGGTGTCTGGGGGTTGAACCACCCGGTCATGTGGGGTTGGGCGATCATCAACTTCGTCTGGTGGATTGGTATCGGTCACGCCGGAACGCTCATTTCTGCCATTCTATTTCTGCTCCGCCAAAAATGGAGGACTGGTGTGAACCGGGCGGCGGAAGCGATGACCATTTTCGCGGTGATGTGCGCGGGTATTTATCCGCTCATCCACATCGGTCGTATCTGGCTGGGTTGGTGGCTGTTTCCCATTCCGAACGCCAACGGCATCTGGCCGCAGTTCCGGTCGCCGTTGATGTGGGACGTGTTTGCTGTCTCGACGTATTTCATCGTCTCGTTGCTGTTCTGGTATGTTGGTCTCGTTCCTGATCTGGCCGTCATGCGTGATCGTGCGAAGACCAAGGTCCGCAAGTTTTGTTACGGATTGTTCGCACTGGGTTGGACCGGTTCCAACCGGCACTGGAGCAACTACGAAAAAGCCTACCTGATTCTGGCCGGTCTCTCCACGCCACTCGTGCTGTCCGTTCACTCGATCGTTTCGTTGGACTTCGCGGTCTCCCAGCTTCCGGGCTGGCACACGACAATCTTCCCGCCTTACTTCGTGGCGGGTGCCGTGTTCTCTGGATTCGGCATGGTGCTCACGTTGTTGATTCCTGTTCGTCGTTTGTGCGGATTGGAAGATCTGATTACCAAACGGCACATCGATCTGATGTGCAAGGTGACATTGGCAACCGGATCCATTGTTGGTTACGCCTATTTGATGGAGCTCTTCATTGCGATCGTTTACAGCGGCAGCATCTACGAAGCGTTCGCGTTTAAGAACCGCATGTTCGGGCCGTATGCCTGGGGTTACTGGATCATGATGACCTGCAATGTCATCGTGCCGCAGTTCTTTTGGATGAAGAAAGTGCGCAGCAACCTCATGTTCGTTTGGATCCTGTCAATTTTTGTGAACATAGGCATGTGGTTCGAGCGGTTCGTGATTGTCGTTATTTCGTTGCACCGAGATTTCCTTCCAGCCAACTGGGGCTACTTCGAACCGACCTGGGTGGACATCCTTCAGTTTCTTGGAACGTTCGGTCTATTCTTCACCATGTTTTTGTTGTTCCTGAGATTCCTGCCGATCATTGCGATTGCAGAAGTGAAGGCAATCACGCCCCAGGCTGATCCGCATCATCCGCTGGGCGGAGCCAAAACCGGAGGGCATTACTAATGTCTGACACTGTAAAAACATACGGAATCATCGCCGAATTTGACAAGCCGGCGCACATCATAAGCGCGGCTGAAAAAGTGCGCGATGCGGGGTTCCGTCGGTGGGACGTGTTCACCCCTTACGCCGTTCATGGAATGGACAAGGCAATGGGCGTCAAGAATTCACAGGTCGGCTGGTTTTCCTTCATCGGGGGTGTGGCCGGTTACACCTCCGGCATGCTGATGATCTGGTGGATGAATGCGGTTGACTACCCGATTCCGATCGGTGGTAAACCGATGTTCAGCCCGTTTGGCGCGTTCCCGCCCTCGTACGAACTGACGATCCTGTTCGGCGCCTTCGGTGCGATATTTGGAATGTTCTTCATGAACCGTCTCCCGCGGTTGAACCATCCGCTGCTCAAGCACCGCCGCTTTGAAAAGGCGAGTCACGACAAGTTCTATCTGGTCATTGAGACGTCCGATCCGAAGTTCGCTGAAACCGAAATCCGCGCGATGCTCGAATCACAGGGCAGCAAGCACATCGAGATGGTGGAGGATTAAGCATGAGATATTTTCTGGCACTCTTCATCCTCGCCACCATGGGCATTGTCATGGTCGCAGGTTTCCGCGGTGACAAGTCACGTCGCACGCCGATCGAGATCATTCCCGACATGGACCGTCAGCCGAAGCTGCGTCCGCAGACGGATACGACATTCTTCGGCTGGGAAAACGGAATGAGCTCACGCAAGCCGGTAGAAGGAACCGTGGCCCGTGGTTCGACCTTCATTGAAGACGAATTTTCAACCGGCATGCAGCTCGGCACGACCAACTTCGTTCAAGTCACGCCGATCAAAATCACGGAGACAGTGATGCAGCGCGGTCAACATACGTTCAACATTTACTGCGCACCGTGTCACGGGCAGGTTGGCGATGGAAAGGGCATCACCACCAAACTGGGCATGGCACCCGTGGCCAATCTGCACGATGCCCGTATCGTTCTGATGGCGGATGGTGAAATCTTCAATACGATTACCCACGGGAAGAACCTGATGGGTGCGTATGGGTCCAACATCGACGTTGAAGACCGGTGGGCGGTGATCGCCTACGTGCGGGCAATTCAACGCAGTCAGCTTGCCACGATCGAAGACGTGCCTGAGTTCGCCCGCGAAAACTTGAAATAACGCAATGAGTTCGTCTGAAAATACTGTGAACAGCACACCGCTCGACATGAGCCGTTGGCGCAGCGTTCCCACGTTGCTCATCTTGGTTGGCGCGGCGGTCACCCTCCTTGGATGGATAACTGGCGGCACCGACCAATTTGCATTTTCTCTTCTCGTCGTGTTTGCGTTCTACACGAGCATCGTGGTGGGTTCGTTGTTTCTGGTGATCGCTCATCATCTCTTTGACGCCAGCTGGTCGGTTGCGACCCGTCGGGTTTGTGAGAGTATTGCGGTGCAATCCAAATGGCTGCTCATTCCGTGGTTTTTCATCTGGATGCTCAAAGACCGGATCTACAACTGGTCCTCGATCAATCCTGAAGACGACAGCCTGCTGGCAGTGAAGGACTGGTTGTTTAACAGCGTCTCCTGGCCGATTGCATCGCTGATGATCATCGGGATCTGGATTTGGTTTTCAACGCGTTTACGTTTCTGGTCGTTGCGCCAGGATGAGACCGGCTCGCCGGAATGCACCTACAAGATGCGGATGCTGTCCTACACCGGCGTCGTATTGGCCATCGCGATTGGACTGACCTTCGGATCGATTCTCTGGATCAAGGGAATCATGTATCAGTTTTTCTCCACGATGTATGGTGTCTGGTATTTTGCCGGAAGCGTCTGGCTGGCGCTGGCCACCGTTTACACGATCACCGCCGCGCTGAAACGGACTGGCCCGCTCAAGGACGTCGCAACGGACAAGACATTTTATTATCTGGGCACACTCTTGTTTGCGTTCACCGTTTTCTACGCCTACGTGACGTTCTCCCAGTATTTCATCATCTGGAACGCCAACGTGCCGGAGGAGACCTTCTGGTATATTCTTCGCGAAAAGGGCACCTGGTTCCAGGTCAGCATGGTCATTATCTTTGGTCACTTTTTCATTCCGTTCCTCGCTCTATTGCGGATCGATGTGAAGTTGAAGTTTGGTTTCATTGTGCCACTGGCTGCATGGGCGTGGTTGATGCACTACATGGACATGCAGTTCAACATCATGCCGCAACTGCATCCCGAAGGGTTCCATATCGCGTTTGTTGATTTCGGTCTGTTCGCCCTGTTGGGTGGGTTCCTGACCAAGCAATTCCTCGCGACCCTGTTCAGTGCGCCGGTCTATCCTCAACGTGATCCTCGGATCGCGGAGGCGATGGATATTTACGTCGCTCCGGCTTCCGCTTCTGGAGGTACAAAATGAGTAAACAAGCGAAAGGCAGTTCCAGTTTCATTTACATTCTCGCCGTCATTGGCGCGCTCTTGATCATGAACTACACGGTCAAGAAAGTCCGCCAATATACCGAACCAGCTCCGCTCGGTGAGGAAAGGGCTGCTGAGCGGACGAAGGCAATGGGCGAGATCAATGCTGCCAATCAGGCAACGCTGGCCACCTACGGCTGGCAGGACAAGACCAAGGACATCGTCCGTCTTCCGATCAGCCGTGCCATGGAATTGACTGTGCAGGAATGGGAGGACCCGGCCAAGGGTCGTGCCAAGCTGACTTCACTCTCGGAGAAAGCCACGTTTGAACCCCCTCCGCCGCCCGAGGCCCCGAGTGAGTTTGAATAAGCCTTTCTGCGGCTGATCCAAATGAGCGATTTGATGTCCCAATCCTCCGATAATGAACCGTGCACTTCCGACGTGATTACACGTTCTGGAAAGCTCGCGTTTCTTGGTTTGTTCGGAGGGGCTGGATTCTGGCTGGTGTTTGCCGGTTTGTTCTCGCTGGTGGCTTCGGTCAAAATGCATTCGCCAACATTGCTCGCTGACTGCTCATGGATGAGCTACGGACGACTCAAAGGCGCCGCGAACGGTATGTTGATGTTCGGCTTCGGCACTCAGGCGGCTATCGCAGTTTCGCTCTGGCTTGTGGCGATCTTGGGCCAGACAAAGGTTCGGCTCTCGGCATTAACTTTGGGCCTGAGCAAACTGTATAATCTCGCGATCGTCATCGGTGTTGTCGGCATCATGTATGGCGACACCAGCGGATTCGTTGGATTCGAGTTCCCGCGATACGCCTCAGGTCTGTTGTTGTTTGCATTCATCGCACTGGCCCTCCCCGTTTTCATCACGTTGCACAACCGCACCGAACGCCAACTCTATCCGTCGCTCTGGTTTGTGATCGGCGGAATGCTTTGGTTCGCCTGGGTCTACTCAACTGGGATCCTGCTGCTGCAGGTCTTTCCAGTTCGCGGGATTTTGTCGGCAGCTGTCCACGGTTGGGTGGTGAACGGTCTGACCATGGTCTGGCTTCTCCCGATTTCGGTTGCAGTGATTCTTTATCTCATTCCCAAACTCGCAAACGCCGCGATACCTAGTCGACTGACCGCAGTTCTGGCTTTTTGGGGAATTGCATTTCTTGCGCCTTGGGGTGGAATCGCAGCGGGGACTCCTCTTCCATCGTGGGTAGGTGCGATTAGTACGGCTGCATCCGCGTTGATTCTTGTTCCGATACTCTGCGTTTACTACAGCGTCGCCGGAATGAAACCCGTTCGGGGTAACAACCCGATTGATCGCACGTCCGGTCGGTTCGTTGATTTTTCTTTTCTGTGCCTCCTGATTTTCGGCGTGTTTACCGCCATCAATTCTTTTGCGGTGGTAAGTGCGATTACGGAATTCACCTACGTGGTCGACGCGCTCCGTGTCTTGGCGGTCTACGGTGTTGCGGGATCCGCGCTGTTTGCCGTCGCCTATCAAGTCATCTCCAAGCAGGCTCCCAACTGTGATATGTGCGCGCGCTTCGCTGGAATGCACTTTCAACTGTTCCGTCTCGGTGTGGTGATATCCGTCGTTTCATTCGCATTCGCCGGTTTGAAGCAGGGCAGGGCACTGGCCAATCCTGATCTGTCGTTTGCCGATTCAACTGCCAGCGCGAACATAATGTTCAAGTTCAGCACGATCGGAGAATTGATCCTGCTGATTGCGGCACTGCTCTTCATGACGTACGTGGTCGGGATGACCGTTCGCTCATTGATGGCCGATTGGAAGACCTGCGACTGGTGCGGTCCCAACGCGAAGGTGGAGGTGGCCTCATGAACTTTGGACCGTTTATTTTCCTCGGCAGTTTCGTCGCCCTGCTAATTTCGTGGGCGGGTTTGATTCTCGTCCCGCAGTTGCAGCTCAAGGATCTGCAGCCGGAGACGGACAACACCACCGGCCTGTCCAAACCCGCTCAGCCGGCGGGGATGGCGCTTCAGGGGGCGAGTGTTTACCGCGCCAACGGTTGTAACTACTGTCACAGCCAACAGGTTCGGCAGACTAGTTTTTACTATGACGTGGTGCTTGAGGCCGCCGGAGATTTTCCGGATGTCTTCACCCGGACGCTGATGGAAGTGAACCCCAAATGGGAGGATTTTGAAGCCGAGATGTTCGCAGACTCGAGTTATGAAGGTGAAGTTCTGTTCAAGAACATCGATCAGTTTCGTAAAAATTACATTGAGAAAAGTTTTGAGAACGCCGGAATCGGTGATCTCGGTGTAAAGATTAAGTATGTCTTCCGTCCGTCTGGTCCGGATATCAGCCGTGGTTGGGGGCAGCGCGGATCGGTCGCCACCGATTATTTGTATGATCAACCAGTGATGATTGGGCAGCAGCGGGTTGGTCCGGATTTGACTACCATTGGAGCCCGCGTCCCGGATGAGACCCGGCAGTTACTGCACCTTTACAATCCTCGGAGCGTGACCGACGGATCCACCATGCCGGCCTATCGTTACTTGTTTAAGAAACAGGCGATCGGTGACGAGCCCTCGCCGACTGCGCTGCCGCTGGCGGATGTGTTCGCCCCTGAAGAAGGATTTGAAATTGTTCCCAAGGAAGAGGCATTGCAGCTGGTGGCGTATCTCAAGAGTTTGAACGTTCAGTCAGCCTTGTTTACGGCACCGATGGCAACTCCCGCAGAGTAGTAGGATCATGAGTCAGGACAAACATAACCCGAAATCAACCGGATCTGACCTTCCTTCCGTGGGCAGGCTCGCGCTTCCGGTGTGGATTCTGATTGTCGCCGTAATGCTTGGTTATCGCGGCTGCATTTACGTTGACAATGTGGGTGGTGGTCTTTCGTTTAGGCCGGAGTTGTATGGCCCTTATCGCACAATGGCACAGTTGGATTCGGTCCAACCAAGCACCGGTGGAATTGAGGAGGCGATCAAGAAGGGACGGGCGCAGTTTTCCGGCGCCGGATGCGGTGCCTGCCATCAGGCGAATGGTCAGGGCTTGCCTGGGGCGTTTCCCCCATTGGCGGGCTCAGAATGGGTGTTGGAAGAAGGACATGAACGCGTGGTGAGAATTGTTCTGCACGGGTTGAACGGTCCAATTACTGTCAAAGGAACCAAGTATAGCAGCCAGATGCCAGGCCTACCTCAGCTTTCAGATGAATCCATCGGGAATATTCTGACCTATATCAAGAACAGCAAGGAGTGGGGTAACGAGACCGGTGAATGGATTACTCCGGCAGATGTGAAGGCCATTCGTGATGAAACGGCGGGTCGCACCAAGCAATGGGCTCCATCTGATCTGGCCAACGTTCCAAACAAGTAGTCGGAGTCCGTCCACCCGCTGGGCGCTTACAGCCAGGTCTTCCACTTCGGAAGCCAGCTTTCGATTTCCCTTTCCTCCGCTGGCGTGACTTCCGGTAGTGGCGGACGTGAGACTCCACCGACGAGTCCGATCTGATCCATCATCTTCTTCATCGCTGAAACCTCGTATCCTTTCCGACGCGCGCGAAGTTCATACATCGGCACGACCATTTCGTTCATCAGACGATCCAGTTCAGCGCTATGACCTTCCGCAGCGAGTTCGTGCAGTTTCAAGGATAGTTTGGGAGCCACGTTCGCGATGCTTGAGGTGTAGGTTCGCACACCGATCGAATAGTACCCCGGCACGCAGTCGTCGCCCGCGCCACCAATCCAATGCAGCCGATCGCCGAGCCGCGTCTTGATCATCTGATAGCGTCGGATGTTTCCCTGGCCGTCTTTGTAGGCAATCAGAGTCTTGATCTTGGAAAACTTTTCCACGTCGGAGGGCGAGTAGTTCGCCCAGTCGCGGCTGTAGATGATCATGCCCAGCGAGGTTGCTTTGGCAATCGCTTCATAATAGTCAAACAAACCGGATACATCCGCGTTCGGGTAGTACGGCGGAAACGCGAGAATGCCATCGACTCCGGCGTGCTCAGCCTGCTTGGCGAGTTCGATGCCGAGCGGATAGTTGAATCCCGTCGCGGCGAGCACCGGCACCTTGCCGTTTACCTCTTCAAGTGTCACTTGAATGATTGCCAATTGTTCGGCGGGCGAAACGGAGAACAGTTCGCCAGTGCCGGCTGCGGGAACAATCGCGCAAAGCGGATGCTTCAAGAGCTCGCGCAGGTTCTTTCGAAGGCCGTCCAGATCGAGCGAGTAATCTTTGTTGAAGGGTGTCACTGGGAAGGAAATCACTCCGCCCAGCTTGCTGCGTAATTCATCGGGTTTCATAAGCTAAATTGTGGTGGGGCGACGCTCCTGCGGAGCCCATTTGTTCCGAGCATTCCGTGGTAGAAAAAATCACCAACGTGGCAAGATGCGTTTCCAATCTGGATCAACATGTTTCCGCATCTCCGCTTCGTCATCGCGTTTGCGGTAGGGACATTTCTCGTAACGTTCCTTCAAACGCGCAAGTTGATCGTAATCGAGTTCCACGCCGAGGCCGGGTTTGTCGGGAATCTTCACGCAACCGTCGACAATCGGGACGCGTCCGCCGAGCACCACTTCGTCCTGTTCGGTCTGCCACGGATAATGCGTGTCACACGCGTAACTCAAATGCGGTGTCGCGGCGGCAACGTGTGCCATGCCCATCAATGAAATGCCGAGGTGGTTGTTGGAATGCATCGAGAGACCGATGTTGAACGTGTTGCAGAGCCGCGCCAAATGCTGCACCTGACGCATGCCGCCCCAGTAATGGTGATCACAAAGAATGACCTGCACGGCGTCCTTCTTCACTGACTCCGGAATATCGCCAAAGCAAGTCACTGCCACGTTGCTCGCCAGCGGCGTGTCGATGCCACGCTCCAGCAGCCCGCGACGCACGGCCGCCATCCCGTCGATGCTGGCGGTTGGATCTTCAAGATAGCCGCCGTTGGAAAGTTCCTCCTTCAACTCCACGCCGACGCGGATCGAAGTTTCAACGGTCCACGCGGAATTGGGATCGATACGAATGGGCACTCCGGGGCCGAACGCCTGACGCATCTGTTTGACCGTCTCGATTTCGATATCCGGCTCCAGCACACCGGCCTTGAACTTGATGTCTTTGAATCCGTAAAGCTTGATCATGCGAGCGGTCTGCTTGACGAGATTTTCCGGCGACAACGCTTCGCCAAATTCATCCTCCCGCGCGTCGTCCCCTTCGCCACCGCCTCCCGCGTGTTTGTAGAACGGATAGGCGGAGAAGGAGACCTCGTCACGGACTCGGCCCCCGATCAGATCACAAACTGGCTGTCCGATCGTCTTGCCGATCAAATCCAAACACGCCACTTCAATTGCCGCGTACGTGCGCGTGGTGGCGTCCAACGGATTTTCACCGGGAACATGCATCGTTTGAGAACGATCTCCGGACGGTCCCTCCACCAATGAAGATAGAAATCCGGTGACCCGACAGGCATCGCGGCCGATCAGTTGATCCCGCACCGCGAGCAGCGCCTTCCTGGGTTCCTCGCCGCCGTAGGTTTCATTGATACCAATGAAGCCGTCCTCGCTGATCAACTCGATGATGTTCCGCAACGCGTAGGGCTGATGCCGACCATAAGAGCTTCGCAATGGCGGATCTGCGACGGCAATCGAATGGACCTTGAGATCAGCGATGCGGATGGGGCGAAGTTCTTTCAGGGCGGTGTTCACGGTTCGAGGGGTTTCTTCCGGCTTAATATGACGTTGACGAACTGGTCCTCACTACTCTTCTTTGAGACGTTCTTCAATGATATCCCATGCGGACTCGAGTGAGGTAATCCGTTTGTTGAGCTTGTTGATCTGGTCCTCAATGCCGGCTTTCTCCTCCGCCGGAGCCTTGACGAGATTTTCCTTGAGGGTCTTGACCTGGTCTTTCATCGCCTGATGGCGCTGCCGCAGGTTCTCGATCTTTTCGGCTTTCTCCGCCTTGTCGAAAATGCGCGTTTCCGAGCTGCCGGATGCGGGTGACGACGGTTCCGCATTGGCCATGTGGGCGGGCATGAGCTTGTCGGTCTTGCCGATCGGCCGCTGGATCATAATCGTCGGTGACGCGATTTCAATTTCGGCACCGTGCAATGAATTCAGCATTGCCCAACGCAGCCTTGAACGCGTGCCGAGCAGGGTTTTGATGTCCTTGAGAAACCCCGTCAGCCGGTAGCTCACCGAATAGTCGCCCAGCTCGTTGATCCGCATGAACGGTTCTTCCAGCCCCGCCGCGACACCGGCTTCCACTAGCAGTTTTTCAATTTGGTCGACCGGAACATCATATCCCAGCGAGACCGTGGCGGAGATCATCGTTCCCGTCGCGTGAATGACCGTGATCGGCTGTTGGATGAGAAACATGTTCGGAAAGGTCATCAGATCCCGGTCCTCGTTCTGCATTTCCGTGTGGAACAATCCGCGTTCAGTAACGCGTCCGAAATATTTGTCAACTTGCAGAAAATCTCCGGGCCGGAATTTGTTCATCGTGCGGAGCATCAGGCCGGCGAGGGCGTTCGCAGCGAAGGTGGTGGAACCTAGTGTGATGATACCGGTGAGGACTAGGCCGAAGACGGTGAGCAGGTTTTTCTCCGTCTCGTCGTCGATCGGTAGCGTGAGCAGGCAGAGCAGGATGCCGAGTGCCGTCAGGCTCAACATGGTGATGTGATAGGAGAACCGCCCCTCGGATTTTCCGAGACGCTTGTTCTTCTTCAGCATCCAGTCGACAAACCAGAGGATGAGGACGAAGACGACGACCACCTCGAGCAGCGGTATCAGGCTTACGACCGACTCGAGAAAGTTTCCAAAAAATTCTTTCATGATTTGAGGCGGCGGCAGTGTGCCCCCACTGCCGCGCGGCATTCAATTTGTTTTTCCCCCACGAGCAAGTTAACGGGGCCACGATTCGTTGCGAACGACGGACATGCGCGCCCGGTTCAAACGCCAGGCCATACCTTGGAGGCAAACATCAGAAGAATCAATCCACCAAGGGCCATCAGGCTGATCATGTAGGAGAACGCGCGGAACGTTTCCTTCTCGGTCATGCCGCTCATTTTGCCGATGATCCAGAACCCGCTGTCATTCATCCAGGGGAATGGTTTCGAGCCACAGCCAATCGCGAGCGCGAGATACACCGGATGAAAGCCGAGCTGGTCTGGCCTCGTGATGCCGCCGATGATGCCGACGGTCGTGATCATGGCGACGGTGGCGGACCCCTGCGCGGTGCGGATCAGCGCCGTCAGAAAAAAGGCGAGCGGAATCAGGCCGATCTGGTGGTCCATCGCCAATGTGCCGATTCGCTCGCTGATACCGGTCTGCTGGAGGACACCGCCGAACGCGCCGCCCGCCGCGGTGATGAGAATGATGACGCCGCCGCTTGCGAGCGCCGAACCCACGGCGGAACCCTGGTCCCGGATGGAACCGCTTTTCCGCCGCACCAGAATCAACAGCGAGACTCCGGCGGAAATAATCAGAGCGAGATTCTTTTCGCCGAACGTTCTGAAGAACCAGATGATCGATTCCGGAATCAGAAGAACGGCCGACCCGGGCGACGCCCCTTTGACTAATGCGCCGAGAATTGAGTTTCCTCCGATCAAGATCACCGGCAACAGAATGGGCAGCACACTGAGCCAGAGCGGCGGCAGTTTCCCCTCGACCACTTCAGACTGCAGTTTCAACTCGTTCAGCGAGACATCGGCGGAGTCGCGCAGAGGGATCGGATTTCTTCGGTTGATCAGCTTCGCGTAGACGTATCCGATGACGCAGGTGAAAGCGCCAACCATGCAGCCGGCGATCATCATGGTGCCGATGTCGACCCCGAGCTCTTCAGCGACCAGCAGCGGGCCGGGGGTCGGCGGCACCAGCGAATGGGCCATCGTTCCGCCGGCGATTGTTCCCATGATGTAACGGCCGTATTCCGACGGGTGGCGCAGGCCGGTCGATTTTGCAAGCGGCACGAGCAGATAAAACAATGTGTCGAAGTAAACGGGAACGCCGAGGAGAAACCCGCTCCCCATGAAAGCGAGCGGCGCGAGCCGATCGGTGACCAGCTTCAGCGCGCTGCGGACGATGCGGTCGGCCGCGCCGCTTTCAAGTAGGCACTTGCCGATGACCGCCGCCATCGCGATCAGGATGCCGATCTTGCCCGCTGTTTTTCCCAATGCCGCGGCAACTCGCGGTCCGGCGTCCGCGAGGGAGGAATCCGGCGTGAACGCCGCGACGATGAACGCCCCCAGAATCAAGGCGATGAACGCGTGAAGCCGCAGCAACAGGATGCCGCCCACCACCACGGCCATACCGATCGCCAGTATGAAGAATGGATCCATGGAACGCGGTGCAGACTAATATCCCGCTCGAAAACAACGAAGTTGTTTTCCAAGAAATTTCTGCCTGGCGGGAAAATACGGATTCGCCTTTTACCGGCCAAGTGTTGTGTCATCTTCCGCGCGTGAATTCGGAACCATCGATACGGTTGATCCAGGTGCGCGATCAGAAGCAGGCTCGAGATTGGAGTCTCGCGTTGATCAGTCAGGGCATCGAATCAACACTCTACGAAGACGAGGAGACGGGTTCTTGTGCGCTGGCCGTCGAGGCGTCGCGTTGCGGCGAGGCGTTGCGCGTGTTGAAGCTGTATCACGTGGAGAATCGCGCCTGGGGATTGCGACAGGATCTGCCGGGTACCCGACTCTCCTTTGACTGGACGTGTCTGGGCTGGGCGGTGCTGATGATCTTCTTTCACTATCTTGCGTCGGCGAGCGGATCCCGGGTGGATGCCGCTGGTATGATGGACAAGACTGCTGTTCTTGCGGGGCAATGGTGGCGGCTCTTCACGGCGCTAACCCTGCACGCAGACGGCGGGCATTTGCTCTCGAATCTCGCCACGGGCATTTTGTTTCTCGGGTTGGTCATGGCGCGCCACGGCGCGGGCGTGGGCCTGCTGGGGGCGTGGATGGCGGGGGCGTTGGCAAACCTCGCCGCGATGCTCGTGTATCCGGAACCCTACCGGAGCCTCGGGGCGTCCGGCATGGTGCTGGCGATGCTGGGCATCCTCACGGTGACTGGCGCGCGGGAGGCATTTGCGAGACAGCCCGGCTGGCGGGCGTTGATCGGAAGTCTCGGCGCTGGCGCGATGCTCTTCACATTGACGGGTTCGAGCCCTAAGAGTGATCTGGTGGTTCACCTCGGAGGATTTGCGTTCGGGCTGGTGGCCGGGTTTGTTCTGGAAAATCGACATCGGCAGATTGAGGAACGGTCCTGGCTTCAATCAATCGCAGCCATGGCATTTTTCGTCTGCCTGATCTCGACGTGGATGCTCGCGCTGGCGGTCTGAC
>JBDNGP010000280.1:0-17295 GCA_041689265.1 Verrucomicrobiota bacterium
GAACAGGAATGTTGTCGGCTCGCTGGTGACGGTGCCGCCCGCAGTGAGTTGTCCGGAGGCCACGAGCGTCACGCGGTAGATGCCCGGCGCGGTGAAGGCCCAGTTGCGGTGGGCGTGTGATCCGGCCAAGACCGGGACGACGTCCGCGCCGCTGAGGCCGTCCGCGGTGTTGAACTGCACGGTCGGAGCGCCGAAGCCATCCACCTGATAGTAGAAGAACTGACCCGGTCCGCTGAAGCCGGAGAGCTGCACCTGAAGGGTGTCGTCCACAAACGCCCCGGCCTCGATCTCCCCTCCGGCCATTCCGAGGAAGAGGATGTCTTCATTCTCGTCCTGCGGGAAGACGTGGATGCTGTCGCCTGCGTCGCCGAGAAACGCGAAGGCCGGATCTTCGGGCACTGTCTGCCAGGACGGAGGTCCGGCATGCAACGCCACGTGCGCGGGGTTGAACTCCGTGTCAGTCACTTCGTCATGCACGTGGAATTCGAGGTTCCCCGATTCGTAGGCGACTTCGATGTCGGCTTCGCCGGATTTCAGCACGCCGACTTCAAAGAGGTAGATTTCCTCCTCGCTCGTAACTGTTTGCCCCCCATTGGCGAGGACTCCGCTCACGGTGTAGCCCACGCGATACGTGCCCGGCGCGGTGAAGCCCCAATTCTGGTGCCAGTGGCCTGGCGCGGGAGCGTTGGCCTTGTCGGTCGAACTGATGCCATCGCGGGAATTCATCAGCACCGTGGGCTGTCCGCCACCGGACACGGTCCACATGATGAAATCGCCGGGGCCGTCCACGCTGCTGAGGTGCAGGTCGAAGCGGTTGTTGACGAACGTGCCGGACGGGGTCAGTTGGTGATTGGCCCCTATGAAAGGAATGCCCAATTGCTGCACTGCGGGGATGATCCATATGGGATCCCCGGGCGTTCCGAGAAAGCTAAAGTTGGGACTGGCCGGGATGGGTGCGCGGGCGTTGTCGCGCAGGTTGATGATGACCTCATCGACAACAAGGCCCTCCTCCACAAACCACTCCCATGAGCCGTTGAGGTAATTTACGCCGAGGTCACCGTGGCCGTCGGACCAGATGAATTTGTCACCCGCGTGGAGGGTTGAGTGAAGCAGCGGCACGGCCAGCAGAAGGGCCAGTGCAGTTCTTGGTATGCTTGGTTTCATGGTATTTAATGATGATTTTGTTGGGTTGGAGTTGTTGGCTGGTTGTGAAATCAATTTGCTGGTGGGCCGTTGCGGCGGACCGGGTCGGGATCGGCGGGGTTGATGCCCGCGTCAATCTGTTCCTTGAGTCGGGCGGCTTTCATGTTTTCCACATGGCCGTCGGCGTAGAGGTAGTTTGCGCTGCCATTGGTGCGGTCCGCCGCTTGTGGGCCCGTCCGGTGGCGGTCCGGCTGGATATCGCCAAGCACATGTTTCCATCCGAGAAACCAGCCGCGTGAATGAGTGTGATCAGCGTATTCGTTCGGACCGTAGTTGTTGGCCACCTCAAACAGCATCGGTGTTTCCACCGGGCGCGGCAGGGAGTCGAGCTTGTAGCGTTTGTCCAGCTCCTCGCCAAACGGGCTGATCAGCGGCACGGCGAGAAATTCGTTGATGATGTAGCTGGTGCCGTTGTTGGTGAGCCGCTCGTGGGCACGCGGATCGGAAGGGCAAAGGCGGATTTTGTCCACATTTCCTGCATAGGGTTTCAAGGTGTTGATCCAACTGTCGGACGAGGAGCCACCACGGGTGGTGAGCGGCAGACAGCTCTGATGATCATCGGCATACATGATCATGCTCAGCCCGAGCTGGCGCATGTTTGAAATGCAGCCAATGCTGCGGGCCTTCACCTTGGAGGAGGAAAGGGCCGGCACCAGCAGTGCCGCAAGAATGCCGATGATGGCGATGACGATGAGCAGCTCGATCAGTGTGAATGCGGCCGGGTGGTAACTGTAACGTTTGGGTTCGGGTGAACCATTCCGGTTTGCGGGGACAAAAAGTTTTCTCGTTTTCATGTGTTCAAAAATTGGGGGGATGGGTGGCCCAAGACAGACGTAAGTGTCCAGCGCGGGCGGGCGGGTTCCGGTGGTAGCCGACGGACCGCGTCCGGGCGGAGGTCAACAACCGACGGGTTGAGAGATTCTGTCGGGCGACCGCCTCAGACGGAATCAGATGAAGAGGACCGAGGGTGGAGCGCGACCGAGCGGCTCACACGTGTCGGGTGAAGAATTCGGTGTTTGTGGTGACCGGGCCGGAAGCTGAACCAGACCCGTGCAAGGGACGGAGATCGGGGAGGCGACGTTGGAGAAAACAATGCCGCCGCTGACATAGAGCCCGATGACGCAGCCCTCATCGGAAGAACCGGAATTACCGTCCACCGGACCCGTGTCTCCGTGCTCGTGGAGATCATGGACGGAAGACTCGGCGTGAAAGGCTGCGTGCCAGCCGGGCTGGGATGCCATCACGCCAATGAACACCAGCAGCAGCGACAACGCCACCGCCAGCGACCGGGTCGCTGGCGAGAGGTGTCTTAACCGTGCGTGACTCATTTCAGTTGCAAATGATTAGCATTAAGAAATGACGGGCGCAAACTGTTTTTGCAAACAGTTTGCGATACTGGATCCCCCCGCGTTGGCTGATGACGGCTGGTTCATGGTCATGGGTTTGCGAATGGAATCGGGCCGGACTGAAATTCCTGGATGAGGTGGTCGATGCCCTCCGGATTGGGAGAGATGACGCGCAGCTGGCGCAGGGCCTGGACGGCGACGTCCACATTTCCCGCCTTGCGCTGGTTCTGCGCGAAGTGCATCAGAATTTGCATCAAAAGAAGCTGGTCGGGTTCCTCCTTGCCGGATTCGGTTTCCTGCCAGTATCGAATCGCGAGCCGGTACAGATTGCGGGCGATGTCCGGGCGACCGCGGTTTTCTTCCTTGATACGGCCCAGTTCAAAAATGATGGCGGGGCTCTTCGGATTGTTGCGCCAGCCTTCACGCAGAAATTCCTCGGCCTCGTCAACTTGGTCCAGCCGGTTGCGCAGATAGTAGGCGCTGGTGACAAAAATTTCCGGACGGTCAGGATTCAGTTCGGCGGCGATTTTCAACCACGGCAGAATCTGGCTAACGTCCGAATCTGACGTTTTCGCCGGATGCTCGTCTCCCTGCACGTGTCCTTCGTGTGCCGGGTGATCGTGTTCTTCCGCAGTGTGGTCCTGGGTGCCGTCACCATCGTGATCATGGTCATTGTGTTCATGCGAACCGTCGTCCAAATGCATGTGTTCAGACGGGAAAAAATGTCGGCTGAAACGTTCGATCCAATCCTTTGGACGCTGCATCCATTCGACTTCGCCCGCGTGCGCGTCACCGCTCAAGGCACCAACGGTCATCGCGGGTTGCGCGTTCTGACCGGCCATTGCGGCCTGGTCGAACATTGACGGATAATAGCCCCGATGAAAATACTCGTCAGCCTTGACGAAGAAGTGATTGGCAAAAAACCGGCGGCTGTCGCCGAGCAGCTGGGCGGTGATCGAGTTGGACGCCTGCTGGATCCGCGACTGGTCCTGCCGGGTGGAGAGGCTCACCGCCAGAATGAACGAGATCACCAGCAGCAATCCGATCGCAAGAACCGGTGTGTATGAATCGCGTTTCATCGCGTCAGTTCAGGGCTTTTCGGCGGAACGCCAGCCAGCTCGCGGTGAGGAACGCAGCCGAATAGGCGAGTGCGTAGAGCATCGCAAGCAATGAGTACGACCACTGCAACGACCCGCCGTGAATGATAAAGGCGCGCGGTTCGTAAAAGAAACCGAGCTGGGGGATGACGTAGTAGAGCGCCAGCAAAATGGTCTGCACCGGTTCGGGCTGTTGGTCCGCGACCTTGCCGAGGTAAAGCCCGGCGAACAGGATTCCGGACACGATGATGAAACAGATGGTGACGTTGGCGGAGACCGACGTGAAGAGCAGCGAACCCAGCAGGCTCATTGAAATCACGATGCCGAGGAGCGACCAGTGAAGGAGCATCGCCAGGAACAATGTTTCCCAGGAGAGGGAACCGCCCTTTGCTGAAATCATGATGCCGAAGAAAACGTAAAACACCACGAGTGCCGCACCGCACGCCTGCCAGCATCCGATGAATTTGCCCACGACAACTTCCGCCCGGGTGATCGGTTTGGCGAGCAGTGGGAAGATCGTGCGGCTTTCGCGCTCCGCCGGAAGCTGGCGCGCGGTCGTGGTGATCGCGATGACCAGTGACGACAACCAGATCAACGTGAGGCTGAGTTCCTTCAGCCAGTTGACGATCTGCGGGTTGTTGAAAAAATTGATCGACCCCGCAAGCCCCGTGATCAGCACCGTCAGAATGAACAGGACATAAAAATCCTTCCGGCGCAGGAGTTCCCGGATGACGACGGACGAAATGGCAAACGAGTTGTTCCAGTTCATGCGGCCTCCTTGTATCCGACCACCTTCAGGAAGATGGCTTCCAGGTTGGTTTGATATTGTTTCATGAGCTCGTCCACCGATCCCTCCACCTTGAGTTCGCCCTGATGAAGAATGGCGATCCGGTCGCAGACGGTCTCGACTTCACCCAGTTCGTGCGAGCTGAAGAACACGGTCTTGCCCTCGTCTTTCAATCGCCGGATGATGTCGCGGACCTTCATCCGACCGAGCGGATCCAGGCCGCTCGTGGGTTCGTCGAGAATCAGCAGGTCGGGATCGTTGATCAGCGCTTGCGCCAGTCCGGCGCGCTGCTGCATGCCCTTGGAGTAGGTCTTGATCTGGCGCTTTCGGGCGTGCTCCAGTTCGACCAATTTCAAGATTGTGTCGATCCGTTTCTCAGTCTCGGATTTCGGGATGCGAAAGATTTTCGCGTAGAAACGGAGCAGCTCCTCGGCGGTGAGAAACTTGTAGTAGTAGGTGAGTTCTGGCAGGTAGCCGATTCGTTGACGGGCGATGGGCTGCCGGACGTCGACGTTGAAAATACTTGCGGAACCGCCGGTGGGATTCACAAACCCGAGGAGCACGTTCATCGTGGTGGTTTTGCCGGCACCGTTGGGTCCCAGGAAACCGAACACCTGGCCGCCATTCACTTTCAGTGACAGGTCGTTGACGGCGATCTTTGTCTCCTGACCGAGTTCCTTGCTTTTGAATTCTACCTTGAGGTGATCAAGACTGATGACCGCTTCGTTGGTGGACATAGGTGATGAATGTTGGGACAGCGAGTTTCAATTTCTAACGATCAGGACATCGGCAGAGAGGCAATTCCGCTTTAATCGATTTCCGATTCGCTATTCGACCCTGTTCTAGCAAATAAAAAACCGTCGGCAAGTTTTTGCCGGCGGTTTGTGAAAATCGTTCGAACGGAACTATTCCTTGTTGATCGTCAACTTGGAGGCGACGAGCATGTGTTTGCCGTCTTTTTCCTCAACTTTGCCAACCGCCGTCAGCTTGACGGTGTCCTGGCAGATGTTCTTGTGGAAGTCCTTGGAGGCGTCGTTCTTGGCGATCCAATAGGTCGTTGTCTTGCCGTCTTTGCCTTTGACTTCGAGCACGTCGGCGCACTTGTCGGATTTCTTCAGGGCGCACTTGGCGCATTTGGATTCTCCCTTGAGCGTGACTTCTTTCGCGTCGTCAGCCATCGCGCTGTTGGCGACGAGAATGGCGGTTGCAACGAATGCAGAGATAATGAGCTTTTTCATAGATGTTTTATGCGGTGGTGTCGATTGAACGGTTGGCATTTAACCGGAACTGGCCAAAATATCAAGTGACAATATGCGATGCTCCGCGCCCCGGTTTATTTCAATTCTTGCCGCAGCACTGCTTGTATTTTTTTCCACTGCCGCACGGGCACGGGTCGTTCCGGCCGACTTTGGGTCCGGTTCGGGCGGGCAGGGCGCGGGATTTCGCCACGGCTTCGTTCGCCTCACTCACCACGCTACTGGCGGAATCCGCCGCCCCGCCGCCGCCGCCGAAACCACCGGTTCCGCTGGCGTGGGACGTTTTCTGCGGGAGGTTCTGCATGAATTTCTCAAACGCCATCATGCTCGACGCGCTGCGAAAGATGTTGTGGCAGATCTCGGTCTTGATACTGACCATCAGTTCTTCGAAGAGTTTGTAGGCGTCCGCCTTGTACTCGAGCAGGGGATCGCGCTGACCGTGGGCCCGCAGGCCGATCGCGGTTCGCAAACTGTCCATGGTATAAAGGTGCTCCTGCCAGAGCTTGTCGATTGCGCTGAGGATCGTGAACCGCTCGATTGATTCGAGGTGGCTGGGATCTTCAAAGCTGATCTTCAGTTCATACGCGTCGCGAACCTTGTCAGAAATGAAGGTCAGCACGCCGAACTGGCCGACGTTCAGATGGGCGAACATCGAATCGGAAACCGGCGCCTGCCGCGCTTCGGTGGCGGAATTGGTAATCTCGTTCTCAGGAATCTCCAGCGGAAAATTATGATTTACCCAGTCGGTCAGGCCGCGGAAGTTCCATTCCTTGGGGTGCTGGTCGCTCGAAGTGAACTCCTCGACCTTGGAGAGAACAACTTCCTCCATGATGTCCATCAAACGGTCGCGAACATCGTCGCCGTGGATGATCTCGTTGCGGAAGCCGTAAAGCACTTCGCGCTGTTTGTTCATCACGTCGTCGTATTCGAGGACGCGTTTGCGCGACTGGAAATTGTGCTGCTCAACGCGCTTTTGTGCCGTCTCGATCGAGCGGTTCAACAACGGATGTTCGAGCTCCTGACCTTCCTCCAGTCCCACGCGTTCCATGATCTTGACGATCCGGTCAGAGCCGAACAAACGCATCAGATCATCTTCCAGCGCGATGAAGAAATGGGATGAACCGGGGTCGCCCTGCCGGGCGCAACGACCGCGCAGCTGACGGTCGGTCCGCCGGGATTCGTGGCGCTCGGTGCCGACCACGTGCAGGCCGCCGAGTTCCGCTATGCCGGGTCCGAGTTTGATATCGGTTCCGCGGCCCGCCATGTTGGTGGCGATGGTGACGGAACTTTTCTGCCCGGCGCGGGCGACAATCTCAGCTTCCTGCTCATGAAATTTCGCGTTTAGAACAGAGTGGATGACGCCGGCTTTTTTCAGGAACCGGCTGAGGGTTTCGCTCGATTCCACGGAGGCGGTGCCGACCAGAATCGGGCGGCCCTTGGCGTGAACTCTCTGGATTTCGTGAACCACCGCTTCGAACTTCTCGCGCTTGGTCTTGTAAACTGTGTCGTTGACGTCGTCGCGTAGACAGGGGCGGTTGGTCGGAATGACGATCACGCCGAGATTGTAGATTTCGAAGAACTCGTTGGCCTCGGTCTCTGCCGTGCCGGTCATGCCGGACAACTTGTCGTAAAGACGGAAATAATTCTGGATCGTGATTGTCGCGTAGGTCTGGGTTTCACGCTCGATGGTGACGCCCTCCTTCGCTTCGACGGCCTGGTGAAGTCCATCGCTCCAACGGCGGCCCGCCATTTTGCGGCCCGTGTTTTCGTCCACGATGACGATCTTGCCGTTCTCAATAATGTAGTGAACATCTATCAGGTAGAGGCAGTAGGCCTTCAGCAGCTGGCTGATGATATGAATGTTCTGCCCCTTCACATCGAACTCCTCCTGCAGCTTCGCCTTCTTGTCGATCCGCGCCTTGGCGTCGAGCGAATTGTCGGAATCGATCTCGTGAAATCCGGTGATGAGGTCCGGCAACATGAACGCCTCCGGATCTTTGGGGCCGAGAAACTCGCGGCCCTTTTCCGTGAGATCGGCGGAGTGGCCCTTTTCCTCCATGGCGAAGTAGAGCTCCTCCTTCTCCGCATAAAGCATCTTCTTGGACTGGTCCGTGTGCAGCGTGAGCTCGGCCTTGTTCATCAACTTGAGCAGCTCCGGATCTTCGTGCAGACGGGCGAGGTGCTCGGAACGCGGCTGGCCGGACTTCACGCGGAACAGGAGCAGACCAATGTTGTGCTCGATGTCGCCGCGATTCTTTGGATTGGAACCGTCTTCAGGTCGCAGCTTCTTGATCAGCTCATCGGCTTCGTCAAGGAAACGTTGGCAAAGTTTGGTCTGATGATGGACGAGGTTCTCGATCGCGATCTTGAACTTTGCGTAATTGCTGTTGTCGACGTTGACCACCGCTGGTCCGCTGATGATCAACGGTACGCGGGCTTCGTCGATTAGAATGGAATCCACTTCGTCAACGATGGCGAAATAATGTCCGCGCTGAACCTGTTCCTCCTTGCGACTGGCCATGCCGTTGTCACGCAGATAATCAAAACCGAATTCCGAGGCCGTCCCGTAGGTGATGTCGCACTGGTACTGAGCGCGGCGGACGGCGGGCGACTGGTCGTGAACGATGCAACCGACGGTCAGCCCGAGAAAGCGGTAGATCGCGCCCATCCATTCTCCGTCGCGCTGGGCGAGGTAATCGTTGACCGTGACCACGTGGACGCCGCGACCGGAGAGCGCGTTGAGAAAGACGGGCAGGGTGGCGACGAGCGTCTTTCCCTCACCGGTGGCCATTTCGGCAATTTTGCCGCGGTGCAATCCCATGCCGCCGATCAGCTGCACGTCAAATGGAACCATGTCCCATTTCAAGAGGTGACCGCGGACGTCGATTTCCTGGCTGATAAGACGGCGGCAGGCATTTTTCACGACCGCATAGGCTTCGGGAAGAATCTCATCGAGTTCTTTGGCCAGCTCGGCGTCGTCCTTGATTTCTGAAAGGTGGCTTTTCCACCCGTTTGTTTTTTGGCGGAGATCCTCGTCAGAAAGCGACTTCAGCTGTTCCTCGGCGGCGTTGATCTGGTCCACGAGCGGGTGAAGCTTCTTCACTTCACGTTCATTTCTGGACCCGAAAATTTTCTTAAAAATACCAATCATTATGAGAAATCCGTAAAAGAGGCATCAACCTAAGGGAACGGTCGCCGGGCGTCAAAAGGGAAATCGGGCTCAAATCAGTGAATCCGAAGGGGTTCCGGGTAGTTTTGGTGATGTTTGCTGGATTAAATCAGGCCGTTTTTGGGCGGGCCTTGCCGGAAGCTCCGGGCGTCTTGGCCTTGCCGAGTCCCGGTAGCTGGCTTCTCCAGTATTCCTGAGGGATAAATGCCAGCGCGATGCAGAAGAGCTGGGTGGCATTGAAGATCATCAGCCACTTGAAGGCGGCATCCATGAACCCGTAGCTGTGGAGTCCGATTCCCAGCATGTTTACGCCAAACCATGAGAATGCGGTGATGATGTTGCCAAAAATTGCGCACACCATCAGACCTTTTTCGCGAATCAAGCCACCGAGACGCGCGTGTAGAATCACCGCACACCAAAGCACGATCAGCAGAGCACCGTTCTCCTTCGGGTCCCATCCCCAGAACCGGCCCCAGGACTGATCTGCCCAAATACCGCCGAGCACGGTGCCGACGAAGCTGAACAATGTCGCGAAGCAGACGATGCCGAACACGATCTTGGCGATGGCCTTGTGAAGGGGTGTTGAGCCGCCCGAAACATTCTCCGTCAGCTTCTGTGTAAACACGCCCAGGAACAGGTAGACAATGCCAAAGAGCCCCGCGAGGAACATGGCCGAGTAGCCGAGCGTGATCACGACTACATGCGTGGCCAGCCAGATGTTGGTGTCGAGCACGGCCTGCAACATTTCCATCGTGTCGCCGCCCAGAGACAAATTGTGCGCGATGATCAGGGTGACCACTCCGATGAATGACGAGACCAGCAGGCCCAGACCGTTTTTCCAGACCCGCTCGATGATCATGCCGATGACGACCGTTCCCCAGCCGATGAACACCGCAGATGAGTAAAGATTGGTCACGGGCGGTCGACCTTCCAGCACCATCCGGAAAATGAGTCCGCTCGAGTGGATGATGAATGACAGTCCCACCAGGGCGAACGAAGCATTCCACAGGGTGGGGGAGGGGACGATCAGGTAGGCCACGATCAGGAGGAACGCGAAGATGTAGATCGCGATGCTGGTTTTGAACGGGGCGAAGTTGTTGAAATAGAGTTCGCTGCGTCCCTTGCGGAGTTCCTGTTCGAAGCCCTGTTGTTGCATCCAGTTCTTGTAGTCGACCACGGCGGCGTTGAAATCCGCAGCTTTGCTATTTTGATAACCCGTGGTCATGCCGGCGAAGATTGGGACCACCGGGTGTATTTTGTCGGTGCGCGCCGTCTCGAGTAAGGCACTCCCAACATTCTGCCAATGGTCGCGATCATGATCACCGGACGGCGGGGGGATGATCAGCGGATAGGCCATCTCGCCCATGAACGCGTAGACGCGCGCGAACTGGAAAAACTTGTTGAAGACCGTTTCGTCAAATTCCTGTCCAGCCTGCTGTTCCATCATCGCTTGGCGACCGGATTCGGTGAGTTTTTGATATTCCACCAGATCGGCGGCGAAGTTGTGCGTGCTCTCCGGTTGGAAACTGTTCTTCAACCGTTCATAGATCACCATGGAATTGGCGAGGTTGTTCACGGCCTTTTCGTATTGATCCCGTTCCTCCGACTTCTTGGCACCGGCCGCCCGGGCGTCCTGCATGATACTCTCACGGTTGGTGCCGAGATCAGCGTAGCGATAGTAGGTCAAACCACTTCGATCAAGGCCTTGCTCGTCTAGTTTGTACTTCGATTTGAGATCCGGATGGTTGATCGCGAAGATGTACCGTTGATCCGCCAGCTCCGGTTTGGTGCCGACTTCGAGCAGCCACTCGATCGGTGCCAATTTTTTCGGGTGCTTGGTGAACTGATACCATTTGCGTTCGGTAAAGAACTTTTCTCCCTGTGCCTCGAGTTCTTCGAACGATCCCCATCGACCGTCCAGTGTGTTGCCCTCGAGCGGAACGCTGGTGTTGTTGCGGATGATGAGGAGGGAATTGCGCGCGACAGAATCAAGCGGTTGAATGCGACCACCCAATACCACGGGGATGCTCGCAAAATCCTGCAGACGAAAGGCGCTCTTGTCCTTTTTCGTGCGGAGCGTGCTCGCCGCGTAGGCGAAAAACACGGCGACAATCAGTATCCAGGTCAGGTTCTTTTTCATGCGCGTTTCCGTTGGTTGGCGAATCGAACGAGGTGAATCATGAATTGAATGATGAGTCCGAGTCCGATGATGATAACTGAAATGTAGGGGGTCAACCAGGTGGGGTTTTTGACGACCTGCAACCGGGTGAGATCGTCCCGGCCCCGTTCAAATCCCGCTTGGAAATAAGTGGTGCCGGCGTATCTCAACGGGTGATTCATCCAGATGGTGACTTCCCGGGTTTCGTCGTTTGTGGGATCGTCAAGAATGACCCGGCTGGAATAGTTTTTTGGAGTGTCCGTGCCGATGTATTTGTCGTGCTTGAAATCAACGAGCTGAATTGAATAAGGCATGTAGTACCGCGTGAATCTCAATTCAGCATCATAATTCTTGCTTCCCGCAGAAATGACCTCGGGACCGTTCAACATCGGCGAGACCAGCCAGGTGCCGGACGGTGCGTCCTCGCCGCCGAAAGAAATGACCGCCGAAGGTACGTTCCGGGAATCCATCGTGGTCGCGAGCGGGGCGTTGGACAACTCGACTTTTGCGCCGGTTCCCTGAGTGGCGGCGACTGCGTTGGTGGAGACCATCGGCGCGTGTGTTTGGATGTCAGAGTTGGGATAAAAAGTGTCGATGTGTACGGTGAACGGCAGCGCCGGATTGGAAATTTCGCGCCCCGACTTCAACCAGGATTGAGGTATCGAGATTACGGTGTCCTCGTCCGGGTTCGAGCGATCGATAAAGACCAGTTCCACTTCGCGTCCGGCCTCGGAATAATTCTTCGAACCCCCTTCCACGAGCTCCAGCATGGACTCCGTTTGCAGACGTTCGGTGGCGAATTGACCAATTAGCAGGAGGATCAACCCGAAGTGCGTCATGAAAATCCCCAGCTTGCTCCAGGCAAACTTGAAGCGCGTGTAGTGCGCTGTCAGCAAGTTGATCAACAGCACCCAGCCGAGTAGGTAACCGCCGGGAAAAACAGGAATCCCAAAACTGCCACCACTCGGATACCAATAGATCAACAGGCTTCGAAAGTAACGGACCTGCGCGTCATAAAGCCCCTCGTTGACCTGCGCGAGTGTGCCGACGAAGACGAGGATCGAGGCGCACACCATGCACGCCACTGTCAGTTTTAGCGACGAAAAGAATTTGAAAATTTTGTCGGCCATGATCGTTTAGCGTTTGGCTGTTTGAGCAAATTCCAGGAAAGCGTCCCGTTCGCGATCGACGACGTCCGTGGCGCCCATTGATTTGTAGAACCAGCTCTTGCCATTGTGCGGGACGATGACTACCAGCAATTTCTGATTGTTGCCCTGAATGTCAACCAACGTGCCCTTGCCGTCCACCGTGTCAAGTGGGCTGGTGATCTCACTGAGTTGCGATTCACTCGCCTGCGGCAGGCCGAGTTGACCGCGCCATCGGTTGATGTTCGCCAGCAATCCGCCGCCGTCGCCACCCAGTGAACTTACCTCGACCTTGGCGTCGCCGCCAGGTAGCGCGAAACTGGCGAGCAACATCTGCCTGGGAGGCTGTGCCGTCCACGTCGATGGGATCTTCCAGTCACCGGGGCTGGTGGTGGATGCCGGAGCTGGCGTCTGGCTCATTTGCGGCGTTTCCGGACCGTGCGAGCTCGTGTCGATTTCGACCGTTTCCAGCCAGTTCACGAAATTCTGTTTTTCCGCAGCAACGAGCTCGTCCGGCCCGGTCAGTTTAAAGAACCAGGTCGAATCCTGCTCGGTCAGCATGCCGACGACGACCCGCTGTTTGTATTTTTTCTCTACCAGCAGGTCTTCGCTCACCATTTCGAAAAGCGCACCCGGGGTGCCGGCAATGGTTACGTCCTCCCGGAGCTCGGCAATGGCGTTCGTGGTTGTCTGTGGAAGGTTCATGCCCCCGCGCCACATGTTCACGAATTCGAGTTCCTTGCCCGCCATCCTGGGGAGGGGGATGGCTCCGACATCGGCGATCAACCCGTCTTTGCCGGTGATCTCGATGCTTGCCGCCCGCATGTTTGACGGAGCCTTTGCCTTCCAGTTGGTCGGCAGGTCGCCCCAGCGCAGGTGTGGGGCAGTGGCGGGCGGGCGGGCCGGAGTCTCTGCCATTTGCCGGATCGGCTTCAGCTGTTCCTTCGGGATCTGGTAAACTTGGATCGACTGGTCTTTGCAACCCGCGCCGAGTACGACGAGGCCGGATGCAGCCAATGTTAGTGTGTGTTTTGCCGTAAACATATCAGATTTTGTCACCAGTCAGGCCTTGGATGCCTTCTCGTCTTGAATCATTCAATAATAAATAAGGCGTTCCCATAAGCAAATGAGAACGCCTGAAGGGGGGATAATTTAGATTCGTTTATGCCTCCTATCAGCCAGAGGTTCAGCTAACGCCGCTCATTGACAGCAGGAATTCGATGTTTGTGCCGGTCTTCTTCAGTTTGTTCAGCATCAGTTCCATGGCTTCCACCGGCGGAACTCCGGTGAGCGCCCGGCGCAACGTGACCACTTTGCCGTATTCGTCGGGGTGATAGAGGAGTTCCTCCTTGCGTGTGCCCGACAGTTCGATGTTGATCGACGGGAAAATTCGGCGGTCGACCAGGTGACGATCCAGGCTGACTTCCATGTTGCCGGTGCCTTTGAACTCTTCGAAAATGACTTCATCCATTCGGCTGCCTGTGTCGACCAGCGCCGTGGCGATGATTGTCAGAGAACCGCCTTCTTCAATGTTACGGGCTGCGCCGAAGAATCGTTTCGGTTTATGGAGCGCATTCGCGTCAACACCCCCCGAGAGAATCTTGCCGGAGTGTGGTTGAACGGTGTTGTAAGCGCGGGCGAGGCGGGTGATTGAATCAAGGAGGATGACCACGTCCTTCTTGTGTTCAACCATACGACGCGCCTTTTCGATCACCATTTCGGCAACGTTCACGTGCCGCTCTGGTGGTTCGTCAAATGTGGAGCTGATCACCTCGGCACCGCGACACGTGCGGACCATGTCGGTGACTTCTTCCGGACGTTCGTCGATCAACAGGATGAACAGGTAGCTTTCCGGATTGTTTTTCAACATCGCGTTCGCAAGCTTCTGCATGAGAATCGTCTTGCCCGTGCGCGGCGGCGCAACAATCAATCCACGGGAGCCTTTGCCGATCGGGCAGACCAGATCCAGCACTCGGGTCGAAAGCTCGGTCGGATCCGTTTCAAGCAGAAAGCGCTCATTCGGGAACAACGGAGTCAAATTGTCGAAGTGTGTCTTGTCCTTCGCCTCGTCTGGATTGCCGCCGTCAACCGCTTCCACTTTAAGCAGGGCAAAGAATTTCTCCTTGTCCTTCGGCGGACGAATCTGTCCGGCGATCAGATTGCCGGTCTGCAGGTCAAATCGACGAATCTGCGACGGCGAAACGTAGATGTCCTCAGGGCAGGGGAGGTAGTTGAAACTCCGCGACCGCAAGAATCCAAAACCCTCCGGCAGCACTTCGAGCACGCCCTCGGAAAACAGCACCCCGCTGTCCTCGGCGTTCTTCTGGAGGATCTGAAAGATCAGCTCGTGCTTGCGCATCGTGCCGAAGTTCTCAATCCCCTTCTCCTTGGCCAGGTCGTTCAGCTCGGGCATGGACAAATCCTGAAGCTTGGAGATGTGCAAGTTGTTGACAATGGTGTCCTTGCCCGCGGCGCCCATGGCGGCCGCGACGGCTGCATCGGCGTTCGGCTTCGTCACGCGCTTGCGGGGCATCTTGGACTGGTCGGCGCCCACGCCTTTGCTTCGTGGTGAAGTGGATTTCTTGGGGCGGACGGGTTTTCTCGGTCGCGGCATAGTCGTTAGTTTCGGATAAGTGCTGTCAGATAAATACAGGGGCGACAACCCGTTCGATGGAAAGACTTCGGTGGGCGGTCAGCCAAAAACCAAAATGTGCCGGAGGGAAAAACCCTGCGGGCTTGAGTCGGTATTGGGAACTTTCTCGCTGATGTCAGTAAGGTAAGGGGAATCTTGCGGTAAGCTCGCGGACACGGTCGCGCACCTTATGGGCGGCGTCAAGATTCTTAATATCCATCAAAACCTCGCTGATCATATCGGCAATCGCCGCCATCTCCGGCTCCTTCATCCCGCGTGTCGTGACGGCCGGTGTGCCGAGCCGGATGCCGCTTGCCTGGAACGGTGAACGGGTCTCAAACGGAATGGTGTTCTTGTTGGTCGTGATGCCCGCTTCATCCAGCGCGATCTGACAATCCTTGCCCGTGATGTCCCGCGCGCCGACATCGACCATCATGAGGTGGTTGTCGGTGCCGCCGCTCACGAGGCGAAATCCGTTCTTCGTCATTCCCGCAGCCAACGCGGCGGCATTCTTCACGATCTGCTGCTGATACGTTTTGAAGGACGGTTGCAGCGCCTCGTGGAAACAAACTGCCTTCGCCGCAATCACGTGCATCAGCGGGCCGCCCTGAATTCCCGGAAACGTCTGCGAATCGATGGCCTTCGCGTGCTCGGCGCCGCACAAAATCAAACCGCCGCGCGGCCCGCGCAGTGTCTTGTGCGTCGTCGTTGTCACGAAATCAGCGTGGCCGACCGGGCTCGGGTGAACGCCCGCCGCGACCAGACCCGCGATGTGTGCGATGTCCGCAAGCAGGAGCGCGCCGACTTCTTTGGCGATTCTACCCATGCGCTCAAAATCAATGATCCGGGGATACGCGCTTGCACCCACCGTGATCATCTTCGGCTTGTGTTCCTTGGCGGCGGCTTCGAGTTGATCGTAGTCGATGCGTTCGTCTTCTTTCCCGACTCCGTAGTGAACGATTTCGAAAAACTTGCCGGAGAAATTAACCTTGTTCCCGTGCGTCAAATGTCCGCCGTGGCTGAGGTCCATCGTGAGCATCTTATCGCCGGACTGCAGCATGGCGAAGTAGACGGCCATGTTCGCGCCGGAACCGGAGTGCGGCTGGACGTTCGCGTGTTCGGCTCCGAAGATCTTTTTCGCACGTTCGATCGCGAGCGTTTCGACTTCGTCCACGAACTCACAGCCGCCATACCAGCGCTTGCCCGGATAACCCTCGGCATACTTGTTCGTGAGCACCGAGCCCTGAGCCTCCATCACGGCCGGGCTCGTAAAATTTTCACTGGCAATCAACTCGATGTTTTCCTGTTGCCGCCGGCATTCCTTGGTCAGCAGATCGGCAATCTCCGGATCGACCTGATGGACCCGGTAGACGCTCTGGCTGCCACCTTCGAGTTTGTTAACGCGGCGCTCGTGGCGTCCGCCCTCAAATTTTGCTTCGAGAAATGCGTCCACAATATTTTTGGCGGATTCAACCGATGTTGTTTTACCCGAAAGACAGATGACGTTCGCATCGTTGTGCCCGCGAACAACCGCTGCGGTGGCTTCATCACTGACCAAAGCCGCCCGTGCGCCGTGGACCTTGTTTGCCGCGATGCAGACCCCAACGCCTGTGGTGCAGACCAGAATACCAAAATCGGCTTCGCCATTGCTCACTTTCTCGGCGGCGGGGCGAGCGTAGTCGGGGTAGTCCGTGGATTCCGACGAATGGGTGCCGAGATCGTCGACGTCGTAACCCTTCGTCTGGAGATGTGTTTTGATCGCTTCTTTGAGGCCGAATCCGCCGTGGTCGGCGCCGAGGACTAGCTTCAATGTTTTGGAGGAAGAATCGGACGAACTGGTTTCGAGAGTCTTGAGCATGGTTTCAATTCCGGATTTTATCTGGTCACGGCAGGCCTGGTAGATTTCAAGGGATCCGCCGATCGGATCACAAATATCGTGATCATACGGATCAAGGTTCGGGTCAAAGTCGCGCAGCCGATACACCTTGTCAGCCGCTTCCGGATACATCATCAAAACGGACTCCACGTGACTCTGGGTCATCCCCAGGATCAGGTCGGCCTCGTCGACGAGCTCCCCAGTCAGGAACTGGCTGCGTTGGGATGCGATGTCGATCCCCCATTCCCGCAACGCCCTCACGGAATGGGCACTCGGAGGCTGTCCATTCGCTGCGCTGACTCCGGCGGAAATCACGCCGAACCCGGGGTGACCGTTCAGCGCATGACGGAAAATGCCTTCAGCCATGGGGCTGCGGCAAATATTCCCGGTGCAGATGAACAAAACGGTCTTCATTTCGAAAGAGCGGGAACGTTGAAGTTCGCCCGCCGAATCGTCAACGGCGAAGTTGAAATTGGGTGTTCTGGGGGTGTGATTGAAAGCGGGTGATGATTAGTTCCAGAGAGAGGGCCAATGGCCATTGGCCCTGAGGACGCGGAGGTGGGCCATCTGGTCTGCGTGGTCGGGCAGCCAGGCGGCTCCGGCCTTTTTCAGGCGTGCCTGGAGCA
>JBDNGP010000281.1:0-7525 GCA_041689265.1 Verrucomicrobiota bacterium
TGGGATCGGTTCCTTTGGATGGTTTGCTCCTGCTCATGTTGTCCGTTTCATTTTGCGAACGCCAAGGGGAGGGACTGGTTCCGGTCGCCCTTCGGGCTCCCTCCACCAGTCCCTCCCCCTCATGCCTTGTAGTGTATTGATTCTTCCCTTTGAGGTCACGGACTCAGAAACGGCGGGTAGGGCGTTCTGCTGAAATTTATCTGGAACATACGAACCGTCACAAGCAGTGTGTCTTCTATTAAAAAGTTTGAAACAACCGGCCCGGTTGCTGTGTCTTATTGGCTACCCGTCGTTTTGACGACCAACCTGCCGGCCAACTATTACAATCAACTGATGCTTTCCGAATCCAAACGAATCTCCCGCATCGCCCTGCCCGTGTGCTGCCTGCTGCTCTTGCTGATCGTAACGGGCTGTAACTTCAAAAGCTCCGATGCGAATAAGGACGACAAGGAGAAAAAGGAGCAGGCCATTCCGGTCGAGGTTGCGTCCATCACCAACGGTCCGATTGAAACGACATTGAAGTCATCGTGGTATCTCGAAGCCGAGGAACAGGTCAAGGTGATCGCCCGCACGTCGAACCGCGTGAAGGAACTGCTCGTCGAGGAAGGGGATGAAGTGGAAAAGGACCAGGTGCTCGCCCGCCTCGAAGATCAGGAACAGCTTACCGCAGTGAACAAGGCGCAGAATCAACTGAATAAAACCCGAACCGACTACGCCCGCATCAACAAACTCTTTGAACAAAACCTGATTTCCGAAAAGGAACACGCGGACGCCAAGTTTGAAGTGCGACAGCTGGAACTGAGTTTGGACGAATCGGAACGGCAGCTGGAGTTCACCGAGATTCGCGCGCCGATCAAGGGCACCGTCACCCTGCGGTTGATCAGCCTGGGTGACCTCATTTCCAACGGCAAGGAACTGTTCGAGATCATTGATTTTGATTCCATCGTCGCCTATGTCGCGGTGCCCGACAAAAACCTCGCACAGCTTCGCGCCGACCAGCCGGTGCGCATCACCACCACCGCCCGGCCGGGCCAAGAATTTGCCGCTTACGTCAAGCGCATCGCACCGATTGTCGAAGCAAAAACCGGCATGGTCAAGGTCACGATCGGGGTAAAGAAGACGCCTCTCCTCCGCCCCGGAATGTACATCGAAGCCGAGATCGTGCTCGCGACCAAAAAAAACGCGTTGCTGATCTCCCGGCGCGCACTGGTGTTTGACGGCAGCCAGTTTTTTGTCTATCGCATGAAACCGGATCGTCGGGTTGAACGGCTGCTGCTGACCCCCGCCATGGAGGACAAATTTTACATCGAACCCGCGACGGGATTTTCTGAAGGCGACCAGATCGTGATGGCCGGTCACACAGGACTTAAAGATGACGCGCTGGTTCGTCTCCCCGGCGACCCCAATCCGGACAAGGATAAAAAGGACAAGGACGCGAGCGCCGACCAGCCCGCCGAGTCCGGCGCCAAAGAATCCACCGGGCATTCAAGCTGATGGCCTCCCCCGACAAGCGGACGTATTTCACCACCGACCGTCCGGTGGCCGTGCTGATGGTGTTCATCGCCGCAGTGGTGTTCGGATATTTTTCCTTCAACCGCCTGCCGATCACCCTGATGCCGGAACTCAGTTATCCGACACTCACCGTCCGCACGGAGTTTCCCGGTTCGGCCCCCGAAGAAGTTGAGAACGACATCAGCCGGCCGATCGAGGAAGCGCTCGGGGTGATCGGCGGACTGAACCGCATCAACTCCATCAGCCGCGCCGGCGTCAGCGATGTGGTGCTGGAATTCCTCTGGGGCACTGACATGTCGGACGCGACGCAGGAGACACTCGAAAAACTGGACCTCGTCTTCCTCCCGCGCGAAGCCGAGCGCCCGCTCATTCTTCACTTTGATCCTTCTCTCGATCCGATTATGGAACTGAGTTTCTCCGGCGAAAGCCAGCGTTACGACGGTGAAACGGGACTGCGCCGCCTGCGGCGGATTGCGGAACTTCAGATCAAGCGCGCGCTCGAACCGATCAAGGGCGTCGCGGCCGTGCGCGTTCGTGGCGGGCTCGAAGAGGAAATCCACGTCCTGCTCAAAGAAAGCGAACTGCTGCGCACCGGCCTGACGATTCAGAATGTCATCGACCGGTTGCGTCAGGAAAACATCAACGTCGCCGGCGGAACGATCCGCGAGGGCAAGTCGGAATACATGATCCGTACGTTGAATGAATTTGAAAACCTCACGCAGATGGAGGACACGGTGGTCACGCGAAAGGACAACCGCGAGATCCGCGTGAAGGACCTCGGCACCGTCGTTCTTGCCCACAAGGAACGCGAGATCATGACGCAGACCGACGGCGCGGAAAGCGTCCAGATCGACATCTACAAAGAAGCCGACGCGAACATGGTTGCCGTCGCGCAGATGGTCACCCAACGCATCGGTGAGATCAACCGGGACGGTGGGGACGCCGCGCCCAAGAGCATGGGATTCGGCCCGCCCCAGGCCAAAACTGCCGGACTGGCCCAACAGCTTTTCCACGATGAAGGCGCGCTGCTCAAAGTCGTCGCCGACCGTTCCAAGTTCATCGAGAGCAGCATCAACGAAGTGAAAAGCACCGCCATCATCGGCGGCTTTCTCGCCGTGCTCGTGCTGTTCCTTTTCCTGCGGGACATCCGCAGCACGGTCATCATCGCGATCAGCATTCCGATGTCGTTGCTGATCACGTTCGCCCCCCTGAATCTGCTCGGCGTGTCGCTGAACATCATGTCGCTCGGCGGACTGGCCCTCGGTGTCGGCATGTTGGTGGACAATTCCATCGTGGTGCTGGAATCCATTTTCCGCTGTCGCGATGAAGGCGACGACGTCCGGGCCGCCGCCATTCGTGGTTCGGCTGAAGTAAGTTCCGCCGTTGTGGCATCCACTCTGACATCGGTCGCGGTGTTCTTTCCCCTCGTGTTCGTGGAGGGCATCGCCGGGCAGGCATTCGGCGATCTCGGACTTGCGGTCGTCATTTCACTCATCGCCTCGTTGATCGTGGCTGTCTGGTTCATCCCGATGCTGGCCAGCCGGCGAGCGCTCCAGCTCAAGGATGTTTCAACCGTCAGTTTTCTGTGGACCCACTTCGCGGCCTGGCAGCGATTCAGGGAAAGCGTTTCAAAACCCGGAACCCTGCGGATCATCCTGATGCCGTGGTTTGTCCTGCGGCTGGTGTTCGGTCTGGTTTTCGAACTGGTGGGTAAGATCATCGTGACTCTGTTCATGCTGATCGCGTGGCTGTTGATCCACGTTCTCGGACCGGCGCTGATGTTTGCCATTCGTTGGATCACCTGGCTGCCGCTCCAAGTCGCAAACGTCGCGTTTGATTTTCTCAACAAAATTTATCCGGTCTGTATCAAATGGTCGTTGCGAAATCCGGCGCTGATCATCGTGCTCACGCTGACCACATTTTTCGTGACCTACGCGATGGGGCTCCGGCTGAACACGGAGCTGTTGCCCGAAGTTCATCAGGGCGAGTTCACCTTCGAAGTGAATCTGCCGGTTGGCACACCGATCGAGGAAACCAGCTCCATCCTTGCCGGCGTTGAACAAACGATTCTCGCCAACAACGACGACATCCGGACCGTCCTCGTCACGTTCGGTTACGACGTCGCCAACATGCGGCGGTCCGACGAGGGCGAACACTCCGCGCGGTTCAAGATCGTGCTGACGCCGGGCTCCAGTCCGATCGCCACCGAGGAACGCGTCATGGACCGGTTGCGCTCCTATTTCTCGGACATTCCCGACGCCGACGTCCGCGTGGTGCGGCCCGTCCTGTTCAGCTCGAAGACGCCCATCGTTGTCGAGATCAGCGGTGACGACCTGCCGGAATTGAAGCGCCTCGCCGGCCTGGCCACCTCAATCATGTCGGCGATGCCCGAGCTTGCCGACGTGGAAACCACGCAACGCAGCGGCGCCCCCGAAATCCAGGTCCTCTATCATCGCGACAAACTCAGCCTCTACGGGCTGAATATCAACACCGTCGCGCAACAGGTCCGCAACCTCGTGAAAGGTTACGAAGCCACCCGGTTCAACCTGAAGGACCGCCGCGTGCCGATCCTCGTCCGGCTCGCGGAAAGCGACCGCGAATTCACCGAGGACGTCGGACATTTGACCGTCAATTCCGGCGGCTCCCAGCCCATTCCGCTGAACACCGTGGCCGAGCTGGCCGTCGGCGAAGGCCCGAGTGAAGTGCGTCGCATCGACAGCCACCGCGTCGCGCTCGTGCAGGCGAACATTGCCCAAGGTTCGCTCGGCAGCGCGGTAAAACGCATCGAGGAAGAACTCAACCGCGAGATCAACTGGCCGTCCGACATGAGCTTCACTATCACCGGACAGAATGAAGAATGGGAACGCAGCAAGGGCAGCCTGTATCTCGCGCTCGCGCTCAGCCTGTTCCTTGTCTACGTGATCATGGCCGCACAGTTTGAAAACCTGCTCCAACCGCTGATCATCATGCTCACCATTCCGCTCGCATTTTTTGGAAGCGTCGTCGGACTTGTCCTGCTCAACATCAACGTCTCCGTCGTGGTCTTCCTCGGCCTGATCATGCTTGCGGGCATTGTTGTCAACAACGCGATCGTGCTGGTCGACTACGTGAACACATTGAAGCAGCGCGGACTGGAAACCCACGAAGCGCTCGTCACCGCCGGGTCCGTCCGGCTCCGTCCGATCCTGATGACGACCGCGACCACCGTGCTGGGGCTGCTGCCGATGGCGATGGGCCTTGGCGACGGCGCGGAGATTCGCACACCGATGGCCATCACGGTGATCTGCGGACTGACAACCTCAACGATCCTCACGCTGATTGTCATCCCGACGATCTATTCCCTCTTCGATGGCTTGAAGGAGAAGTTCTTCAAATCAAAACCCGACGAGGCGTCGATGCCAGCAGACACCGTTCCCGCCAAGTAATGTGCTGACGGTTTCGCACATAAGAAAATCACAGTGCCGCGACACGGCAGTTGAAGCGTGACGGAACGCGGAATTTTCTGCAAATTTCTCCCGTGGCTGAACGCGGATCACGACGAATTCCTGACTGGGTCAACGGTGTCCTCGGACTTGTCTTCCCCGAAGCATGCCAGATCTGCGGGAAGCACCGGGCCGGGCCGAAGGACGGCTACGTCTGCGAGGAGTGCTGGACGAAACCCGGTGCCATTCAGTTCATCCGCAAACCCTTCTGCGAACGGTGCGGGCTTCCGTATTCCGGTGATCTCACCTCAGACTTTGTGTGCGGAAACTGTCACGGCCTCAAGCTCCATTTTTCATCGGCCCGCTCGTCGGTCGTCGCGGCCCGGTTGGTAACCGACGTGATTCACCGGTTCAAATATCAGGGTCACGTATGGTTCGAGCCGTTTCTGGCGGACCTGCTTCTATGTGAGCTCATTCCGTGGATCGAGCGGACAGGCCGATGGGATTGCCTGATTCCGATTCCCCTGCATCCGCAGAAGGAACGCCAGCGCGAATTCAACCAATCCCAACGAATTGCCGCAGCCGCCTCGGCGAAGATCAGGATTCCCACCGTATCTCACGCCGTAAAACGGGTGCGCGACACGGAAACGCAGACCCACCTTTCGCGGGACAAGCGGGCCGCAAACATGAGAAAAGCGTTTGCCATGACCGGTCGGTATCCATTAAACGGTAAGCGCGTGATTTTAATCGACGACGTTTTTACCACCGGTGCCACCACCAACGCCTGTGCCCAGGTGTTGCGGGAGGCCGGAGCGGACGAAGTTTGTGTCTGGACCGTCGCGCGAGGCATTTGATCGATATGGCCAACAACAATCCCAAAAACCGCAATGTCTCCGGCCCCGAAGGAGTGGAACCCGCCGTCACTCCGCCGCCCGTCGGATCCGAAACAGCGTTCATCAGGAAACCCAAAATATCGTCCAGCCCGGCCAAGAAAAAAGAGATACCCGAAGGCATCTGGACCAAGTGCCCCAAGTGCGCCAATCTGATTTTCGACAAGGAACTTGATGCGAACCAGAAGGTCTGCCCGACCTGCGCATACCATTTCCCAATCGGCGCACACGAACGGATCAGTTCGCTTGTTGAACCCGGTTCATTCGAGGAACACGACGCGGGTTTGACGAGCGTCGACATCCTGGAGTTCACCGGTGTCGCCACCTATACTTCCAAACTTGACGCCTATCAGAAATCCACCGGACTCAAGGACGCTGTCATCACCGGTTTGGGAACAATTGGTGCGCACCGGGTCGCCATCGGCGCGATGGATTTCAGTTTTCTGGGCGGATCGATGGGCAGTGTCGTCGGAGAAAAACTGACGCGCCTGATCGAGGAAGGCACAAAGCGGAAGCTGCCGGTCATCATCATTTCCACGAGCGGCGGCGCGCGCATGTATGAGGGCATGTTTAGTCTCATGCAGATGGCCAAGACGTGCGGAGCCCTGGGCTATCATTCCGCCGCGAAGCTTCCCTACATCAGCATCCTCACGCATCCCACCACCGCCGGTGTGATGGCGAGCTACGCCAGCGTGGGCGACATCATCCTCGCGGAACCCGGAGCGATGATCGGATTCGCCGGTCCCCGCGTGATCAAGGACACCACCCAAGCCGAGCTTCCGCCCGGTTTTCAGACGGCGGAATTCCTTCTCGATCACGGAATGATCGACGCGATCATCAGCCGCAAGGAGTTGAAAACGCGCCTGACCGGCTACCTCGATTTCTTGATGAACGAACAGAAACCGGCAGCCAAAGCGAGCTGACCACCACCAGCAAAGAAAAACCGCTCCGCATCGCACGGGACGGCGTAGCTCTCCACCATTTTCGAGACTATTTCCCCAACCGCCAACTCTCTGACAACTACGACCCCGCCGATCCAATGTTCCCACAGATCCTGTCAAGGGGCGCCGTGCACACCGCTTACGATTAACTGACAGCGACTTGCAAATTGAATGAGTCGAAATTGTCACCGAGACTGCCGATCCCCGCTAGAACTCAAATTTTCGGAGTCCAAGGTTCGGCGTACGCAATGGAATCTAGCTCCACCGCTTCATCGTCCATCACCTTGAGTTTGTCCACATTGATGAACAACTGGTGATCGAGTCGCCAAGCCAGTTCTCCCGCACGCGCAAGAGAGAAGCCGAAAGCCGCCTCTGTCAACGGCATTGTCGGAAGCTGTTCTGACCGCAGTGCATCTACCCAATTGCCACGATGATTCGGTCGAAACTCTCCGATCTCGATACCGCGTTTCTCTTTGTCAAACACTTTGGAATCGGCGGCACAGCTCGCGTCACCGCCGGCCAGCCAAACTGAGCCTTCCGAACCTAGCAAGTTGCTCCCCCAACCCAGCGAGTGCTGAGAATTTTCAGTCGCCTGCCACAGAACGGTCAATCCACTGGCTGAAGTGTACTGAGTTTCTTGGAGTTGAGATTCTCTTGTTTTGTTGTTGTTGGTTTATCAGGTTTTTAGTTTTGGGTAAAGGCGGCTTTGTCGCCGGCTTTGCCTTCTTCCCCAACCGCCCCCGCGGGGGCGGTTGGGGAA
>JBDNGP010000282.1:0-18476 GCA_041689265.1 Verrucomicrobiota bacterium
ATTTTGTTTTATCATCGGCGTGTCAGGTGCATTTGGAGGCAGCGGACATGAAGCGGCCAGAGGAGTTCCACATGCCTAACAATAATCCGCGTCAGCCAACGCCGGGGAAGCGTCTCGGTTCAAACTCAACACCATTTACCCGGCGCGGCTGCGCTCGACGTTGGCAGATATGAAAATCCTATCACTGATATTGCTTACGCTGCTGGCAGGATGTGGCGACAATAACGTAACCAGTTTGCACCCGCTGAGGTAACCGGGGTGACTCCAGGTGGCCACATGTATTCGGGCGTGCTGCATACCCGACGAGACGGAGAGTTCGAGAGATTCGTAATCGTGATCATGACGCAGGATCGGACGATGACCTCGATGGCTAACACCGATACGACCGTCCAAGTCTGGTTGAACAAGACGAATAAAGTCGAAGCAACGTGGGGGAAGTCTGTCGTTGTTGCCGGTGACAAGACCGAAACGATACGAAACGACAGTGATGTCAAAGCCACGCAAAAACGGCTGGAAGGCGTGTTGGACGACTTGCTGCCGACAGCACTCCCAAGTGCCCAACCGGGTGGCCGGGATTGATTAGCTCCCGGCTCCCACGCCACCGGTCATGCGGGTTCCCAATCCATCGGGATTCCGCACAGACGGCCGAGAGAAAACCTTTTCACAGGGCGAATCTGTTTCCACTCGCAGGTGGGGAGAGGCTCCCGCCGAGCCCAATTCAGAACGCTGAAAGCGTGGCCTGTTCGCATGTACAACCTTTTCAACCTGCGGTCGAAGACTCGCCGCCGGTAGCCGGGGCCAGACGTTTGACGTTCGGCTAAGCCGGAACCATGTAGTTGGTCTGGGTGGAACGGCCAACTGGGCCGTCACCATTCAGTGAGTGCTCCGTGCGCACGGCTGTCGGGCGGGGGGCGCCCGACAGAACGCGCCAGTGGCCCGTACCACCCGGAATTTAACTGCATGGTTCCGTATCGGATCAGAGGTGCGTCTGCTCCAAAGAACGGCTCAGAACGCCTGCCGCAGCAGGCGACCCCGTCCACATTCGTGCGCCGGGAAAAATCGGCGACATGCTGTTGCGGTTCATGACCGAGCGAAAAACACGAACACCCTTGTTTGAAAATCCTTTCCGAATGGCAGAAACTTTCGCCATTGTATGCCGAATGCAACCGAATGCGCGCCGTGACCAGGCCGACCTGATTCCCGGTGTCATCCGCATTCATCGAGTCATTCGTGATTGAACCAGGCCGACACGACGCACGCACACACTACTTTGAGCAAAGATCTAGAGAATGTCGTTTTGGAAGCCCCGCCCGGCGACAGGGCGCGGGAAAACTTGATCGACACTTCCGCGCTCGTGAAGGCGTATCGTGGGCGGCGGGTTGTCGATGGTGTCTGCATTCACGTGAAGCCCGGCGAGATCGTCGGGTTGATGGGACCGAACGGCGCGGGGAAGACCACGACCTTCAACATGGTCGTCGGTCTCGTGAAACCGGACGAGGGCAATGTTGTTTTCGCCGGTAATGACGTGACGCCACTGCCAATTCATCTGCGCGCGCGCCAGGGCATGGGTTATCTCACGCAGGAGCCGTCCATTTTCCGGAAGCTGACGGTCGAGGAAAACATTCTGGCGATCCTCGAAACCTGCAAGATGGATTCCACGGAGCGCAAGATCCGCCTGCGTTACCTGCTGGAAGAACTGGATCTCACGCCGCTCGCGAAGAGCAAGGCGTATCAATTGAGCGGCGGCGAGAAGCGCCGACTGGAGATCACGCGCGCCCTAGTCACCAGTCCGAAACTGCTGCTGCTGGACGAGCCGTTTGCCGGCATCGATCCGATCGCCGTGCACGAGGTGCAGAAGATCCTGCGGAGGCTGCGGGATCGCGGGCTGGGCATTCTGATCACCGACCACGGCGTGCGGGAATTGCTGAAGCTGATTGATCGCGGCTACATCATTCATCACGGAAAGGTCCTGTGCGAAGGCTCCGCCGAATTTCTCGCGAACGACAAGCAGGCGCGCGAGATTTATCTGGGGCCGGATTTCAACATGTAGTGTCACCATGAAAACAGACTCGGTAACGGTAGAAGATTTCTTTACGAAACACTCGGGCGAACTGGAGCTCCGACTGGCGGCCGGGGCCAGCGGGTTGAAGCGGATCATTCGCGAGCCGACCGTGAACCGGCCGGGCCTGATTCTCGCGGGGTTCCGGAAATACTTCGCCTACAAGCGCGTCCAGGTGTTCGGCAACGCGGAGGTCAGCTACCTGAGATCGCTCGACGATGATGAGCGGAAGGCGTGTTACAAGAGCCTGTTTTCATTCAAGATTCCGTGCGTGGTTTTCTCGCGCAATCTGGAGCAGGACAAGCTGATGTTGAAGATGGCGGAGGATCACGAGATCCCGGTGTTCACTTGTCCACAGCTGACCATGCGGTTCATGAACCGTGCGACGCACGCGCTGGAATCGTTGTTCTCCCCCAAGGGCAGCGAGATGGGCAGCATGGTCGACATCCTCGGTGTCGGCGTGATCGTTCGCGGCGAGAGCGGCATCGGCAAAAGCGAGTGCGTCCTCGCGTTGATCGAGCGCGGGTACAGTCTCGTGGCGGACGACATCACGAAAGTGAGCCTGTTCGAGGGGCAGGACGTCATTGGCACGTCGTCGGAGATCACGCGCAATCACATGGAGGTCCGTGGTATTGGCATCATCAACGTGGCGGCGATGTTCGGTATCAAATCGATCCGACGCGAAAAGAAGGTCGATCTCGTCGTCACGCTCAAGAGCTGGGAGCACGTGCCCAACGTGGACCGGGTGGGAATGGACCAGGAATACACCAGCATCCTAGGTATCGATGTGCCGCACATGGTGATCCCCGTCCGGCCCGGCCGTGATCTGGCCCGGCTCGTGGAAGTGGCCGCCTTGCATGTGAAATTGAAGAACGCCGGCTACAACGCCGCCAAGGATTTGAACGACCGTCTGATCGCGCAAATGAGCCGAAAACCGACGCTTTAACAAGGCTTCATCGTTCGTATGAACTGCGGTCCGGCAAATAGCGGTTGCAATATATTACCCGCAACACGATGATCCGGTCCGATGAGTGCCGCCCGCAAGGCCCCCCATGAATCCGATTTGAATCGTGTACTGACCGTGCTGAACAAGCTCGGGATTCACGCGCGTCCGGCTGCCATGCTGGTGAAGGCCGCCAATAAATACACCTGCGACGTGTTCATCGAGAAGGATGGCGAACGTGTGAACGGCAAGAGTATCATGGGGTTGATGATGCTCGCCGCCGGTCCGGGCAGCAAGATCACCATCCACGTCGAAGGCGAGGATGGGGGCTCTGCTCTGAACGAACTTGAAGCGCTGTTCGACCGTAAGTTCGACGAGGAATAGTCCTTCAAAAAACCGCTTGGTTCAGTTCGGAACAATGACCAGTTTTCCTGACACTTTCCGGTCCCGCAGCAGATTGAAGGCTTCTGACGTTTTCTCCAGCGGCATCACCTGATCGATCACGGGTTTGATTTTCCCTTCCGCCGCCCACTCCAGAGTTTTTCCCATGTCGACCCGGTTTCGTCCGTAGCTGCCGACGATCCGTTGTTGCTTCACGAACAGGGGCCACAGATCGAGCGAAATGTTTTTGCCCGCCGTCGCCCCGCAGGTAACCACCGTTCCGTTTCGCGCGAGGCAGCGCAGCGCTTGCAAAAGAATGTCTCCACCCATGTGTTCGACCACGATGTCCGCGCCGTGCTTGCCGGTGATTCCAAAAACCTTCCGGTACCAGTCGTTGGACGAATGATCGATGACATGATCCGCGCCGAGATTCAGCGCCAGCTGGCGTTTCTCCTCAGATGAACCCGTGCTGATGACCCTCGCTCCGAGCGCTTTCGCGATCTGAATCGCGGCCGATCCCACGCCGCTGTTTCCGCCCATGACCAGCACCCAATCGCCGGGCTTGACAGTTGTCCGGCCGGTGAGCATGTGCGTGGCGGTGCTGCCGGCCAGCGTCAAGGCGGCGGACGTCGTGAAGCCCACGCCGTCGGGCAGCCGGACGAGGGCATTCTCGGGCACTAGAACTTTTTCCGCAAACCCGCCGTCCACTTGCACGCCGAGTATGCGCCCGCGCAGACAGATCGATTCCTCGCCCTGTTCGCAGTATTCACACGTGCCGCAAAACAGATTCGATTGAACGGCAACACGATCACCTGGTTTCCAGCCGGTCACGCCGTCGCCGACTGTTTCTACTTCACCGGCAACTTCACAACCGGGCGTTCGCGGAGTTGAAAGCGGGAGGGGGAGGTCCCCGGCCTCATGCCACAGATCGAGCCGGTTCAAACCGCACGCGCGGACGCGGACGACGACTTCGTTCTCGCCGGCCTGCGGATCGGTGACGTCGCGCAACTCCAGTTTTCCGGGAGTCCCGTGTTCGATGATTTGAACTGCTTTCATAAGGCTTTTTCTCTCCGCTCTCTCAGTGTCTCCGTGGTTAAAAACTGTTTTCGTGTTTATCGTCTCTCCACCCGAGACAGGCAGGATGCCTGTCCTACTTTCCCATCTGCCCACGCGTCACGCCGAGCTGATTGTGCAGTTTCAATTCGCGCCAGAGTTCGTTGCCGGAAATCTCGCCGTTCAACAGCGCTTGGTACTTCGCCAGCGTGGTTTTCACTTCGGCTGCCGATTCATTGACGAACTCGATTCGGAACCGGCGCACGCCCAGATCGTAAAGTTGCGTGTAGAACTCCGCGCCGGTCTGCGCGCGCGCGTTGAACAACGTGTTGCGGCAACCGACATCGGCCTTGAGCGGATGTTCCATTCCGACGCGGTCGCGAAGTTTCACCGAGTGTTTGTCGCAGGGTCTTCCGCAGTCTCGGTAGTCCTTGCCCTTCGAGAGAAACGCGCAGAAAACACAGTGCTCCATGTGAAACATCGGCATGTGTTGATGGAGTGTGACCTCGAACCACTCCGGAGGGGCGGTGCTCAAAAGCCCCTCGAGCTGGGCTGCGTTCAGATCATAGGACGCGGTGATTCTTTCCAGGTTGAATCGATTCTTGAAATAGTCGGCGGTGATGGAGTTGGCGATGTTCAGTGAAAAATCACCGATCATTCGGTCGTCCGCAAAAAAGCTGAAGTGATCGTAGTTGCGAACGAGAAAACCGTCCGGCTCGCACGAGCGAACCTGCTCAATGATCCATTCCTCGCCCATTTTGAAAATGCGCGGCGGCGCGACAAAGATCTCGGGCGGAATCGTATTTTGACCGGACGGTTTGAACGACCGGACCATCGCCACGGCCTCCAGGTAACCCTTTGGATTTTCGAAATCGCAGTAAACGGTCGTGATCCCGGCATCGAGCGCGGCAGCGAGTTGCTCAAGAGAACGGCAGAGGACGACGAGGCCCGGTTCGGCTGACGTGTGCCCGGAAGAATCCGTTTCCGAGAACACTTCGGGCGAAATTGTTTTGGGCGCAGCGAGGGTCCAACGTTTGGGTTCGGCGCGCAGTGCTTCGAGACGGACGACGGCGTCGCGGCGCAACCGGTTCAGCTCGCTGACCGGCAGGATGACATCGCCTTCGAGTCCGTTCGTGAACGCCTCGAGCCGGAACGGTGTGCCGCCGAGTCGCCCAAGCTGTTGCGTCAACCGGTCCGTGCCGAGCGGTGTTTTTTGCGCGGCTTCCAGATTGATGTTTGAACCGGCTTCGACGACGTGCCCCTGTTCGTCGCGCAGCAGCAATGTCATCGGCTCGCCTGCGCGACCGTGAACTTCCATCGTCACCGGCCGCTGAAATTTGGGATGGTCACCACCGAAAGTGCTGCGGACGCGTTTGTCGAAATCGGGGTCGCTGGTTTTCCAGACCTTGTCGCCGACGTGAACCCGGCTGAAATCAATCGCGCCGTGACCAAATGACAAAACCGCCTCCGAGGCATTCTGGCTTCGCGCCGGATCGATTCCGTAAATCCGCCCGCCTTCCTCACCGGCTTCGGGGTTGCCGTGGTCGAACACGATGCCATCGCCGGGCTTGAGGCGTTCGGTCAGATTCACGCGGACCCGGTCGCGCTCCACCGACGTCACTTCGCCGAGATAGACGCCGCGTTTCTTGCCGAACCGCGCGTGGGCCAGTTTCTGATTGTCGTTCCCGCGAAACCAGCCGGTGAAAAGCCCGCGCGAAAATGACATTTCCAAATCATGCCGAGACTCGTTGAACAGGCTTTGCGCGTCAGCCGGTTGGCCCTGTTCAAGTTCTTTGAAAACGGAATCAATCGATTGCCGGTAAATGCGCGTGATGCTGGCGACGTATTCCGGTGTTTTGAGACGGCCTTCAATTTTCAGCGAAGACACCCCCGCGCGAACCAAATCCGGCAGCACTTCCACGCCGGCCAGATCCTGCGGGCTCAGCAAATACTGCCGGTCGCCGAGATCAACTTTCTCGCCGTCAGAAATTAACTCGTACGGCATCCGGCACGCCTGCGCGCACTCGCCACGATTAGCCGAACGTCCGCCGAGAACTTCGCTGGTCAGGCATTGTCCGGAATACGCGACGCACAGTGCGCCGTGGACGAACGTCTCGAGCGGGAGGATCGGGGCATCGTTCGCAGTTTCTCTTTGTTGCGATTGGATCGCTTCGATCTCCTTGATTGAACATTCGCGAGCCAGCACGACCAGGTTACATCCGAGTTCCTGAACGAACTTGACTCCTTGCGCGCTGCTCACGGTCATTTGCGTGGAACCATGAATAGGGAAATCCGGCGACAGCTTGCGGATCAGTCGGCAGATTCCGATGTCCTGGACAATGGCGGCATCGACGCCGGCGGAAATGATCGATTGCAAATAGTCTTCCGCGTCCTTCAGTTCGCTTTGGAAAATCAACGTGTTGAACGTTACGTAACCGCGCACGCCACGCCGGTGCAGGAAGGACATCAGGTCCGGCAGATCCGCGACCGTGAAGTTCTTCGCGCGCATCCGGGCGTTGAACCGTTCCAGTCCGAAGTAAATGGCGTCGGCACCATTCTCGACCGCCGCACGCGCGCAATCCCACTCCCCCGCTGGCGCGAGCAGTTCCGGTCGACGGAGGGCGGTGGCCGGCATCTTTCGTTCTGGACTATCGGTTCTCATGTCACTAATCAGAGCACCATGTTAACGGCACCCTGCGCAGGACACAATTTATCCTAAAAAAGAAAATAGAAACCGCAGATTGCACAGATGAACACCGATGATCCAAGAATTGACAACCAAGCGGACGGCTACGGTTTGTGCACCAGATCTGCGTGAATCTGCGTCCATCTGCGGTTAAACACCGTCCCCACAATTGAAATGAAATCTTATGAAAATTGAAGAAATGCACATCGGAATGGAAGTCATGCACCCGCAACACGGTTCGGGGCGGGTGATCGGTCTGGACCAGAAAAGCGCGAAGATCGAGTTCTCCGACGCCACGCGCGACGTGTCACCCGGCCTGAGCGATCTGGTGCCGATCGAGGCCACCGCGTCGCTCCGGGGAGTCGACCGGCCGTTGAAGGAGTTCGTGGCGGACATCGTGGAAGCGACGGTCGACCGGCTTGGTTTGATGAGTCCGGATGAAGTGGTGGAACAGTTGGGCACCCGCTGGTCCGGTGGCAAGCTGGTGCTCAAACCGAAGGATCCAACTCTCCAGCCCAAGGAAGTGGATTTGGAAACGTTCTTTCACAAGATTGTAATGGTAAGGGATAGAACAAGGGTCATGGAGCAAAAGATCAACTCCAACAAAAAACTGAGTGATGCAGACAAGGTAGAACTCCAACAATACATCACTGGAATCTACGGATCGATGAAGACATTCAACGTTCTTTTCAAAGACGATAAAGACCAGTTTTGACCTTCTCGGATAGAAGTCAGATCCGCCACATCAGTCGATTGACCGAACACAATTGTCCGAAACAGGGTGATGGTGCGCAACAACCTCCGCGTGCTGGAGCAAAAGATCAACGGACTCGAAGCGTTGAACTCCGCGCAGAAATTTGATTTCCAGCAATACATCACCAAAAGCTACGGCTCAATGACGACCTTCAACATCCTGTTCAAGGACAAGGAAGATCAGTTTTGATGTTTTCGCCCTCCCCAGTATAGTCGCCGCGAACGCATGACTGCTGACGAGCTCAAGACCCTGATCGAGACTGGCGAGGCCGACCGTGTGGAGATGACACGTTCCACCACGGACACGGACAAGTTCCGCGAGGCGATCTGCTCGTTTTCCAACGACATGGCCGGGCGGAAGCAGCCGGGCTACCTGCTCGTCGGCGTGGATCAAAAAGATTCCGGCTTCCGGCTTCAGGCAAGCGACGATTTGCTACAGCAGTTTGCTTCTTACCGGTCCGACGGTCAGGTTATGCCTCTGCCGGTCATGAACGTGGCCGCAGTAGTGCATCCCTCCAGCGGTGGTCACGTTATTGTTGTGGAAGTGCATCCGCATGACCTCCCCCCGGTTCGTTACAAAGGGCGCACCCACATTCGCATCGGTCCCCGCAAGGACGTTGCAAGCGAGGCCGAGGAACGCGTTTTGATCGAACGGCGCACGGCCCGGTTCCGCACTTTTGACTCCACACCGTGTCCGGAGGGTGGTCTTGAACGGCTTGATCTGGAAACGTTCCGCCAGACCTACCGACCTCAGGCCATCGCCGGGGAGATCATCGCCGAGAATCACCGCGATGTCCCGGAACAACTCGCCGCGCTGCGATTCTACAACCTGAACCGAAAGTGCCCGACGAATGCCGGGATGCTGGTATTTGCCTACGACCCTCTGGATATTTTCCCGGGCGTGAAATTACAGTTTGTGCAGTTTGCCGGCGGGGAGCTGGCGGATGACGTACTTGCTGAGAAGACCTTTACGGGTAATCTGATCACGCTTCTCGCCGAACTGGACAGCTTTTTGAAAGGGCGTTTCACCAAGAAACCGGTGGTCATTTCGGAACTTCGTGAACAGGGGTCTTTGATTTTCCACCCGAAGCCGTCCGGGAATTGCTGATGAATGCCGTCCTGCATCGGGACTACCAATCGACCAGCCCGATCCGGTATTACCAGTTCTCAGACCGAATCGAAATCCAGAGTCCTGGCGGCCTGTATGGCGACGCTTCCCCCGAGAATTTTCCACGCGTTAATGCTTATCGGAATCCGATCATCGCCGAAGCCATGCATGTGCTCGGATATGTAAACCGGTTCGTAAAGTAAAGTAAAGGGGTCGGTTCTGATGTAAAGGGGTCGGTTCTGATGTTTGACAACTCGTTCTTCGTTCCGCGTTTCCATTGGATGCTTTGAGAAAGTTTTCGTCATGGCGGCACCGACCGACCATTCCTTGGAATCTGCCCTTCCAGTGAAACGCATGCGCTCCCGTGTGGACTACCTTGTTCCGGATACGTCGTTCGATTTGTGCGATTGACCGGTTGCGGCCGGTCCGGCTTACTTCCTTCATGCCCTTGATCACGAGTTCGAAATCCAAGCCGTCGTATGATGTCATTGTCGTGGGGTCCGGTGCCGCCGGGGGCCAGACCGCCTACACGCTGACGATGGAGGGCGCGAAAGTTCTGATGCTGGAAGCGGGTCGCAATTACGATCCCGTGCGCGAGACGCCGATGTTCCAGACGAACGGCGACGCCCCGCTCGCGGGCGAAAGTACGCCGGACAAGAATTTCGGTTTTCACGACGCGACGGTGGACGGCGGCTGGCGGGTGCCGGGTGAACCTTACCGGGTGAAACGCACGCGAGCACCGGGCTGGCAGGAGGGCACGGACTGGAAAGTGAGTTCGTCGGATCAAAACTGGATGTGGTGGCGCGCGCGCATGTTGGGCGGTCGCACGAATCACTGGGGCCGAATTTCCCTGCGCATGGGGCAATATGATTTCAAGCCGCGCGAACGTGACGGGCTCGGCATCGACTGGCCGCTGGATTACAAGGATCTTGAGCCTTACTACGACAAGGTTGAAATGCTGATCGGTGTGTATGGCTCGAACGAGGGTCTGGAGAACACACCGGATTCCGTGAACAACACGTTGCTGCCCGCCCCGTCTCCAAAGCTCCACGAGCTGTATGCAAAAAAGGTTTGCGGAACGTTGAAGATTCCGGTGGTGCCGATTCATCGCGCCGTGCTCTCGACCAAACAGGATCACACCACGCTTCCGGCGCGCTTGCATCCGAACAACGAGAAGGCGCAGAAGATCATCGGCAAACACATGCAGCAGCGGGCCGCGTGTTTCTGGGCGACCGAGTGCGGACGCGGTTGTTCAACCCGGGCAAATTACCAGTCCACGACAGTTCATCTGCCACCCGCGCTCGACACCGGCAATCTCGACATCATTACCAACGCGATGGTGCGTGAGGTGACGATTGACGACGCCGGCAAGGCGACCGGCGTGGTTTACATCGACAAGACGCCCGGGGAGGAGCGCTCGGTCAAGGCGCGGATTGTCGTGCTGGCGGCCAGCGGATGCGAGTCCGCGCGGATTTTGCTGAATTCCAAATCCAACCTGTTCCCGAACGGTCTGGGAAATTCCAGCGGCAAGGTCGGGCGTTACCTGATGGACACCGTCGGCGCGCATGTCAGCGGTCAGATTCCGATTCTGGAAAACCTGCCGCCGCACAACACCGAGGGCGCGGGTGAACATTACTACACGCCGTGGTGGCATTATCAGGAGCAGATCGCGGGCAAGCTCGGTTTTGCGCGCGGGTATCACATCGAGTTTGGCGGCGGCCGGGACATGCCGGGGATGGGCGTGGCCGATGACGCGGTGGGAATGACGGGCGGTGGTTACGGCAAGAAATTCAAGGAGGACGTCCGGCGTTATTACGGTTCGTTCATGGGCTTCTCCGGTCGAGGCGAAATGATTCCGAACGAGGACAGCTATTGCGAAATTGATCCGGAGCTGAAGGACAAGTTCGGAATCCCGGTACTGCGGTTTCATTTCAAATGGTCTGATCACGAGACCAGGCAGGCCGCGCACATGCACAAGACTTTCAAGGACATCATCGAGGCGATGGGCGGGAAGGTGACCAGCCGCGTGGAGACCGACGGCGCGAAGGCGATCTATCCGCCGGGCTCGATCATTCACGAAGTCGGCACCACCTGCATCGGGTCCGATCCGAAGAACTCGGTGCTCAACCAATGGTGCCAGTCGTGGGATGTGAAAAACCTGTTTGTCACTGACGGCGGCCCGTTCGTTTCCAACGCGGACAAGAATCCAACATTGTCGATCATGGCGCTCGCCTGGCGGTCCTCCGACTACATGCTCGCGGAAATGAAAAAGGGAAATCTGTAACCAACGAGGAGACACAACTATGAACAACGACAAACGAACGATCTCCCGGCGCGATGCGATCAAGCTCGTGATGGCCGCGTCCGCGACGATCCCGATGGTTAACTTCACTTCGCTTGGCGCAGAAGGCGTCGCGACCGCGCAGCCGTACAGGACCGATCCGGTGCTGACCAAGATCTATCATCCGGGTGACTTCTGGCCGTTGACATTTGACGACGCGCAAAGTGAAACCGTGCGCGTGCTCGCGGATTTGATTTTGCCGGCGGGCGATGGCGCACCCGCCGCGAGCAAAGTCGGTGTGGTGGAGTTCGTTGATGAATGGATCAGCGCGCCGTACGACGCCCAACGCGCGGACCGGAAGACGATTCTTGCGGGGCTCGAATGGATCGACAAGGAATCGCAAAAGCGATTCTCAAAGAACTTCTCCAAGCTGAGCCTGGAACAGCAAACCGCCATTGCGGACGACATCGCTTTTGCCGACCGGGCAAAAGCTGAGATGAAGGAGGGTGCCGAATTCTTTTCGCGCTTCCGCAGTGTTGCCTCGGGTGGATACTACGCCACGCGCGCCGGTTGGAAGGACATCGGCTACATCGGCAACATTCCGCTGGCTGAATTCAAACTGCCGCCGAAAGCCGTGCTGGAACGGCTGGGGCTTGAGGCCTGATTCAACGGGGCGCCGGCAATTCATGGCATCCTCAGAATTCTCAGCCGGAACCGTTTGATCGGATGGGGAAGCCGTGCTTGTCCTGCGGGCCGTGTGTCTCCGAATTTAAGTTCGCTCGACCAAACCCGGTTTTCAGACTACATCGCGGGCGTGGATTCCACCGAGAAGTTTGAACTGGTTCAACTGGCGAACGGCAGCCGCACAATTCGATCGCACCTCGCGGGTGAGACGTTTCATCCGGTCATCGGTCCGGAGATCGAAGCGAAGGCGTTGTATGTCGATCAGCTGAATCTGGTCGACCGGATGCGGGCGGCCGGGGAGGAGTTCGTGATCTGGGATGTGGGTCTGGGCGGCGGTGCGAATGCCTTGACCGTGCTGAAACATTCGCGGGACGCCGGGTGTCCGCTTCGGTTGATCAGTTTCGATCACTCGCTGGAACCGCTGGCGTTTGCCGCGCGGCACGCGGATGAACTTGGTTACTTCGGCGCGCACCGGAATGCGGTCGGGCGGATTCTGGAATCGTCCACGGCTGAATTTGAAAACGGGGATCAACGCGTGCGCTGGGAGTTTCATCTGGGTGATTTTCCAACCTGGCTTGAAAACGCGAAACCCGGCGATGTTCCGCCGCCGCATGTCGTTCTCTATGACGCTTACTCGCCCGCGAGGAATCCGGAGATGTGGACGTTGAATGTGTTCTCAAGATTGTTCAGCCTCTTGTCCCCGGACCGGGCGTGTCAGCTGCCGACCTATTCGCGGTCGACGTTGTTGCGGGTCACGTTGCTGCTGGCCGGTTTTTACGTCGGCGTCGGGCATGCCACGGGTGAGAAGGACGAGACAACCATCGCGTGCAATACAGCGGGGTTGATCGATGAACTGCTGAGTGAAGACTGGCTGAGGCGCGTGCGGGTCTCGACGAGCGCGGAGCCGCTTCATGAACCGGTTTACCGGCAGCGTCCACTGAGTGCCAATTCGCTGGTCCGGCTGAAAGAGCATCCGCAGTTCCGGAAATGACTCGAAGGGAACGCCTCGTTCGCCGAGCGGGCCGGATGGTCGGGCGTCGAATTTTTGGTCAAAGGTGAAGCATCCTGCGCTGGCTTTTCGTTTTGCTCTTCGTTTAACTCCGGCCGGTGAACGTTCTGATTTGTCCGGATAAATTCAAGGGAACTCTGACGGCTGAAGCCGTCGCAGAAGCCATCGCCGCCGGTTGGAAACTGGCGCGTCCCAAAGACCGCCTCACGCTCCTGCCAGTGAGTGACGGCGGAGACGGGTTCGGCGCGATCATGGCCCGGATGCTGAAGGCGCGGGCGGTGACGTTGAAAACGGTCAACGCCGCACATCAACCGATCGATGCCTCGTGGTGGTGGGAATCAAAGACCCGGCTGGCGATCATCGAATCTGCGGCGATCAACGGTCTGGCGATGCTCCCCAAGGGAAAATTTCATCCGTTAGACCTCAATTCCTACGGGCTTGGCGCGGCGCTTCGGGCGGCGGCGGCGAAGGGTGCGCGCAAGGCGTTGATCGGCATCGGCGGCAGTGCGACGAATGATGCGGGCTTCGGTCTGGCGCGCGCGTTGGGTTGGAAGTTTGTTGATCCTGACGGGAACGAGATCATCGAGTGGCTCAAGTTGTCGGCGCTCACCAAAGTAGTTCCACCGAAGCGTCAAAGAATCATTTCATCGATCACTGTCGCCGTGGATGTGAACAATCCATTGCTCGGGGCGAAAGGCTGTTCGCGCGTTTACGGTCCGCAGAAAGGGCTCAAACTGGCGGACATGAAACCGGCGGAGACGGCGTTGCGGCGGCTGGCTTTCGTTCTGAAGAAACAGCTCGGACTCGGCGACGTGAACGAGCCGGGTGTCGGAGCCGCCGGCGGGCTTGGATTCGGCCTGCGCGTTTTCTCGGGTGCGACACTCAAACCGGGCTTCGACCTCGTCGCCCGGCAGGCGGGTCTCCTGAAGTTGATTCGCCAGTCCGATCTGGTGATCACCGGTGAGGGCGCGCTCGACCGGCAGACGTTGATGGGAAAAGGGACCGGCGAGATCGCCTTGCTGTGCCGGAAGGCGACGGTGCCGTGCATCGGTCTGGCGGGGATGGTTGAGGACAAGGCGAAATCCAGTCGATTGTTCACCGGAACCGGAGCGCTGCTCGACCTGACAAACGAGAAGAACGCGATGAAGGATTCGGCGAAATGGCTGGCCCGGCTGGCGGCGAATGTCGCGCGAACACTTGCCGACTGACGGAGCGCACACCATGATTCAAAACATGTTCACCAACCTGATCCGCCCGGTATTAATCGCCTGCATCGCGCTCCTTCCGGTGGGATGCAAACATTACCCGGTGAACGAACGGCTGACGGCCCGCGACACGGAGAAGGGCTATTATTTCCATCTGCAATCGCGGCCGAACAATTCAGATGAATTGCTGGTGATCCTCGCCTTCTCCGGCGGAGGCACCCGGGCGGCGGCGTTCAGCTACGGGGTGCTGGAGGCGTTGCGGGAGCAGACGATCGCCATCGACGGCGAGGAGCGTTCCCTGCTGAACGAGGTGGATGCGATCTCGTCGGTGTCCGGCGGCAGTTTCACCGCGGCGGCCTACGGGCTCTACGGCGACGAAACGTTCAACATTCTGGAGGATGCCTTTCTCAAACGAAATGTGCAGGGCGCGCTCGCATTTCGAGTGTTGAACCCGTTCCGCTGGCCGGGACTGTGGTCGAGCACGTGGAGCCGGTCAGATCTGGCGGCGCAATACTACGATGAGATTCTTTTCCATGGCGCGACCTTCGCCGATCTGCAGCGCAAGGAAGGGCCGTTCATCATCATCAATTCCACGGACGCATCCGAGGGCGGACGATTCAACTTCACGCAGTACATCTTTGACGTCCTCTGCTCCGACCTCAGCAACTACCCGGTGTCGCGCGCGGTGGCGGCTTCATCCGCCGTGCCGGGCCTGTTGACACCGATCACGCTCAACAATTACGGAGGAACTTGTGACTACACCGGTGATGAATGGATCTCCCGGTTGGACGCGGAATACACCGGCCGGCTTCAGCTGCGAGCCCACGAGTTGTCGAGCATGGGGAACGGCACGAACCGGCCGTACCTTCACCTCGTCGACGGCGGCGTCGCGGATAACCTGGGGTTGCGCCCCTTGATGGACACCATGTCGGTGATCGAGCAGTCGCCCGATCTGGTGGCGGGTTTGAAGACGCGCAACGTGAAGAAGATCGTGGTGATCAGCGCGAACGCGTATTCGTCGCCTGCGAAGGACTGGGATTCCAAACCGTCGCCTCCCGGTTCCATCGCGCTGGCGGCGGCGGCGGCGGCACATACGTTGGACCGCTACTCAATCGAGACGCTACAATTGTTCCGCGACGAGTTCGAGCGATGGCAAGGAAAGCTGGGGGTCGACACGGAGATCGAACTCTACCCGGTCATGCTGAGTTTCACCAAATTCAAGGACACCCAGCAGAAGAACTTTTATCTGAGCCTGCCAACATCCTTTTTCCTGAAACCCACGGACGTCGACAAACTTCGGGAAGCGGGCCATACGCTGCTCTACGACAACGATGTGTACAAAAAATTCCTCACCGACCTTGGAAGGGACTTGGGGCCGCAGGCCGGCGATTAATCCCGACCGACCGCACGAATGCAGTTCTCGGGGCCGTACGCGTTGAGAATTCGCTCGGTCGCCGAGGGTCGTCGCACCATTTCCCGTCGACCATGAAACGATACTGGTGAGTTCCCGCAGGCAGGGCGACAGTGGTTTTCCAATTCCCGTTTTTAGATTTTTCCAGTTTGATCGCATCCGCTTCCCAACCGGTAAATTCGCCTGCGAGGAAGACATCCTGTGCGTCCGGCGCTTCGATCTGGAAGGTGGCTTTGGCGAGCTTGGTTTGTTTGGCTGGCATATTTTGATTGGCTAATTGTTTGCGTCCGCACCCGGCAATCTACTCCCGCGCAAGAGGCTGACAAGCCGCGAGTTTGTTGATCGACAGGTCGCCGATCGGTGTGTTTTGCGACGGTGGGAATCGATCTGCCCGAACTCATTCCACCCAGCACTACTCGGAAAACCAACAGGTAAAACGCCTCCTCCAAGATCAACTCCTCCTCCTCCACAACTCCCGACACCGGCCGACTCAAAGACCTGCTGGAAGATTGGAACCGGCAGTCGAAGGAGAAGCGAATGGCGGATCGAGATCAGATTCGGAGGGACCGAGGTATGTTGTGAGCTTTCAATAATCAACCAGCCCTGGTTTACCGGCAATCGGGAGGATTGATGAAAGTTTGGAGTCGAATCATTTCATTGTCTTCGCGCTTGCCCGGCTGCACCAGGAAGGCTAGCCTTCACTCATGCTTACGCGAGTTTTTCTGCTTTGTTCGACTGCCTGCCTTGCACTTGCCGTCAACGTCCTTGCCGCCGACAGCCCGGCACCGGGCACCCTCCGGCTGGCGACGTTTGACGTGGATGCGACACCGCCCATTGCCAGCCAAATGGCCTACGATCCCGTGACCAACAAATGGGATCTCGGCCTGCGCGCCCGTGGCATTGTACTGCTGGACGCTGGTAAGCCCATCGTGCTGTGCGCCATCGACTGGATCGGTCTGGCGAACGGCGCGAACGACGCCTTCCGCGAAGGCCTAGCCCGCGCGGCCGGAACGACCTCCGACCGCGTGGCGGTGCATGCGCTGCATCAACATGACGCGCCGCTCGCCGATTTTTCGGCCGAGAAAATATTGCGCGATGAGGGACTCGAACCACTGGTGTTCGACGGCACGTTCCAGCGGGAAGTTCTGGCCAGTCTCGAGACCGCCATTCGTGACGCGATCCCCCTCGCCCGGACCGTGACTCACGTCGGCCATGGCACGGCGAAGGTCGATCGCGTGGCTTCCAACCGGCGCATCCCCGGTCCGGACGGAAAAATCCGCGCCGTGCGCTACACGGCCACTGCCGATCCCGCGCTGCGCGCCGAGCCGGAGGGCACCATTGATCCAATGGTGTCGCTCGTCAGCTTCTGGAACGGCGACACGCCGCTGGCGGTTCTCAGTTATTACGCCACGCATCCGCAGAGCTATTATCGGACCGGCATTCCGAATCCGGACTTCCCGGGTGTCGCCCGATTCATGCGGCAGCTCGAATTACCCGCCGCGTTGCATGTCCACTTCAACGGCGCGGGCGGCAACATCGGCGCCGGCAAATACAATGACGGCTCACCGGAGAATCGCGGCATCCTCGCCGGACGCCTGGCTGATGGAATGCGTCGCGCGTGGGACTCCACCGTGCGCGAACCCATCACCGCCTCGGAGGTCAATTGGACCGTGGAACCGGTCGCCCTGCCCCCGGCGAAACATCTCTCGATCGACCAGCTGGAGGCGCAGCTCAAGGCGCGGGAAGGAACGTTCATGGCCCGCGAGGGTGCCACGCGGCTGGCATGGTTGCGCCGTTGCCGGGATGGCCATCAGCTTGATATCGCCGTCTTGAAACTGGGCGACATCCGCATCTTGCATTTGCCGGGAGAATTGTTTGTGGAATATCAGCTCGCCGCCAAGGCGCTGCGCCCGGACCTGTTTGTCACCATGGCCGCGTATGGTGATTACGGACCCTGGTATATCGGCACCGCGCGGGCCTATGAGGAAGGCGGCTACGAAACTGAACCGACCTCCTCCAACGTGGCACCCGAGGTCGAGGACGTTTTGATGGGAGCCATCCGCAAACTGCTGAATGATTAAATCCGCGCAAGAAAGAGGACCCGCCATTGGGCGCTCATTCGCGCTAATCTTTGGAAGCTCTTGCCTGTGAAATAAGCGGAAATCAGCGCCGCTTGGCGGTTCCAAATTCGTCGCAGAATTAAATCAGCGGTTCCCTCGCGGAAAAACCTATGTGAAAATGGTCGAGGCGGGAAGATTCGAACCCAAGGCCACGTGTGCGAGCAACGCTGGCCATAAGTTGAGTGACATAGTTTGGGGGGATGTCCCAGGGATCGTTAAAACAAGGTGTTGGCCAGTCGGTTCATTTTGGTTTCTTGTTATCGTATGATCAAGACGGAATTTCCCCGGCGGCTTCGGCTTTTGTCCTCCCACATTCGCGAGATGGCGCTCTTGCTGATCGTTCCTTTCGAGGCCCGCCCGACACCCCGCTGGGACATGCCTTCGCCGACCAGTCCGAGGATCCGCCCAAAGAGGCCCGTTTGACTCGAAGCCGCCCGGTAGGTTTCCAACCGCACCTCCCCCTCGCTCCGGTGCCTCACCCGGGGCCGGCGGACGGCCTCTTTCTCGCCTCCCAGATAAACGCTGCCGCGTTCCGAGCCGGCCCGCTGGCAATCGCTGCCTTCATCGGGCCGGTAACGCGGCCCGCACAGCGCTTCGACCTTCCGGGCCATCATCCCCCAGAAGGCCTCCCGCACCGCGCCCCGGATCAGATCGTTGAACAATTCGGTGGCTTCCCGTTCTCCGCCTTGCAAAAAGGCGGCTTTGAGTATTTCGTGGTTGCTGGTGTTGGTTGGTTTTTTTGGTTTTGTCACCACCACGCTCTCGCGTGGTTGAACCAACCAC
>JBDNGP010000283.1:0-3879 GCA_041689265.1 Verrucomicrobiota bacterium
CAACAACATCAATCTAATACCGGGCCCAAATAATATGTAACGTTCTTTTCTTCAGCTTGTTAGAAGCAAAATGAGTTGTGTAAACAAAACCGACACGATTTAAGTCTGCAATACTTTGTTCCCCCCGTCTCGTCGCTTGCGACAGCGCTCCCCCACGTCCTGAATCCAGACACCGCCTAACCCGCTTGTAGGGAGAGGCATACGAAATTGTCCGAATTCAAGTTGCCATTCTCGCGCAGGATGTTTGTCTAGTGGCGTATGAGAGCGTCCGCAAAGAAGGGTTTTACGCTGATTGAACTGTTGGTGGTGATCGCCATCATCGCTGTTCTCGCCGGATTACTTCTTCCGGCTCTCGGCCACGCGAAAGCCAAAGCCAAGAACACCGCGTGCCTGAGCAATCTCAAACAGTGGGGCATTGCGTTGATGTTGTTCGTGGATGAAAACGACAACAAGCTTCCCAAGGACGGCTTGGCCACGGGTGCGTCAACGGCGGACGCATGGTACATCGATCTCCCCCGAATCATCAAACAGCCCGCGTATTTTGAGCTGCCCTTTCGCACGAACACGGTGGTGCCGGCCACAAAATCAGTCTGGATCTGTCCCGGCAATCCAAACGGTGGCACCGGCAAAAATTTCTGGCACTACCAGGTCAACGCCAACGTCAACGGCACGGGTGAATTGAACGGACCGTCAGTGAGGCTTTCTTCCATCACGCGCCCCACGGTGGCCGTGTGGATGTTTGATGCCCGACGAAACAATCCGGTCATTCAGCCCATCAGCGGATCGAGGAATCCGCTCCACACGGATCTGCACAACAAGAGCGGGATGAACATCGCTTACTTGGACGGCCGGGTGTCATTCGAGAAAGCGGAAGACTACGCCCGACCGGTAACCGGATATGCGAACACGAACAATCCCGCGATCGTCTGGCGTCCGTTGCGGCCCGAGTTCTACAAGTGATTTCGAGCAGGTTCCTGATTCGAAGTTTGATTCCGGATCAGGGCACCAAGCGAACCCGAAAGAACCGCTGGCTGAAACCCGTCAACGAATTCCAGACGCCGTTGGTGCTCCCCACTTCAATCTCACCGGGGACGATATGCCATTCAGCGAAATCCCGCGATCCCTCGATCTGATAGTGTCGACCGGGTTGCGCCTGCCACCGGAGGCTCACGAGTCCGTCGGCGATCACTGCACGTGTGATGCGAAACGACTCTGATCGTGGATTTCGAAACATGACTACAACCGGAAGATGGTCAGACGCTGTTTGGTCATCGAATCGGGACAACATCGGCGGCAGCGGATCCAGCGACGCCGTACTGAACACCATCCCCCCGGTCAGGTTCGAATAGAGCAGGCCGCCGGGAAGAATGTAGTCCAGACGCGAACTCAAGCTGCTGCGACTCGAAAACGTGCGGTCGCTTCCCGTCAACGGATTCTGGGGATCAGTCAACCGGAGGCCGACAATTTCGTTAATCAATGTATCGACGACCCTCCCCCCGGAATGTGCGTGAACAACGTGATCCTCGTTAAAATCACCCGTCAGCACAAACGGATGGTTGGTGAACGCCGGATAAAATGTGTTCACCACGAAGTTGGAGATGGCCAGCGCTTCAGCGGCCCGTCGTGAAACCGAGTTTGAATCGAAGCCGGACTTGAGGTGGGTGGTGAAAACATGCAACGGCGCGGGCCAGTTGGGCACTTCGATTTCGGCTTCAAACAGGTCGCGCGTGAACCGGCCGTCGTAGCCGAAATCATTCAACGGGACACCGTCGAGCCATTTCTGTTCCCGCGTGATCGGAAACCGGCTGAGGATGACGCTGCGCAAGATTCCATCCGTGCCGGAGTAACGCGCGAGATGAAAACCTTCCAGATATTCCGCCACGAAATTGGTCATCTCATGCGACTGCGGAAACGGGATTTCCTGAAACGTGATGACGTCCGGCTGAAGGTGCTGGACGATGCGGCCGATGGCCCGGACTTGTGCGTTGTTGGTGCTCCAATCCGTCTGCCCGTTTCCCGCCACGTTCCAGCTCAGCAACGTGACGTCCGTGGCCAGCGCGCCCGTCCCGGCGAAAGCGATCCCGACCAGGCCGCACAATATCAACGACCGCATCCGGACGGCCATTCGATTGAAATTCAACGTGAACATCCGGGCGGTGACGCGCGGTTCAGTCATCCTTTGAATCGACGTTGCCGGAGCGTTTGATCGCGCGAAGCAAACGCCAGATCAGTCCCGCCGCGACCAGATAGCCGACGGCTCCGAAGATCGAAATATCCGCCACGAGCGGCGGCGCTTTCATGGCCCACAACAAGGACGAACCGAGAAACAGCGACGCGGCCAGAACGCCAACCACGAGCCGGTTGATGATCGGATCAAGATGGCGATGATCCAAATGTACGGTGAGCCGCCCCGTGCGAATGCGCTGGATCGTTTCCGACAGATCGCGCGGAAGCGAACGCAGAAGCCGGTCCCAGTCACGATACGTTCGTTGCAGGCGCAGCAACATCCGTTGCGGCGAGAAACGCCGGCCGATCGACCGTTGGTAAAACGGTTGGATGAGCTGGGCGAGGCTGAAGTCGGGGCTCAGCCGTTTTGCCGTTCCTTCGAGCAGAACCAGCGTCCGCAGCAGCAGCGACACGGCGGGCGGCAGCACGATGCTGTTCCGGCGAATAATGTCGGCGAGCGAATTGAGGGCCGTCCGCACTTCGAGTTCTTTGATCGCCTGTCCCGCGTATTCGCCGACAAACTCCGACAGGTCCGATCTGAGTTTGTCCCGGGTATCGCTGAGTTTGTCGCCGCCCAGGCTCAAGACCGCGTCCGTCAGAGATTCCGCGTCCGACTGCGCCACGGCCAGCAGCAACGTCTCGATATCTTCGCGGGTGGTTTCATCCAACCGGCCCGCCATGCCGCAATCCAGCACGCCCACCACGCCGCCGGGCAGCAGCATCAGATTTCCCGGGTGCGGATCCGCGTGGTAAAACGAATCGCGGAAGATCATCTCGAGATACATGTTCGCGCCCTTCTGCGCGAACTTCCCGAGGTCCGTTCCCGTCTGACGCATGCGTTCCGGTTCGGTTCCCATGACCCCGACGAGCCGTTCCATGGTCAGCACGCGACGGCTGGAAAACTCCGGCCAGGCCTGCGGAAATTTCACCGTGGGATCTTCCGCGAAATTCCGTGTAAACTCGGTGATGTTGCGGCGTTCCTCGTTGAAGTTCAGTTCGCGAAGGATGGTCCGGCGGAACTGTTTCACCAGCGCGACCGGTTCGTAGGGCCGGACCTGCGACGAATATTTCTCCGCCAGCTCGGCCAGTCCGGACAGGATCGAGAGATCGGATTCGATGCGTTTCTGGATGCCCGTTTTTTGGATCTTCACCACCACATCCTCGCCGGAAGGAAGCCGTGCCTTGTGAACCTGCGCAATGGAGGCCGAGGCGAACGCCTCGATCTCAAAAGAGGCGAACATCTCCTCGGGCGTTTTCTGAAACTCCTCGTCGAACAGCTTCCGAATGACCGCCTCCGAATCAGGCGTGGTGTCCTTCTGCAAATACCCGAGTTCTTCGGCGAGTTCCGACCCGACGACATCCGGCCGCGTACTCAGCATTTGGCCGAGTTTGATGAACGTGGTGCCCAGCTCGACCAGCGCGGAGCGGATCCGTTCGTTGATCGTCAAATCGCTGATCGTCTCGCCGTCCGGACTTTTCAGCCAGTCCTTGACGCGGGTGAGCGGGATCGCCCGGATCCAGTCGGCGAGACCAAACTTGGTCAGCACGCCGACGATTTCGGCGACGCGTTTGGTGTCCCGTTCAAGCCTTTGAATGGCCCCGATATGAATCATGGCGAGAGACTATCCGAGTTGCGGAACGGTGTCCATGTGA
>JBDNGP010000284.1:0-9383 GCA_041689265.1 Verrucomicrobiota bacterium
CGTTCTTTTTGGCAGCACCCAGAAAATGGGCTCGGGAACGAACGTGCAGGAGCGTCTCATCGCCCTGCATCATCTTGACGCGCCCTGGCGTCCGGCGGACGTCGAGCAACGCGAGGGTCGCATTCTGCGGCAGGGCAACACGAATCCGGTGGTGGGCGTCTATCGGTATGTTGCCGAAGGATCGTTCGACGCCTACATGTGGCAGACGCTGGAGACGAAGGCCAAATTCATCGCCCAGGTGATGACCGGCGACATGACCGTCCGCCGGTTGGAAGACCTGGACTCGGCGGCGCTGACCTACGCGGAGGTGAAGGCCATCGCATCCGGCAATCCGCTCGTGATCGAGAAGGCGCAGGTGGACGCCGAACTGATGCGCCTCACGCGATTGCGGTCCGCCCATGCGGACGAACAGTTTCGCATCCGTGGCGATCTCCGCCATTCCCGCGATGAGGCGGCAACCTCCGCCGACCGGTTGAAAAATTTGCAACTCGACATCGCCGCCCGCGAGGACATTTCCGCCGACAAGTTCAGCATCGAACTCGACGGCCGGACCATCACCAACCGGGGAGTCGCCGGAGAGCTGTTGATCCGCCGCGCGGACGCGTTGAAGAAGCGCAGCGGTGATGAGATGCGGGTGGGCAAAATCGCCGGGTTCGATCTGTTCATCCGGATCGGTTTTATCAGCGACCCCGAACTGATCGTGCGCGGCAAAAACTCATACCCGGCCAAAATCACGGACACGGCGCTGGGCACGATCCGGTCGCTGGAAACGACGGTGCTCGGTTTTGAGGAACGCGCAGGAAAACTGGAAACGGCCATCGGTGAGGCGATGAAACGTGGAAAAGAACTGGAAGGCCGGCTTGGAGAACGGTTCGACCGCGAAGAACGCTATCAGGAACTGGCCGTCCGTCAGGATGAAATCGAGGAGGCGCTCGATCTCACCAAGAACCAGGCACCGAGTCAGGTCGAGACGGAATCCGTTGAGGACGCTGCTGAAACTGTTACCGAAAAACCGGCCACCAAACAGACCGTCCATCCCAAACGACGGTCCGGAATCCGGGTGTGATCGTCGAACGGTTTCCGCACCGCGCCCGGCACGCAATGCCTTGTTTACCCGCTGCTCCGCACCTGTCGTTCCAGTGAGAGCAGATTGGATACGTGTGTCCAGACGCCCATGTTCAATTCATTGGCGATCCACTTCAGCGTCATCGTGGTTTCCGTCCGCAGCCGTTTTGCGATCTGCACCTTGCCGGGATCTCCCTTGCGACGTGCCTTCAGTTCGTCGGGATTCCACTTCAACCGTTTCAATTCTTCTGAGATCAGCCGCCGCGCCTTTTGTTCATCCGCTTCGCGCCGTTCCGGGGCGTAATGATGTTCGCCCACCCGGCCGTCCATCTGTTCGAGCAATTCCTCCCTGAAAGCCCGGTCACCCAGGCACCAGCCGCGTCGGATCGGTTTGTAGTCGTCGGAGTGCTCGTTCCGCCGATGTTCCTCCATCCGCGCCTCCAGATTTCGCCGACCCGCCGGACTGTCCTTGGGAATGCCGTGCTCACCCAACAGGCGGTCCACGCGCAACCACTTCGGACGCTTCGAAGGGGCTTTCAGATACTCCGGCCAGCTGCTCCAGAGAAATTTTGACAACGCGGTACGCGGTCCCACCGACGTTGCACGGGCGGGATTCAAATGAACGTAGTCACAAACCGTCTTGAGATATCCGTTGCCCGAACCGTCGACGATAAGTGATTTGTAGCGTCCGCTGAAGAGGTGGCCGAACAACTTGTGTCGCCGGTTGAACCGGTTGGTGTAGGTGCCCAGAAACCATTTCATGCCCGCCACGAGATTGGGTTGGGGCGTTTCCACCACCAGATGAAAATGATTGAGCATGAAAACGTAGGCATGAACCTGCCAGCCGGTCTTGGTGCAACACTGGTCCAGACAGGTGAGGAACAACTCCCGGTCCGCGTCTGATTTGAAGATGGGTTCGCGCCGGTCCCCACGATTGATTACATGATAGATCGCCCCCGGATATTCCACTCTCAACGCACGCGGCATGAGACAGAACTAAACTCATCACCCACTTGTGTCAATGGTTAGGATTGACCCGTTTATTACCCACTTTAGGTGAGGGACTATCAGGCTTCCACCTGTGAATAACCAAATCGTAGGCAGTCTTAAACTGTGGATTGCTCCGAAGTAAATCCTTGTCAAGCTCCTCCAGCACTTGATTCATGAGTAGCTGGTTTTCGGGGTTGGCAACGCTGAGATTTGCACCGGCAAATAATAATTGAACCGTGAAATTTGGATTGAACTTTTGAAAACGCAACAAATCGGAGACAACAGTCCTAACCTCAGTTTCGTAATTGTTGTCGTCACGGAGAGAATCGAGTTTCAAGACTGTAGCGGCGTACGGATACAGTGCCCCGATGTGTCGCTTGTTCAACCAGGCTATACGAAGATTCTCCACAGCCTCCCGCTGTCGGCCCTGAACTGACTGAATCGTGCCGACAGCCGTCAATAAATATGGGTCAGCGGGATCCAATTCTGCCATTTCCAACGCCATTTCAATTACGAAACCGCGCTTTTCCTCACCTCCATACCAGGACAGAGTCTCCAAAATTTTTCGGCGCGTGATGGTTGATTTCTCTATCCGATAATTGTTGATCCATGATCGTATATCATCTTCCGAATTAGAGTTTGCAAGAACACTTTGTTCCTCATTGGTTTTTTCCCAAATCTTGGCCAATCTCTCGGTGTTGTTTGTTTTCTTGAATCCATATATTCCCAAACCGATCATATCCTGAACCACCTTGCGATTTACATTGGTAGCATCAAAGTTGGAAAGCATTGTATCAAACAGCTCCTCCCCTTGGGTAGGACAGAAAATAGCGGCATGAACAATGAGATCAATCGCCTCGTAGCCTAGATTATTGTTGGTGGCGAGGGTATGCAATGTAGCAATAACATTGCTGTCGCACGCATGATCATAAATTGAGTTTCGAAGCTTCTGAACTGAAGGTAAATCTTGATCGGCTACCTGCGACAACAACATGGGAGAAATCGGTTCAGATATTAATTCGTCCGCACCCGGAGCGGCAGCAACGGATGCCAGAACAAGCGTCGTACCTGCCCAACGTTTCCAGAAACTCAATGTGAACTTGAGCTGTTTCATCAAACAAACTGTTACCATGTTTTTTTCTTTTGTCGACAGTCGGCGGCCAATATTACGAGACTCCTAGAGGGGGAAACTAATCGTCATCTCGAACCCGATGTTCTGCTGGCCTGATTGATCATTTCTGTTCTGGTAATATGGACGAATATTGATGTCGGGGACATGAGAACGCCCAGATGTATTATTTGGCCCGAACTTGATTTCCGCACCCCATTTCGTAGACTCCAGACCACTTCCAACCCAATTACGATCATTGAAATCAACATTACCTGGATCAATGTCAGGACTTATCCCTCTAAACCCGAAGCGATTCGGCCTGTCCTCCTGAGGAAGATCCAAACGGACTCCAGGGCGTTTTCCGTCGCCTTCCTCCCAATGTTGAGAGGGGTCGTCCTCCCAAAATTTCAACCAGTCAATCGCGTCATCTTTAAAATCTTCGAGGTTAAACTTAAGCTTGTCGACCTGACCACCCATCTGAGTATTGAAAAAATCGTCGAGCAGGCAAACCCCGTAAGGTGGCCAGCCTTTACCAAGTGCTTTGGCAAGATCTTTGAATGCGTCTGATCCCGTGCTCACGTCTGGTTCTTTGTTGTCTTCAAGCCCCAGCGGATCCACTTTATTTGCAGGATTATTCACGACATAGGCATACTGATTCACGCCGGCGTGCTCGCCGATTGGATCCCTATTGATCCATCGTCCTAGTTTTGGGTGTAGGTAACGGAAGCGGACTTGGTAAAGTCCCGTGTCAGTATCATAACGATACGCAGCATAGAGCGTTTCCCAAGAATAAGCCGTGTTTGTAGTGGTTGCGAAGCTCGCGTTCATGAACCTGGGTGTTCCGAAGCCATCGTACCCATAGCGTTCGAGAACCGTTCCGGATGTGTTCACGATAGCCGTGACACCGTAGTAGTCGTGCAGCGCGTAAAGCCGCTCGCTGCTCTTCTGACGCAGCACCAGATCATCCAGATAACGTAGGCCCCAAACAAATGATCGCTCCGCCGTGCTGGCGCTGTTCACTCGTTCCTCTAGGATCTGCCACGACAACGAGAAGTAGTGGTGCCGGGTATTTGCACCCACCAGCGAGGTCACCCGTCGATGTGTCCCGTCATACCTGTAAGTGGCCACCACGCTGCCTCCCGTGTTCTTTACTTCCACCAACCGATTCCAAGCATCGTATTTCAAATCAAACCCGCTCGTCAGCGCCAGCGGACGCGGCACCTGCGTGCCGTTGCCGTTGCCGTCGTATGCGGGGGTGGTCCAAGCCCCACCGACGGTCTCAGTGATATCTGTGATCTCGTTGGCCACGTTGTGCGTGCGGTTCTGGTTGAGCGTTGTCGAGCCGCTCACCTTCGTCAAATACCCGGTCGAAGACCCTCGCCAGTTGCCCGTATCGTCGTAGCTCCAGTCCTCCTCCCATGACGGAGTGCCAGTGATGCCGGTCTTTCCCCCGTTCAACGTCCCGCGATCAAGTGTCTTGAGCCGGAAGACGCCGTCATACGTGTAATACTCGTCCTGCCCGGTGCCGGCCACGGCGTTCTGTCGCCAGAGTCGGTTGCTGGCGCGGTCGAACCCGTAGACCACTTTTTCCCGGTCCGCGGGACTGCCACCATAATATTGCCACAACGCCTGGATCACCCGGTCAAACTGGTCCCAACCGGTGTAAGGGTAATTGCCGCTTCCCGAGACCAGATTCCATTTCACGTCGGGTTCCTGGTAATCTACGATGACGGACCGGTCCAGTCCAAGGTGGCTGTATTCGGTGACGACCGTTCCGTTCCATTTCAACTGCTTGACGCGGCTCAGTTTGTCATCCTGGCTGCTTCCCACACCATAGACAAAGTCCACCGCATTGGTGTTGGTCGGATGCGTGACTTTCTTGAGTCGAATGTTATTGACCGAACCATTCTCGTAGGCATAAACCACCTTGGGCGAGGAACCGCTCGTGGCTCCGCTGTGTGACTGCCGCTCGTCGGTAACCTGTCCCCATTCGTTGTAAATGTGTTCCACTTCATTGACCGGCGTACCGCCGCCCGTCGAGGCGTACGAGCTGATCTTGTTCAACCCGAATTCGTTGTAACCAGCCGTGATCAATCGCACCGATCCGTCCACACCCGAACCCAGTGTCCCGACGCTATCCGCCAAGATGCGGCCTAATTTGTCGTAACCGATCGCATGCACACTTCCGTTTTGGTCAGTCACCGTGATTGACTGCCCCTGCCGGTTGTAGCCGTAGGTCACCCGGTCAGCCGATGATGTCGAGTCGGGCAATTTCTTCTGATAGACCAGTTCGTTGCTATAAAACTCGGACCCGTTGGCCGTGGTCACTCCGTAGATCCATTCAGTCGTCTGATTCCCCGTGGTGGAGTTGTTGGCGATGAGTTTCTTCACCAGGCTGTCCGCAGTGTACTCATATTGCGTTATCAGATTGCTACCACCCGATATGAAATCAACATACTGGATCAGGCGGCCGGCATCATCGTATTCGAAAGAGTAAGCCTTGTAGCTGGAGCTGGGGGCAACTCCGTCGACAACTGTCGTCAGGTAACGTTCTCCACGAACATTGTATTTATAGCGCGTCTGCAGTTCCACGGCGGTGTCGGCGGGCGGACTGGACGGGCGAGTCCACGACCAGGTGCCCGGCGTGCCGTTGGTGCCATAGTTCACATCTTCCGTCAGCCGTTCCATGTCGTCGTAATAGAGCGCCCGGCAGGTGACCCTGGCTTTGTGCGTGGAGGAAGTCGGCGTCTGCAACTCACCCAGATCCGACGTCGATTCATCGTGATAACGTTCGCGCACCATCACCTGAAGCAGGTTGTCCACGTCGTCGTACCCGTAGTCCGCCTGACGCATCACGACGTTGTTGCTGACGTTCTTGACCTGGGCAAAAGTGGAGTCGGTTCCGTAGGCCGTGAACTCCTTCAGCACCCGATTCAAATTGTCATACAGGGTTTTGTTGAAACTGTCGCTGCCTGGAAGGGCAACTTTGATGCGGTTGCCCGTCTCGTCGTACCAGTAGTTTGCGGTCAGTGTCTGCGCTCCGCTGGCCGGATACGTGATTCGCTGGTACAGGTGCCCCCGCTTGTCGAACTTCGACTCCTGCTTGGTCACCAGAGCTCCCGCGCCATTCGTTACTCTGCGCTCCCTGAGCGTCACACGGGAGAGGTTGTCGTAGTTGAATTTTAGGAAAATGTCGGCAGCACTCCCCATGTCGGCCGTCGTGGTCTCACGGCGATCACGCCAGTTGTAGGTATGGTCGGTCACCCGGGTGTCCGAAGCGCTGGTGAGATTCGTGTGTTTGGTGAGGTTGCCGTCGCCGCCCGCGCTTCCCCCGTCCCATTCGAGGGCACGGACTTTCACCAGATTGGAGGACCCGGCACCCGGATTGGAATCAGTGGCTCCCGTGTCATTGGTCCCGACCCAGATCTCCGTGGTCTTTCCCCGGCTGTCGTAAACCATCCGGCGGATGGTGGATCCAGGGGACTTGATCCGGTTCAGGTCGCGGGTGGCCGAATAGCCGAAGTCGGTCTGGTTGTAGTTGGTCCCGCTGGTCCCGGTTCCGGACGACGGGATGGAAAAATAATCCCGCCGGTACGTCATCAACGAGTGGTTGTCATACCCGATCGTCTGCCAGCGCACCCATTCGGCCTGAAAGCCGTTCTGTGGAAAACTGGTTGCCGAGGTCAGCGCCCCGGTAACCTCGACAGTAATGCCATTCGTTGCCTTCCGGACTTCCACCAACCGGTTTGCCCGGTCAAATTTGAAAATGGTGGCCGGGTTGAACCGCCTCGTTAGCGAAGTTGTGATGTAACCGTCGGCCTCGCGCCGTTCAAAATTGAGATCGTCGTAGACAAACCAGCGCACATGTTCCGTCGTTCCAATTTTTTTTGTTTTCTTGGTTACTCGCCCCAGGCTGTCGTACTCGTAGTTGACCGGAACGTAGGTGCTCGCGTTGATGTAGTTCTTTAATACGTTTATCAACTGACCTTGCTGGATGTTCCACTCGTAAACCGTCATCACACCGCGTGCGTCCGTGAACTTGGTCAGATATCCGTACTGGTTATAGTCCTCCACAATCGTGTTGGTCACGTTCGCGCCGTTCTGTGCTGTCGCAACTGCCGGGAGGGTGGTGGTCTTTTTGGTGATCTGGTTGTTGTGAAACTCGTAGGCAAAGGTGGTCACGGCCTGGTTGGCCGAGTTGGTCTGGTCCGTTTCAGTAAGATACCGGATTTTCTTGCTGATAGCGTAAACGGTTCCTTCGTCATCCGATTCCTTGATCCATTCCAGCTCCTCCTCCTTCACCAACGTTCCGCTGTAACCCTTCTTGACTCCGGCATACTTCAGGTGTCCGGGAGCCGTGTCGGACGTGCCGTAATACGCCCTCACCAGGAACAGCCCGGTGGAGGCGTTCTTGGTCACCGAAAGCGCTCCGCTGCCGCTTTGAGAGTAGCCCGTGATGCCGGAAGGTTTGCCGGTGAGGATCACTCTTCCGTCCGTATCATACTCGTAGTATTCGTACCAATGGCTCGACCCAGACTGGACATCGCGGAGCAGGACCTGCCCCATGAAATTCGTGAACACGGTGATGACCTTGCCCGACTCCACCTTGGTCTCGACCGTCTTGGTCTGCCACTCATTGTAGCTGGTCTGTTCTGCTCCTCCCCGGACGGTGTAAGTGTAGGTGCTGCTCACCGAACCGGCCCCCGCTCCGAAGCGTCGCTCCTTGCTCACGCGCTGGGAGCTGTCGTACTCGAAATAGTAATCCGCATACGGCTCCAACTGGGCATCCGTGGCGTCCTCCGGCGGGGCACCCAGCGCCACGGCGGCCCTCTGGTAGGCCTCGGCATTCAGAATAAACTTGAGGCCGTTCTTGAATCCGATGCCGCTGGAGGCGGTGTAGTAGCGGTAGCAAGACGTTTTCAGGGTGGTCCAGGTCGGTGAGCCACTGGTGCATCCGGCGGTGCAAACCTTGGTATGTTTGAGCTTTAGATCACCAGTGCTTCCTTTGCCGGAGACGTCCGAGCTGTAATACACATACTCCGTTCTTCGGATCGAAGTATCCCCCGTGTTGGGATCTGCCAAATTTATCGCGTAGTAACCCAAGAGATTGTTACCACCCACCGGCGTGTAACCATAGGACGTTTGGGGCGTGTTGGTGTTGGGGGCGCATCCTCCGCTGGCGGTTCCTCCGCCGTCGCCTGTGGACACCACTGAGGGACAAAGCGAATCGCCGGTAATATTTCCGTTGGCATCCATTGCGTAATCCCAACCGGTGCCGCTCGGAGCGGTGACGCCAATCGGCTGGCCCGCGACGGCGGTTGCGTGGGAACCGTTAAAATCGTTGAAGCGCGTTGCCGATCCGTTTTTTGTATTTTTGAGGACAAACTTCTTCCCTGTCACATCATGACTCAGCTCCATGTCCCTGTAGGGCTGCGGCTTGAACACACCGCCAACCTTGGCAAACTTTGTCACCTCCGTTCCCTGATAAACCAGCACGGTGTTCCCGCTGTCCTGCGATACCATCCGCGGCTGGTTCTGCAGGCTCCAGCCGTTTCCCACCTTTCCGGTGTAAGTTCCGCCGCTCGAACCGGCGTACAGGTTGTTGTAGACCTCGATGTTGCGGAGCTGCCGCCCGTACCCTCTGGGTGCGAAATTTGAACCTTTGATCACGGCAGCACCGCTCCCGTACAGCACCGGATGTTTGCTGGCGCAGGGATCGCTGTCACACGGCACCGTTGAAGTCACGGTGCTTCCTCTTTCCCTGCTTGGCACGTGCTCCGTGATCGTCTTGGTCCCGTCCGGCGGACAGGACTCCACGTTGCTGTCGCCGCCCCCGGAATCCGGTGTCGTATCATCATTGTTCGGGCTTGAGGATGGCTGACAACCGCAGTCAACCAAATCGGGGCATGAGTCCTCCTTATCCTCCTCAAAATCTGAGACCTTACATTGCGCGTTTCCTTTTAAAGCAGCCATAGTTTTTATCTCCCTTGTTTTTCTCCGTTACATTTGTTCAAAGCATTCCTTCAGGGCACGGTACACCCGTGCGTTTTACGTCTTGAAAATGTTGAAAACCCCGGACTCCTGACTGCCTTCCACCCCGTCCGTCGTACTGCCGTTGGAATCGAAAACCCTCAAACTTCAAACTCCCGGATTTAGAATTGATCTTATGTCTCACGGCTCCTAAAACCTCGCAAGGAAAAACTTCCGGAAAAGATGA
>JBDNGP010000285.1:0-26648 GCA_041689265.1 Verrucomicrobiota bacterium
ATTGCGACGGCGGTCTCACGGATGAGATACTGCGCCTGAGATGAGAGTTTTCTGGCGTCTCGCTTTTTGATACCTCTCAATAATCGATGAGCACCGAATGTCAATCTTATTGAATGTATTTATGGGCCGTATTAATATCAATCTCGGCAACTATCTTGAAGCACCGGTCGGCCAGAACTGGGGGCAGACCTACGGCGCGGCGGACTTTATTAGGATCAAACAGGAGGGATTCGATCACGTGCGCCTGCCCGCCCGTTGGAACGACTTTGCCGGAGCGGGACCTATTTTTGAAATTGACGAGGCGTTCGCTGCGAAGGTGGACGACCTGGTCACGAACGCGCTGAACAACGGGTTGTCCGCGATCGTAAACATTCATCACTTCGACGAGTTCACGACTGATCCGGCCGCGGAGTCGGACAAGTTTTACAAGCTGTGGGAACAGATCGCAGCGCGTTACGCAAACAAACCAAACGAAGTTGTCTTCGAATTGCTGAACGAACCGAAGGACGCCGCGACGACCGATGTTCTGAATCCAATTTACGCGGAAGCCATCCGCCGGATTCGCCTCACGAATCCGGACCGCACGATTCTTGTCGGGCCCGGTCAGTTCAACAGCATTGACCAGCTCTCCGCGCTTCGGTTGCCCGACAACGACACGAATCTGATCGTGACGGTTCACAGTTACGCACCGTTCTATTTCACACACCAGGGCGCGACGTGGACGGGCGATGAAACCAGCACCACCGGAGTGATTTTTCCCGGCCCGCCGGATACTCCGTTGAGCCCGGTTCCGCCGTCATCGTCGTTTCCGTGGGTGCTAGACTGGTTCAATCAGTACAACACGCTGCCGACCGAACGGAATCCGTCGAGCAAGTATGCGTTCGAGGGAAGCTTGGAACTGGCGAAGACGTGGTCGGATTACTACGGGCGGCCGGTTCACGTCGGGGAGTTTGGATGCTACGAGCTCACCGATCCCGAATCGCGCACCCGGTTTTATCACGACATGCGCGAGGCGATGGACCGGCTCGGCATCGGCTGGGCAATGTGGGACTGGAAGGCGGGGTTCAAATATTGGGACGAGAACGAAAACCGGCCGGCACCCGGTCTGCCCGATGCGATTTTTCCGCCGACGAGTTTGAATCAAACCGGTCCGGCAGCATTTCAGGTCACGGCGGCGGTTGGAAAACAGTTCAACATTCAACGTCGAAGCGATTTCGGAAACGCCGGAACCTGGGAAACCCGGTCCACGGAAACGCTTGCCTCGCCGCAGCTCGATTACACCGATCCCGCGCCGCCGACCGGTCATGCGTTCTACCGGTTGGAATGGGTGAAGTGATTCAAAGAAAGGAGCGCGGACGTCCCGTCCGCCCGATGACTTCGTTGACAAGTTTGCGGACGAGACGTCCGCTATTCCGTGACCTCGAGCCGGAAGAATAGCGGGCCGGGAGAAGTAGTGTTGGTGTAGCGAATTGTTTCTCCCGCTCCGGCGAACTGATGCTGCTCGTTGCCCGGGAAGCTCGGCTGACTGTGCGTGTGAAGGGAATAACTGCGCCCTTTCAAACCTGGCCACGACAGGACCTATTCATTCGCCACATGTTCACAGTGAACTTCAAAAAAGTCATCGCCATCGCTGGGCGAATTTCCCGAAACCGCTTCATCGCCGTCTGACATTCCGTCGCCATCGCTGTCCTTTTCCGGGTGCGAGAATTCGTGGGCACCGATGTCTGGCAGCGCTTCACCATCATTCAATCCATCGAGCGGACGCGGCAGGCCGGTGTGATCGATCAGCGGAGCCAGTTCCAGCGATCCCTGATCAATCGCTGTCGATGTTTCAATCAAACGAAGGTCGTGTGCTGCGTAGTTGCGAAAGTGCAGCTGCGGATCAGAGAACTTGATATTGTGATCAACGGTTGATGAACCCGCCGTGATGTTCAGGTCGGTCGTGAGATTGTTGCGAACGATATTGCCAGTGCTGGCTGAACCGTTTTTGTGATTGCCGATCTGAATCCACGGAGGCCCCGGCCGGACCGTGTTCAAGTTCACCACGGTGTTGTTGATGATCTGGCAATTTGTTGCTCCGAGCAGCGTGATGCCGTGCCAGTGATCGGTGATGACGACGTTGTTCTCGATCACCCAATCTTCAAAGAACCCGTCGAAACAGTCGATTCCCCGCATCGTTCCGAATAACGGATGGCCCGGGTTTTCGTGATTCAAGAACGTATTGCCGCGAATGATGATTCCCCGCACCACGCCGCCTTCGCCCGTGCTCCACCACGTTTCCCGAAACCAGATTGCTGACGCCAGTGATCGAGATCGCGAAGTTCACGTTCAGGAAATGATTATTGCGGACGGTTACGAACGGACCCCGCGCGAGAATTCCGTTGCACGCCTTTTGATCCCAGTCCGTCGCGCTCCAAGCCGAACTGTCTTCGACCGTCATGATTTTGCAGTCTTCTATGATGATTTGCGAAGCACTGCCGTAAGTGTCCACCACGGTTTGTCGAACGAACTCTGAAGCGAATGAGGGCGATAGCTCCAATCCGCGAATTGTCCAGTTGGACGCCGACGTTACGAGCAGTTTTCCAATTCGCGTCGCCGCTCTCGCGTGCGGCCGGACGATCACGTGGCCCTCGTTGTAACCACGGATGGTCGGCGAACCGTAGTAGCCAGGCATCAACACCAGCTCGTCCCCCGCGATGAATGTCTTGCCCGCGCCCGCCACCGTTTCCAACGACGCCCACGGTAAATCGATTGTCCCGGGATTCGACATGTTGCCGCCGACCGGGTCCAGATAGTATTCGGTCGCGCCTGCCGGGAAGCAGCAGCACAACGAGACCAGCGCGAGCATCCGTCGAATCCCTGAAGCTTTTCGGCGGTTAGCGAATGTTGAACTCATGATGATCCAGTTCGATGAACAAGCCGATTGCCAGCAGTTTTGGCGTGCTCCCGGTCGTGGCAATGCATCGGTTCAACAGGGAAACGCTTTGGGCGCGGAGATCGGGAGGGAGGACGATTCCCGGGATCGGAATGAACTGGACGGGCTGCGTGGCACCGTGGTGTCGGATACAACTATTCCGAGAACAGCGCTTCGGCGAACTGTTTCGCGTCGAACGGTTGGAGGTCGTCCGGTTTCTCGCCGAGACCGACGAACTTGATCGGGAGGCCGAGTTCCTTCTGGATTGCCACGACCATCCCGCCTTTGCTGGTGCCGTCGAGCTTGGTGATGATCAGTCCGGTGAGCGGCACCATCTTGTGAAATTCCCGGGCCTGATTGAGCGCGTTCATTCCGGTGGTGCCGTCGAGTACGAGCAGAACTTCGTGCGGCGCGCCGGCGAGTTTCTTGTCCATCACGCGGTGAACCTTCTGCAACTCCTGCATCAGGTTGTGTTTCGTGTGCAACCGACCGGCGGTGTCGACGATCAGGTAGTCCGCGTCCCGTGATTGCGAAGCGTTGATGGCATCGTGCGCGACGGCGGCGGGGTCCGCGTTGTTCGCCCCGGCGATAACTTCGACGTCCAGTCGCTCACCCCAAAGTTTCAGCTGTTCGATCGCGGCCGCGCGAAACGTGTCGCAGGCGGCGAGGAGAACGGTCTGGCCGTTGCCCTTCATCCAGTGCGCGAGCTTGGCGGCCGTGGTGGTCTTGCCCGTGCCGTTGACGCCGACGATGGACAGCACGGTGACGCCATCGGCCTGCTTGCCGAGCGCGGGCTGGTTGCTGCTCAGGCTCTTTTCAATTTCCTGTTGGGCAACCTTGATAAAATCCATGCCGGACTTGCCCTGCGATTCAAACGCCTTCCGCGCGGCGGCGATGATCTGGTTCGTCATCGCAACGCCGAGGTCCGCGCTGAGGAGCACGCACTCGAGTTCCTCGATGGAATCGGCGGTCAGCTTGGGCGAACGCGTGACGATGCGCTTGATTTCGTGCGACAGCTTTTCCTGCGTGCGTTTGAGGCCGGATTTGAATCGGTCGAATAGTCCCATGCTCTGAAAAAATTATTCGGATGCGGCTTTCTGTCTGCGCGCGGTGACTGCTTCTTTCATGCGATCAACGTAGTCGCGGGCCAGCTTGACGCCGCCGATCAGCGGTTCGCCCTTGTTCATTCCGTGGCAGTCGGAACCGCCCGTGGGCAACAGACGAAAGCGCGCGGCGACTTGCAGATAGTGCTCGGTCGCGTGGCTGGAATGACGCGAGTGGAAGCACTCGATGCCGTCCATTCCGGCGTCGGCGAGAGGTGGAATGACTTCGTCCGCGCGGTAAAGTCCCGGATGCGCCAGCGACGCGAGTCCGCCGACTTCGTGGACCAGCGCGATGGCTTCGGGCGCGGTCATCTTGAACTTCGGCACCCAGGCCGGGCGGTTGCGTTTGAGAAACCGTTCGAACGCTTCGTCGAGAGAACTGCACGTGCCGTTCTTGACGAGCGTGCGGGCAAGGTGCGGTCGGCCGGGCGAATCACAATTGGCGAGTTCGAACACCTGATCGGCGGTGATCTTAATGTTCATCTTGTTCAACCGTTCGACCATTTCGCGAATCCGGTTTTGGCGGACCAGCTGGAACTTCTTCATCGATTCTTGGAGAAGCGGATGCGTGGTGTCGATGAAGTAGCCGAGCAGATGAAGTTCGGTGTCGTCCCATTCGCAGGTCAGTTCCGTGCCCGCGATGAATTCGATGCCGAGTTCGGCGCAGGCTTTGCCCATGCGTTTGCAGCCGTCCACGGTGTCGTGATCGGTCAGCGACATGATGGACAGCTCACAGCGTTTGCCATGGCCGGCGAGTTCTTCGGGGGTGTAGGTTCCGTCGGAAAAATGGGTGTGCAGGTGCAGGTCCGCGTACATCAGTGGAAAAGGGTCATGGATTTCGGTGAACGCACTGGTTACTTCACAATGCGGGCCGGGCGCATGAGTTCTTTTTTGACGCGGTCGAGCAGGCCGTTGACGAACTTGCCGCTGTCGGGCGTGGAAAACTTTTTTGCAATGTCGACCGCCTCGTTGATGCTGACGACCGGAGGGATGTCCTCGCAGTGATTCATCTCGTAAATGGCAAGACGCAGGATGTTCCGGTCCACGACGGCAATGCGTTTGATGCTCCAGTTTTGCGCGTACAGCTCGATGGATTTGTCCAGCTCGTCGCGATGCTCGATTGTGCCGCGAATGAGGGGATTCGCAAAGAGTTGCACGGAGGCCTCGTGCGACGTCGGCGGAGGCAGTTCGACCGGTTGGCCGTAGTTGGCCGGGCCCTTTTCCGCGGCGAGTGCGGCGGCCCGCTGGGAACTCCAGAAATGCTCAAGCGCCGCCTCCACATCGGGGGGCGGATTCAGATCATGCTGATATAAAAACTGGATGGCGCGCTCCCGCGCCTCGCGACGTACACTCATGAGCGCAGGATGGCGAAGAACCACGCGGGGCGGAAGGTTATTCTTTCATCCAAAAACAATGCAAAAAACAGGAATTCAACCACAGGTAAACACGAATGAACACAGATACGGAGGACTGACCGGCCTGCCGGTTCGGAGCCGGTATTTCTCTCTTCGCAACCTTTGCTTCCGTCTGCTTGTCCCATCGGCCGTTGCGCTCAAGGTATCCCTGCAAACCGTTCTGAATCCGTGTCCATCCGTGTCCATCCGTGTCCATCCGTGTTCACCTGCGGTTGAATTTCCGTTCTCCGATTTGAGCGCGCCGGAAGTTGGGCGTCGGGATTTGCCTTCCGACCAGGCCGGATTCCCTCTATCTTGCCGCGGATGAAGTTCGGCATTTGCAACGAGATTTTCAAAGATTGGAAACTGGAAAAAGCGATGGCGTTCGCCAAGAACGCCGGTTATGACGCCATCGAAATCGCCCCGTTCACGGTCGCAAAATACGTCACGGAAATCTCAGCGGAGAAACGGCGGGAGATTCGCGAGGCGGCGGAGCGGACCGGCATCGCGGTCTCGGGAATTCACTGGGTGCTCGTGCAGGCGGACGGCATGTATCTGACGCATCCCGATGAATCGATCCGCGCGAAGACGGCGGATTATTTTTGTGAGCTGGTAAAATTCTGCGATGACATCGGCGGCAAATACATCATCAACGGTTCGCCGAAACAGCGGAACATCATGGACAGCGTCACGAAAGAACAGGCGTGGCAATGGTCGCAGGACGTGTTCCGGCCCGCGGTAAAACTCGCGGAAGAGAAAGGCATCACGATCTGCTTCGAACCGCTCGCGCCAAGTGAAACGAATTTCATCAACACGGCCGAAGAGGCGATCCGGTACGCGAAGGAATTCAACAGTCCGGCGATGAGCATCATTCTCGATGTGAAAGCGATGTGTTCGGAAGGCACACCGATTCCGGAGATCATTCGCGCGAGCAAGGGAAACTTCGCCTACTTCCACGCGAATGACGCGAACCTGAAAGGCCCGGGTTTCGGCGACGTTGATTTCAAGCCGATTGCCGCAGCGCTGAAGGAGGTCGGCTACGACGGCTACGTGAGCGTTGAGGTCTTCAAGTTCGAGGAAGGCGCGGAGGCGATTGCGACCGGCAGCATCGACTATTTGAAAAAGGTGTTCGAATAGCCGCTAGACATCGCGACCGGTCGGGAGCATCGAGAAGTCGTCTTCACCAGACCTTCGTTTCACCGCGAATCCGGGGATCGTGGGCGGCGGAGAAACTTCCGTCGAGCGATTGCCCGATCGCCTGACACGCTCCGAACGATTTGATGCGATTCAATTTGTGACCGCGTTTCTCCAGCCCGGCCAGCACCTCGTCGCCAAACGCTGTTTCGATCCGAAGTTCATCCGGTTTCCATTGATGATGAAATCGCGGTTGTGCGAGCGCCTCCTCCGGACTCATTCCGAAATTGATGTGATCGATGATTGCGAGCAACGTCTGGCTGATGATGGTCGGACCACCCGCAGCACCCGCTGAAAAGACGGGGCGGCCGTCTTTGAGGACAATCGTCGGGCTCATGCTCGACAGCGGGCGTTTGCCGGGTTCGACGGCGTTGGCTTCGTTGCCGACGAGTCCGAAGAAATTTGGTTTGCCGGGTTGTGCGGAGAAGTCGTCCATCTCGTTGTTCAACACGATGCCCGTGCCCGGCACGATGACTTTTGAACCGAACGTCGTGTTCACCGTCGCCGTGATCGCCACCCAGTTGCCGGCGTCGTCCGCCGTGGAAAAGTGCGTGGTGTGTTTGCCGAACAGATTGGAGGAAGCGCCGGGCGGGTTGCCGTGATCCGGCACTTCGATCACGCGATCCATCCTGATCATTTCAGCGAGCGCCTTGCCGTAGTTCGGATCGATCAATCCGCGTGGCACGGACGCGAAATCGGGATCGCCCAACCAGAAGGCGCGATCAGCGAACGCCAGTTTCATCGCTTCGGCTACGACGTGGACGAAGTCAGCGGAACCTGCGCCCATCGACTTGAGATCAAAATGTTCAAGAATGTTCAGAATCTGGGCGACGTGAACGCCACCGGAGCTCGGCGGCGGGAATCCGATGATTTCGTATCCGCGATAATGGGTCCGGACCGGCTCGCGGAGTTTGACCCGATAGTTCGCAACATCTTCGGCGGTGATGATTCCGCCATGGGTCTTCATCCACGCGGCCGTTTTTTCCGCGAACGGACCGTTGTAAAACCAGTCGGCACCCCGCGCGGCGATCTCCTCGTACGAGCGGGCGAGATCCGCTTGAATCAACACATGACCAACCGGCCACGGTGCACCGTCGGGTTGAAGAAGAATTTTTCGTGAGGCCGGAAACTCACGCAATTCGTTGGCAGCACTTTTCAATCGATCATGGTAGGCCTGATCGATCTCGAACCCCTGTTCCGCGATCTTCGCAGCGGGCAGCAGCACCTCGGCAAGACTCAGTCTGCCGTGTTGGATCATCGCCTCACGGTAGGCGGCGAGTGCGCCGGGAATTCCGACGGCCAGCGCGCCGGTCTGGCTGAGTTCCGGGTCCGCTTCACCGTCGCGGATATACATGTCGCGGGTGGCGGCAGCCGGGGCGGTTTCGCGTCCGTCGATCGCCAAAACAGTTCCGTCGGATTTTCGGATGAGAATGAAACACCCGCCTCCGATCCCCGAGTTGAAGCCGTCGACCACGCCCAGGGTCAGCCCGGCGGCGACTGCGGCGTCAACGGCATTGCCGCCGCGTTCGAACGCGTCAAATGCAGCCTGCGTGGCGAGCGGGTGAACGGTGGTGATCGCTCCGTGAACCACCGGTTCCGCGCCCGCCGACCGGGTTGCCGCCTGAACCGCAATAAGACTGACGACGATCAGCCGACTGAGTATCCGATGGATGTTGTGATTCACGGACGAGGATCGTAGCGGTTTTCGACCGATACGCAAATTCGGAGGTTTGAAACCGTGGCCGGTTCCTTTCGATGCCGGTGAAGGAACTTCCCGAGTTCCGGGCCATTCCGGAATGTTGACAGAATCGGTCCAACATTCACCAACGCTCCCTGAACAGTTTGGCTGGAGTTTCATTTCGACCTGCGCCAGACTTCGTTCAGGATTGGGGCCCTTGAAGACCATGTGCTGTCCCTCGTTGACAACGGCTGAGCACTTCGCAGCTGGGCCATTGATGCCTGGGTCAAACGTGTTCGCCTCTGTTTTCTGCGAGTATCGATTGAGCGACGTCGGCGCGTAGTTCTCCGTGCGGAGGGCTGTGCAAGGAATCAAGAGACAAATAGTTGCCAATAATCAGAACTGGGCGACTCTTTTCCTTTCAGGATATCTCAGCTCGACGGAGACGGATCGGGCACCAACACGACCATCCCATGACCAGATCAATCATTCCATTATTACTGATGCTCTGCGCGTCGGCATGTTCGACCGCCAAAAGATACGAACCTGTTGAAGGCAATATCGGCGGTGAAGGACCGTTTGGAGTACGTTTTGAAGTTCGCTTGAACAGCGGAGAGCCTTTGGATGCCAAACCAAGGAGCCAGATAATGTGTTCGATTACCCGCGATGAATTCTACACCAAAAGCCCTTTGAAGGTCATGGGAAGTGTTGCCGCGCTGGAGAGTGTATCCACCGGGCTCAATCCCAACATCACACGGTGGATTATCGTGTATGAGGAAGGCGCCCCTGCCAGTGTGTTCAGGTGTCCCGGCAATGTCCCTAAAGAAAATTGGTCTTCGTGGACGGACCCCGATTACATTGAGTTGCATAAATACCCCGAATGGGGCGTCGACACGGAGCGATTCAGTTCCAAGAAGCGACTCGACGAAGTGCCCTCGTATTTTCAGATCAGATACCGCCTGGCTGACAACTGATGATTGTTTCCAAAATGAACCTAAACAAAATTTACGTGTCGTCACCTTCCTGCTCAATTCCCACAAAACACACACACGTCCGTTTGGCCGACCTCCTCGGGATAGCTGCGAATCGGATGATACAACGGTGCACAAACTCGTGCGCGACGTATCGATCTCTGGCACTGTTTCGAAAATTGAAAACCCGCCGCTGTATTGTCCTCGTATCAGTCGTGATGGCTGCCACGCCCTCCGGTTGTCACTCTCCGAATGCGCCCAAAGCCGCAGCGTATGAGTCAAACAACTTGCGGGAGGCTCGGTGGACCGTTCCGCCTGACTTGCCCACGTTTGGCACACCCGCGGATAATTCAATCCGCGTGGCAATTTTCGGGCTATATGGTGCCGTCAACCGCCCCGGTTACTACTACCTGCCGCAGGGCTCCTTCGTGCGCGACGCCGTTGAGGCTGCCGACGGGCTTGGCCAGTTTGCTTGGTGGAGGATCTACTCAGGAGTACAAAGACCAAAGCCGAACGGATTTTGGGAGGTAATTCGGTTTACCCGGAACCGCACGAAAGAGGAGCAAATTGTGTTGCAGGATGGCGACCAGATTTACTTCGGACGCGAGGTTTACTGAAACGGATCCATGCGTTTCGCGGCTGGCTTTGCCATGCCATTCATCCGGTCTTGCCGAGATTTTCATCGCGAGCGCGTCTGCGAATCATTCGTTTATTGCCTCAGATTTCCACTGCAAGAGACTGGCTTTGATGCGACTGCATCGGTGCCGCCATCACATGTCATTCACAAGACCCGTTTCAGATCCCGTTACTTTTGGGCGGTTGGGCGGCGGAGAACAGAAACAGTCAAACATTCGCCAACTTTCACTGAACGGTTTGACTGGATTTTCATTTCGACCCGCGCCAGACTTCGTCCATGAAATTGATTCTTTCTACGCATAACATCAAGTTGACCCAGGCCCTCGAAGACCACGTTCTGGCCAAGATTGACAAGCTCGAGCACTTTGATCGCTGGGCCATCGATGCGCGCGTCACGTTGGAACACGACAAGATCAAAACGCCGGAAAAAGAGTTTCGATGCTCCATCCGGCTGAGCGTTCGCGGCAAGGATCTCTTCGCCACCGACAGCGAAAACGACATGTATGCCGCCATCGATCTGGTGACCAAGAAGATCGAGCAGCAGATCCGTAAACGTCACAGCAAGTCCAAGGCACAAAAACACTCCGTCGCGGCCCGCTCCAAGGAAGCGCGCCAGAAGACATCCGATTGATGGAGTCAGACAGCTTTCTGCTCCGCGCCCGCGTGGTGGTGCCGGTCTCCCGGCCGCCCATCGACGAGGGCGCGGTTTTTGTTTCCGGAGAACGCATCTGCGAAGTCGGCGAATGGTCGGACCTTGCGGCCCGTCATCCGGATCGGCGTGTTATCGATCTCGCCGACCAGATCCTTCTGCCGGGGCTGATCAACACCCATTGCCATTTGGACTACACCCGGATGGCCGGAGGCATCCCGCCCAGGAAATCATTCAGCGACTGGATCAAGGCGATCCTCGCCTACAAGGCGGATTGGAGTTACACGGATTTCGCCGAGTCATGGATGGCTGGAGCCAACATGCTGCTGAAGTACGGGACTACCACCGTGCTCGACATTGAGGCCGTGCCGGAACTGCTCTCCGAGGTCTGGTCGAGCACCCCGTTACGGGTGATTTCCGCGTTGGAGATGACCGGCATCCGCAGCGGCCGGAAACCGGATGAAATTCTTGCGGCGGCACTCGCGGCCGTTCCTGGCGCCGCGCCGCAGAACAAGACAGTCGCGCTCTCGCCGCATTCCCTTTACTCGACGCAGCCCGATCTGATCCGGATCGCTGCGGACACCGCACGCAAACGCGGCTGGTTGATGACCACGCACGTCTCCGAATCTACTGAGGAACTGGACATGTTCCTCCGGCAGAGCGGGCCACTGCATGACTGGCTGCAACCGCAGCGCGACATGTCAGACTGCGCGGGCGAATCCCCCGTGACGCGGTTGAACCGGCTGGGCGCGCTGTCCGAAAACTTCATCGCCGTTCACGCCAACTGCCTGGATGAAGCAGACTTAGAACTGCTCGCAGACCACGGATGCAGCGTCGTTCACTGCCCGCGTAGTCACGATTATTTTCAGCATCCCGCATTTCCGCTCGAACAACTTCGGCAGCGCGGAATCAATCTCTGCCTTGGCACCGACAGCCTGGCCTCGGTCCGTGGCACAAACCGCCCGAACATCGAGCTGAATCTGTTCAAGGAAATGCAGTCGCTGGCCAAAACGAATCCCGGGGTGTCGGCTGAATTCATTCTCCGCATGGCGACGGTCAACGGCGCGCGCGCGATCAACCAGACCGGAGAGATTGGTGAGATCACCGTTGGCGCGACGGCCGATCTCGTCGCGATTCCCCGCCGTTTCGACGTGACCGATCCGTACCGGACGATTATCGAACATCAGGGTCCGGTGACGTTTTCCATGATCGACGGAAGACAGGTTCAACCAGCGGAAGGCGGTCAGGTCGGGAGTGGTTCTGCGCAGGAATAGATCCCGCTGAGCGCAGCGGCGACCGCGCTTTCGAGCGTATGAAGAAGTGGGTGTTTCCGAAGCATCCCCGCGTGTGCGAATCCGACATCGACTGCGTTTGCTGCCGGAACAGCAACGGCCGCTCGGTGAATGAGCGGCCGTGGCGTGAAAACAAACTCCAAGGATTCTCAGTTTGCCTTGAACCGGTAGATTGTGGTGGACGTGTAAGTCTCTTCTGGACGCAAGACCGTTGTTGGAAAACTCGGTTGATTTGGGCTGTCGGGGTAGTGCTGAGTCTCCAGGCAGACTGCGCCATGTTTCACGTAGGGTTTGCCACTCTTCCCGGTTAGCGTGCCATCGAGGTAATTCGCCGTGTACAACTGCACGCCGGGCTCGGTGGTCAACACCATCATTGAACGACCGGTCTTCGGATCGGCCAGGATGGCGGCGGAATCGAGTGAATTTGCATCCGTTTTTCGCAGCACGAAATTGTGGTCGTAACCGTTTCCGTTCGGCGCGTCTGCGATGCGCTTGCCAATGATGTTCGGGCTCAGGAAATCCATCGAAGTACCATCGACGGATACCAGCTTGCCGGTCGGGATGCTGGTTTCGTCCACCTCAGTGAACTGAGTGGCGAGAATCTGTAGCCCGTGATCGAGAATGCTGCCGCTGCCTTCACCGGCAAGATTCCAATACGAATGGTTTGTGAGATTGATCACGGTCGCCTTGTCCGTCTTGGCGTGGTAGTCGATCTGCAATTCATCGTCGTTGGTCAGCGTGTAGGTCACGACGACGGTCAGCGTGCCGGGATAACCTTCTTCACCGTCCGGGCTGGTATATTCGAACTTAACGGAAGGTCCGTTGACGTTCCGGCCTTCTTTGGCTTTCCAGATGACCTTGTCAAATCCCTTGATGCCGCCGTGCAGACTGTTGGGTCCATTGTTCACGGGCATCTGGTATTTCTTACCGTCGATTTCAAACTGCCCCTTGGCGATCCGGTTGGCGTAACGACCGGTGGTCGCCCCGAAATATGGGTGTCCTTTTTCGTAGCTCTTGAAATCCTTGAACCCGAGCACTACGTCCGCGCTCTGCCCCAGGCGGTCTGGGACCCACATCTCGGTGAGGATCGCGCCGTAGGTCATCACCTTGGCTCGAAGTCCGTTGGCGTTGATGAGTTCGTAGATCTCGACGGACTTGCCGTCGTCAGTTGTTCCGAATGGTTCCATGGTGACGTAGCCGATTTGGGCGAGTTGCTGGCCGGGGGTTAGCTTGGATTTGGACTGGCAACCTGCGGTGAGCAGGGCTGCGGCTGCCACAACGCCCAACGGGCTAAAAAGTTGACGAAATTGCATGACGTTTCAGGGGTTAAGGACAGCGGTGGTTGTAGGCGGTTCCGGGAACGGGGTCAATGCCATTGGTTCGAAGGGCGCCTGTTTTCAGGAGCAAACCAGTCCGTTTCCAGTCTTAATCTTACTGATGAGTGCTCAGGATAGACGGCACAGCTTCGTAGCACAGAATGGCATTCGGCAGAGCGCGCCAACCCGCCCAGAACGTCACTGATGGGAGGATTGCGACGCAGGCTGCCAACCTGCGATACAGCAGAATACCATTCTGCGTTACGGGATCGCTGCCAGTTTGGCCGAATTTCTCCGTCGCCTCAAAAATGCAAAAGTTCACGCGTTGAATACTAGACGGTTTGGAATCGTTTGATAGATTCACCCGTATGCCCATGGTCAGTCGCACGTTGCAATCGATAGCTGTCGCCGGACTTTGTCTGAGCACGCCCCTGTCGGGGTTTGCAGAAGTGGATTTCGTCTCGGAGGTTCGCCCCATTCTTTCTGACAACTGTTTCAAATGCCATGGCCCGGACGAAGACAGCCGGAAATCAGAGCTGCGCCTGGACATCTTCAAAGGCGCAACCGCCGAAGCAAAGTCCGGCATGGCCGCGATCATTCCCGGCCAGCCGGACGACAGTGAACTGATTGCCCGGGTCACCACCAGCGATGAAGACGACCTGATGCCTCCCCACGACACGGGGAAGACTCTGACCACGGACCAGATCAACACGTTAAAACAATGGATCGCAGAGGGCGCAAAGTACGACACGCACTGGGCCTTCAAACCGGTGACCCACCCCGAGCTGCCTTCACCCCGCCACCAGTCATGGATCAAGAATCCCATCGACGCATTTGTGCTCGCGAAACTTGAGAAGGAGGGAATGAACCCTTCGCCCGAAGCAGGGAAAGTCACCTTGCTTCGCAGGCTTCACCTTGATTTGATCGGCCTCCCGCCGACGATTGAACAAGTTGATGACTTTCTCGCTCATGATTCGCCCGATGCTTACAACAAGGTCGTGGATCAACTGCTGGACTCCCCGCACTACGGCGAGCGCTGGGGCCGTCTTTGGCTGGATGCCGCGCGTTATGCGGACTCCGACGGATTTGAAAAAGACAAGCCGCGCGACGTCTGGGTTTACCGCGACTACGTCGTCAATTCATTGAACGAGGACAAGCCCTACGACCAGTTCGTCATCGAACAAATCGCTGGAGACCTGCTCGCGGCGCGGAACGATTACCCGCCGGAGATCGTGCAGGAGATGAATGTCGCCACCGGGTTCCTGCGGAATTCAATGGTGAACGAGGAAGGCGGCGTGCATCCCGAACAGTTTCGCATGGAAGCCATGTTTGACCGCATGGACGCCATCGGCAAAAGCATGCTCGGGCTGACCATCCAGTGCGCGCAATGCCACACGCACAAATACGATCCGATCACCCAGAAGAATTACTACCAGATGTTCTCGTTCATCAACGATAGCGCCGAGGGCAGCATGGTCACCTACTCGCCTGACGTATTGCAGAAGCGTGCGGCGATTTTTGAACGGGGCTCGATGATCGAAGAAGATCTGAAACATCGCACGCCGGACTGGGCGCAACAGCTTGAAGCCTGGGAGCAATCGGTGAAGGAAACGCAGCCTGACTGGCAGGTGGTCAAGGCGACGAATTCCGGCGACAACGCCCAGCGTTATTATCCCCGGGAAGACGGCTCACAGGTCGCCTCCGGCTACGCACCAACCCGCTGGACCGCCACCTTCACCAACACGGTCGACGCGGCGGATATCCGCGCGTTTCGACTGGAGTTGATGACCGATGAAAACCTGCCGTCGAAAGGCCCCGGGCGTTCGTTGGAAGGCACGTTCGCCCTGACTGAATTCAAGGTCGAGGCCCAGGACGTGGAGAACCCTGCCCACAAGGTTTGGGCTTCGTTTGAAACAGCAGTTGCCGATTTCAGCAACGAAACAATGGAGACGTCGGCCGTGCTTCAAGCCGGATTCAAGGAGAAGCGCGTCACCGGACCGGTCGAGTGGGCCATCGACGGCAAGGACGAAACGGCGTGGGGGGGCGACGCCGGGCCCGGCATCCGCAATCAGGATCACACCGCCGTTTTCGTCGCGAGCACCAACATCGCGTTTCCCAAGGGAACCAAGCTCACTTTTCATCTGCGCCAGAACCACGGCGGACCGAACAGCGATCAGAACCAGAACCTGAATCTCGGCCGGTTCCGGTTGTCCATTGCCGGTGGATTCGCCGAGGAAGTGACGCCGATCCCAAATCGCATTCAACAGATCCTCGACACGCCGAAGGTCGATCGCACCCGCGCCCAACAGGCGGACCTGTTCACCTTCTGGCGCGAACGCGTTCCTGCGTGGAATGATGCGAACAAACAGATCGCCGCGCTCTGGAGGACACATCCCGAAGGTTCGACCCAGCTCGTGCTTTCTCAAATGGAAACACCGCGTGAAACACACCTGCTCAAACGCGGAGATCAATTCAAGCCCGGTCAGGCGGTCCTGCCTGGCGTGCCCGAAGTGTTGAACCCTCTGCCTGCGTCCGAGAAGCCGGACCGTCTGACGTTTGCAAAATGGATGGTTGATCGCAACTCGCCGACCACTGCCCGTTCCATCGTGAACCGTATCTGGCAGGCGTATTTCGGAATCGGCATCGTCGAAACGGCGGAAGATCTGGGAACGCAGTCGCCGCCGCCCTCTCACCGTGAACTGCTCGACTGGCTCGCCGTGGAATTGATGGAACCGGGTGTGAACGCCGAAAGCGGAATTCGGACTTCGGAACTGCGCCCCTGGTCGCTCAAACACCTCCACCGCCTGATCGTCAACTCCGCCACCTACCGTCAATCCTCCCGTGTGACCGATGCGCTGTATGCGAAAGATCCGTACAACCGGTTGCTCGCGCGTGGAGCCCGTTTCCGGGTGGATGCCGAAATCGTCCGCGACATCGCGCTTGCTGCCAGCGGATTGCTCAATGATGAGGTTGGCGGCCCGAGTGTCTTTCCGGCCGCGCCGCGATTCCTCTTTGATCCGCCGGCCAGCTATGGTCCGAAGTTCTGGGGGGATTCCACGGGCGACGAACGTTACCGTCGCGCGTTCTACACCTTCCGTTACCGTTCGATCCCGTATCCCGCGCTGCAGGCTTACGATGCGCCGACCGGCGATTTTGCCTGCGTGCGGCGTTCGCGATCGAACACGCCTTTACAGGCGCTCACCAGTCTCAATGAAACCGTCTTCATGGAATGTGCCCAAGCGCTGGCGCGGGAAACACTCGCCGCGCGCGGCACCGATGAAGAGCGTGCGGAATATGCCTTCCGTCGATGCGTCTCCCGCAAGCCAGAGCCCGCTGAGAAGGCCGAACTGCTCGCGCTGCTAAACAAACAGCGCTCGCATATTGCCGAAGGTTGGATCGACATTCCCGCTCTCGCCGGTGCGGGCACAAGCGAGCTGCCCGCCGGAACAACCCCGACGCAGCTCGCGGCGTGGACCACCGTCTCCCGCGTCCTCCTGAACCTAGATGAAACGATCACCAAGGAATAGAGAAACACATCATGAAAGAAGCAAGTGGGGCGGATCGGAAACGTGGGAGCCGGTCAGGGCTGGCGCCGGGAATGATCGCCATAGCGGTTCTTCTTTTGGGTGTTCCTAAAATTCAATCCGCACCGAGCGTTCCTCTTGCCGAGGTGGCGATTGATGACGGTCGGATCATCATCGTTGACGCAGTGACCTATGGAACGAATCACGTCGTTGGCGACCGGTCCGAGTTTGCAGAACGCTTCGGCCCGTGGATAACCAAACCGGTGCGAGATTTTTTCACTTCGGAAAGCCCGCAATCCTCAATCCGCTCCGCACCGGACACGCTGGTGGTCTGGTTGACCGCCTTGAACGCAAACTCGCGGACGAACGTAGACTGCCAGCGGTTGCGTGTGGAGTTTGTGGATGAGCAGGGGGATGTGTGGGGCACTACCACCAGTTCTTGGCACGCTTACGACAACAACTTTTATCGGATCGGTCACGTTTTTGAAGCCTACCCGCGGGCTGCGAAAGAACTCACTTTTCGAATCACGCCGCGGCGATCCACCAATTCCTATTCGGTAACGATTCCCAATCCGCATGTTGTCATTGCGGCGAAGTGGGCGGGCCAATCACTTCCCGCGAGCACGATCACGAACGGCCTGGAACTTGTGCTCCACGATCTGCAAATTCGCACCAACGGGGGCCCGACAAAAAGCTGGCAGACTCCGGCAAAGTATTGGCAGCCCGAATGGAAGTTCCTGTCCGGCGGCGAACCGGTCGAGGGGTGGCGAGAACCCGAATGGACGGCGACCGATCCGCTGGGAAATCGCGGACAGTTCCTCGGCGTCCGCCAGCCGGTGATCCGCTACGCGGTCAAACTGGTTCCCGAAGCGACTAATGCGTCAGCCACGTCAGTTGCCGCCATGCTGCCCTCGGCGTCGATTTCTGCTGGCGCCGCTAACACGTTGTGGTTTCGCACGAACAGGATTGAAGGAGCGGAAGTGGTTTCCATCGGCCTGATGACTTCGGTCATGAACCATTTTATGGAGGGGGAATATCAGGCGGTTCCGGTGTTGCCAATCGGACCGACCCAGGGCGGGGCACCGACCGGCTGGGTTTCCGCCGGCAAGCGCGTCAGCCCCTTGAAGGTGATCACACAGCTCGGTCACTATTCGGACCGTCCGACCGTTTATCTGCGATGCACCGATGCCGCCGTGGCAGAACAACTTGGGGTCCGGGTCCGGGATGATCAGGGTCGGATCTGGCCGACGACCCGAGAAAGGGGAGGCGGTGCCGACGGGATCATTCCTTTCATGCTGGATGTTCCATCAAGCGTCTCCCACGTCGTTCCCGAAATCGTGTTCCTGAAACCGTTGGAGGCCGAATTCACGGTTCTTACTCCGACTTTAAAACCATGACTATGTTTACCGTTTCTTCAAACACGCCACAATCGAGACGCCAGTTCATCGGAAAAACCGCCCTCGGAGTTTCCGCAACCGCGATTGCCTGCGGCAGTTCCAACTTGTTTGCCCAACAACCCGGTGCGCGCCCGACTCAGGGTGCCGCTGTCAAGGTGTTGAACCCAAGGAACCGCGTGCCGGTTGGACTGATCATCGATGACTCCACCTGCCTCGTGAATCTCAACCGGTTTGCAATGCCGCAATTTGACACGGCGTGGGCCGGCCAGGACAAGGTGTATCATCGTGACTGGAAAAACTGGCCGGCGGAGATTCCCGACAGCTTCGTCCGCAAGTTCGGCGAGTGGTGCGCGGAGAACGGCGTGAAGGGCAAATACAGCATCGTCCCGTATCCGGCGTGTGTCGGCCGTCTCGACCGCGAGGTGCCGGGCTGGTCGCGTCGCGAGGTCGACGACAGCATCAAGCTGGTCCAGGAATTGATGACGCCGAACTGGGACATTCATCCTGAGATGGTGACGCACACCCGGGTGATCGATTTGAAAACAGGCCAGCCCTTTCCCGAGTGCACGCCGAAGTTCATGGAGAACTGGGAGTGGACGGCCGGCAAAAGCGTGGACGAGCTCGCGGCGTATCAATCTTACGCGCTGCAAATCCTGAAGAACGTCGGCTTCAATTGCGAAGGCCTCACCACGCCCGGCGGTTACGGCAACAAGGTGTTGCCCGAACTTTCGCAGGCCACGCTGGAATCCGTTCGCGATGTTTTTGGCGCGGAGATTCCGCACTATTTCCGACATCTTTACACTGACGATCAGAGCGTCGTTCCCCGCGTGGAAAACGCGTCCGGACTCGACGGCAGCGATCCAAAATGCGTGGTCAGCATCATCGGCTGCACGGGCGACTGGACCGGTGGTTGGGACAACGTCGAACCCGGTGGCACCGACCTGTTCATCGACGCCGATCTGAAAACCGGACGAATGGTGGATGTGATCACGCGCGGCGAACCGGCGATGATGGTCTGCCACTGGACCGGGATTTATTGGAACGGCGAAGAGAAGGGATTCACGGTGTTCAAAGAGGTCGTTCGTCGGCTGCACGCGCGTTTCGACAATCTGATCTGGATGAAGCTCAGCGAGCTTTCGCGTTACTGGGCGGCGAAGGAATTGACGGCGATGACGCACACCGGAAGCGCGGTCAAACTTCAGGCACCGTTCGCCTGTCCAGATTTCACGGTCTCCATTTCAAAGAATGCCGGTGGGCAACCTGCGTTTAGGAAAGACGGAAACGTCCGGACTATGGAAAAAGTATCCGGACCGTTGCAGTTGCGCGCCAACACCTGGTGCGAACACGGCGACACGATGATCGTCTGTTTTGATCTCCCGAAAGGCGCGTCCGAATTGTCGATGGCCTGACCGGTCAACCCCACAACCATGAGCGAACCTGCAAACAGCAAACCGCCGCAACGATTGACCAGCCTGGACGCGTTCCGCGGCGCGATCATGATTTCGTTGATCTCGCATGGCTTCGGATTTTCCGCGTTCGAAGGGCATCCGTATCTGGGTTTTCTCGCGCATCAGACCGAGCATGTGCCCTGGGAAGGATTCGTCTATTGGGACCTCATTCAACCGGCGTTCATGTTCATGGTCGGCGTCGCCATGCCGTTTGCGTATGCCCGGCGCGTTTCCTTGGGCGACCCGCCCGGCAGGATTTATCTCCACGCGTTCAGGAGAGCCTTCAATCTGTTTTTGATTGCGGCAATTTTCAGCTCCATCCATTCCGGGCACCCGACGTTTACGCTCGTGAACGTGCTCCCGCAGATTGCTTTTGGATATCTCGCGACGATGCTGGTGCTCAATAGGAGTTATACGGTTCAAGGCGTCACCGCCATCGCGATCCTCGTGGTCTATACGATCATCTGGATGATGTATCCCGGCTACGGGGAGGACGGGCCCTGGGCGATGGGGCACGCCAACATGGGCGGTGATTTTGAACAGTGGGCAATGGGCGAACGCAGTTCGGGATTCTGGGTCTCGCTCAATGCCATCCCGTCGACCTCGACGATCATCGCCGGTGCGATGTGCGGCAGGCTGCTCGCCAGCAACCGTCCGCCAAAAGAAATCATGAAACTTCTGGGTGTCTCAGCTGTCGCCCTGATTGTCGCTGGCTTCGCGCTTGGTTTTTACATCCCGATTGTGAAGCGGATTCTCACGGCGTCATTCGCGCTCTACTCCACCGGATGGGCGATTCTTCTGCTTCTCCTCTTTTATTGGATCATCGAGGTGCAGGGTTACAAACGGTGGTCATTTTTTCTGGTCGTGGTGGGGACGAATTCCATTGCGGCGTATGTCGTGTTTCAACTGTTCCGAGGCTGGATCAACAATTCGATCCTGGTTTTCACCGGACCAACTGTTGAAGCCCTCGGGGCGTACGGTGAGGTTCTTCAGGCGTTTCTGGTTCTCGCCGCGCAATGGTACATCTTCTATTTCTGTTACAAGAAAAAGGTGTTTTTCAAGGTGTGATCTTATGCCAATCGCGACGATTCATGAGGCGTCCAAAGTTCACCATCTCCGTTGCCAAATCAATTGCCAGAAGACGCGGATCAACTTAGACAACACGGACGATGAACGACGTTGAACTCCACGAATATTTCGAGAACATGGTGCGGACGCTTCGTGCCAAGGGGGTTCTGTGTGCGATCACCAGCGGGCTGGCGTGCGTTCATTACGGCATTGCGGAATCCACCCAGGATTGTGATCTGCTCTGCCACACTTCGTCGTTTCCCGTGCTGCTTGATTATCTTTCGGAAACGTCCATCGACGGCCAACCCTGTCAGTATCGCGGCAACATCAGCCCGCCGCTGGATGCCCGCTGGCACAAGGGCGGTTGGACCAGTCATTTCGAATGGGATTTGGGTGCCGGCAAGGTGCGGCTGGACGTGTTCGGATCGGCGTTGAGGGAGGCAACACCATGGGCTGATGATCTTCACGGATTCTACGCGGGGATGCAGGTCGTTGCGTGGATGAAACGCACTGACCGCGACAAGGACTGGCCGTTCATCACTTCATTGGGAGAGCAGCTTCTCTTGCGAAACGATCCGCGGGGCTGGCTTCATGTCTACGATGAGGAAGCACTGAACGGGTATCTCAAACGCGTTCCCATTCCGGACGAGCTGCTTGAGAAACGACCAGCGTTGCGACTCCTGCAATCGGGACATCCGGATCTCCGATTTGCGCTGAAGGCGGAGCGTGAATTTTGGCAGGAGCTGGACCGGTTGCGCATCCGTATTCTACGCCGTGCCCTGCGCCCGTTCGTCGTGGCGATGGCTCGTAGATCTCATGCCGATTCTGCGAATCTGACCGAGGCCCACGCGGAACGGGTGGCTGTTGCCGACTCCAAGCTGGACCCCAATCCGTTGCGCACATACGGAATCGACCGGTATTTGAAAGAAGCGCGGGAGAACACCGTCCAGTTTATCCATCCGCGAATAGTTGAATATCTACCGGACTTGGCCGAACATTTCCAAACGTTGCAATCATGAGACCGCCGCTGACTTACAAACCGCTCACGAAGGAACACGTCGATGAACTCCGCGAGATCGAGCGCGATTACCACGTTCGCGCGTTTGGCGAGGAACTGGCGCGTGTCAATCTGGACATGACCAAGGCGGAGCGTATCCGTTACCTCAGCGCGATGCGGGAGAACGCCCGCAAGCACGGCGTGAATCTGGAACGGCCGTTGCCCTACAATTTCACCGAAGAAGAACTCAACGACGAAGCATCATGAACTGCCAATCTCATCTTTATCAGGGCCCGAACCCGAAGGCCGTCAATCGCCGTTGGTTCCTCCAGCAGTGCGGCGTCGGGCTCGGCTCGATCGCGCTCGGTTCCATCCTTGGCCAGAACGGTTACGCCGCGCCCACGGCGATCAATCCGCTCGCTCCCCGCGGTCCTCATCACACGCCCAAGGCGAAGAATGTCATCTTCCTGTTCATGGCCGGTGCGCCGAGTCATCTGGAGTTGTTCGACAACAAACCGGAGCTGGCGAAATGGGACGGCAAACTGCCGCCGAAAGAATTGCTCGAAGGCTATCGTTCCGCCTTCATCAATCCCGAATCAACGCTGCTCGGACCCAAGTTCAAGTTCGCGCGCCACGGCCAGAGTGGTCAGGAGTTGTCCGAATTGTTGCCCCACCTCGGAACAGTTGCCGATGATATCGCGATTGTGAAATCGATGACCACCGACGCGTTCAATCACGCGCCCGGTCAGATCCTGATGAACACCGGCTCGCCGCAGTTCGGCCGGCCCAGTTTTGGCGCGTGGACAACCTACGGTCTCGGTTGCGAATCCAAGGATCTCCCTTCGTACGTCGTGTTTAGTACCGGTGCCAAGGGGCCCAGCGGTGGCAACGCCAACTGGGGCAGCGGCTTTCTCCCGACCGTTCACAACGGCGTGCAGTTCCGCAACGTCGGCGATCCCGTGTTATATCTTTCCAACCCCGACGGCGTGGACGACACGTTACAGCGCAACTCGTTTGATTCGATCAGCAACTTGAACAAGATGCATCTCGACGCGGTGGGCGATCCCGAGATTGCCACGCGCATCAACTCCTACGAGATGGCGTATCGCATGCAGCTCCGCGCGCCGGAGGTCGTCGATATTTCCAAGGAACCGCAGCACATCCTCGACATGTATGGCGCGAAACCCGGTGAATCTTCATTCGCGAATTCCGTTCTGCTCTCGCGGCGGCTGGTGGAGAACGGCGTGCGGTTCGTGCAGATTTTTCATGAAGCCTGGGATCAGCACGGCGACCTCACGAACGGTCTGAAGAAGAACTGCCGCGACACCGACCAGGCCTGCGCGGCGTTGATCAAGGATTTGAAGCAACGCGGCATGCTGGAAGACACGCTCGTGATCTGGGGCGGTGAATTTGGCCGCACGCCGATGGTCCAGGGCGGCAACGACGGACGCGATCATCATCCGAACTGTTTCTCGATGTGGATGGCCGGCGGCGGCATCAAGCCCGGCATCACGATCGGCGAGTCCGACGAATTCGGTTTCAACGCGGTGACCGACAAAGTCCACGTCCATGACCTGCACGCCACGCTCCTGCACCAGCTCGGCTTCGATCACACCAAGCTCACCTACCGCTTCCAAGGCCGCGACTTCCGCCTGACGGACGTGCATGGGAGAGTGGTGGAGAAGTTGGTGGGGTGACGACGTGTCCAATTCGTCTGTTATCATGCAACGCTGGCGAAAATCATTCACTTGGTGCTGCGAGAGGGACGAAACTTGTTTTTCGCATAAGGGCACATCTATTAACTAACTCAAAACGAAAACAGGCGTCAAAAATCCCTTGTTTTACGGCATCGATCTTCAAAGCAACTAAGTTAATAGATGTGCCCATACCATCGTTGATGAGTTCAACCACGTAGAACGCTGGTGTGCCTTTTGACGAATGGTGTTGATGGAGTGAGATGAAAGGCGCGGGCAAGGAAGGCGGCTGGCGAAATCGTGACCGTTTTCTCATCATCATGGGACGATGGCGGCTTCGATCCAATCTTGGCTATCTGGGATGCAAATACCAGGGCTCTGCTTTCCCAACAGGATGACGGCCATAACACCGGTTCGACTCTTTCAAATGGCGTTTTATATGACCATGGAACCTGGGACAGCTACTACACTGTTAATCTCGGTGATGGCAACTACATCGCAACAATCGCTGAGTATAACAATTTCGCCGCTGGGGCCAACTTGTCGGATGGATTCATCCCTGATGGAGATCCGCATTTCACGTTCACACAAGGATGGGGGCCGCAGCCTGACTTTAATGGAGTGTCTAGTATACCGAACGACCCTCGAACAGGCGATTACGTTTACCACATTCTGGGCGTGGAATCAGCTGTCATAGTTCCTCCTCCTAGATCGGGAGTGCCGGACGGTGGATCTTCTTTGATTCTCGTCGGCCTTTCGCTCGCCGGGCTCGCAGGCGTCCGTCGCCTTCGTAAGTAGTCTTAGGCCCACTGGCACCGACTAACGAAAATGGAGATCTCCCGAAACGGAGGTCTCCTTTTTTTGAATCGTAAATCGCGAATGGGGCTCACGTCATTTCTCCACCGGTGAGGCACTTTATTGTGTCCGTCAACAAACCCAGACGACCAATCGGGCGCTGCGCGGTGAAAGGCAATCGCGGCTAAGCTCGGACGTAATCGTTCGCGCGAAACCATTCCACGGCATCCACCAGCGCCTGCCTCGGGTCGGATTGTGGCAGGCCGAGTTCAGTCACCGCCTTGGCCGGATCGAAGTACATTTTTCTCCGCGCCATGCGCACCCCCGCCAGCGGCGCCTTTGGCGGGCGTCCGCTCAACCACGAAATGCCCTCGTCCAGATAAGCCGCTGTCAGCGCGACAGAATACGGCAGCTTCATCCGGGGCGTCGGTTGTTCGGTAATTTCGGACAGCGCATCGAGGAATTGTTTGAGCGTCCAGTTTCCGGCCGAGTTGCCCAGCAGATAACGTTCGCCGATCCGCCCTTTTTCCGCCGCCAGAATATGGCCCCGCACGACGTCGCGGACGTGAACAATGTTAAATCCGGTATCGAGATACGCCGGCAACGCGTGGTTCAAAAAATCCAAAACCAGTCGGCCAGTCGGTGTGGGCTTCACATCACGCGGTCCGATCGGCACACTCGGATTGACAATCACGACCGGCAGACCCTTGTCCAACAATTCAAACGCCACCACCTCGGCCTTGAACTTGGAGCGCTTGTAATGGCCGTTGAACTGATTCGCCATCAACGGCGTGGTTTCATTCGCCAGAACCGCCTCGCCATTGGTCTGCACAGGCAGGCCAATACACCCGACCGTGCTCGTGTAAACAATCCGTGAGCAACCCGCCTTGTGTGCTGCTTCGAGTACATTGCGCGTCCCGTCCACGTTCGTCGCGTACATCGAATCATACCGCGGCAGCCAGAAATGATAACTGGCCGCGACATGGAAACACCAGTCGCAGCCCTTTATGGCCGCCACCAACGCCGGACGATCACCAATGTTGCCCCGCACGGTCTCCACGTCGGCGCCCTGCAATCCGCGCAGATTGCTGTTCGGCCGAATCAACGCTTTGACTTCGTGCCCCTGCGCAACGAGTTCATGGACCAGATTTGATCCAATGAAACCGGTCGCGCCTGTTACAAAACATTTCATTTCCGGATTGCCAGTGAGGTGGGCTGCCCCCCGGATTTACCGGATTACACCATTAGAGAAAACTCTTTTCCCGAACTTCCGCCGGTGCACAGGAGGTGGGGTGAGTTCTCCGAACGAACCTTCGGCTGTGTCCACGGGTTCTGATCAGGCTGATGCATCCGAGCGTTTGTCGGCGCGCCCAGAGGTCGTTTGGCGCTTGGGGCAAGGTTCTCCAGATGAACCGCAGCCTCTCTGCGCTTACCCGAAGACCACCCGGGCATTGACGCGACCATTCCTCTCGGTTCAAGTCAACGCCATGCAAGTCAGACTGCGCGGAAAAACAATTCACTTTCGGACGGTCACATTTGATGCCCACAAAAACGTCGTCGAGCTGATCGATCAACGGTTGTTGCCCCACGAGTTCAAGATGTTTCACTCGCGGAACTATCGTGATACCGCTCGCGCGATCACCGACATGGTGGTTCGCGGAGCGGGGGCGATCGGCGCCGCGGCCGCGTACGGCTTGGCTCAGGGGTTGTTCGCTTTTCGTGGCAAGGACCTGACGAGATTCGCCGCGCATGGGGAGAAAGTTTTCACCACTCTTAAGAACGCACGACCTACTGCTGTGGATCCCGTCAACGCCATGCTCGACGTGATCGAAGTGATGAAGTTGAGTGAGACCGTCGACGAAAAACAATCGATCGCACTCAGCGCTGCCGAACAATTTGCGAATGATGACGTCGAGCACTGTGCTGCGATTGGTCAGCACGGTGCGAAGTTGATCAAGAACGGCATGCGCGTCCTCACCCATTGCAACGCCGGCTGGCTCGCGTTCGTGGACATCGGTTCCGCCACTGCACCGATGTACGAAGCACAAAAACGCGGACGCAAATTCCACGTGTTCTGCGACGAGACGCGGCCACGTTGCCAAGGCGCCTCACTCACCGCATGGGAACTCGCAGGGCAGGGCATCTCGCATCAGGTCATTGCCGACAATGCTGCTGGTCATTTGATGCAGCGCGGCGAAATCGATCTTGTGATCGTCGGGAGCGATCGCACGCTCGGTCGCACTGGTGAAGTTGCGAACAAGATCGGCACCTACACCAAGGCCGTGCTCGCGCACCGACACAAAATCCCATTTTACGTTGCCATCCCGCTCTCGACCATTGATTGGAAACTGAAACGCGGATTCGACATTCCGATCGAAGAAAGATCCGAAGACGAAGTGCTGGGCGCGATCGGCCAGAGCGGCAGCAAGAAGGGACAATACATCCGCATCGCCAACCCGGGGAGCGGTGCACGAAATCCTGGATTTGACGTGACCGCCGCAGAGTTGATCACGGGAATAATTACGCCCGAAGGCATCTTCAAACCGAGAGAACTGTGGGGGAATCGACAACGGCTTGG
>JBDNGP010000286.1:0-6506 GCA_041689265.1 Verrucomicrobiota bacterium
CCCGCGAACCGAGCGCAAACGTTGGTAAAGTTCCGCCCGGTCCTGAAGCGTCGCCGAGGGAGCCAGCATGATCCGCGCGCTCAGCGAACTGTTGTTCGAGTGATTGAGCAACTGATCAACCAGCGAGGCCCCAACTTTGTAGACGGGATTGAACTCGCCCGCCCAGAACACGTACGGTTTTGCCTGCACAAGATTCAGCGGTGCATCGGTAAACCGGGCGATGAAGGTGTCGTCCGGAACATAACGAACCAGTTGCACCCCCTGCGCCGCCAGGTCCTCCCGCCAGCCGGGTTCAACCAGCCCGGTGAACTGAACGAGGTAGAGTCCGGAGACGGGCTGACCGATCACCAAATTCAGCTGCGGCTGGGGAGCGACCGGGAAATTGGTGATGGCTCCGTTGCGGAGCTTGATGACCTTGGCCTGGGCCTGCGCGGCACCAACAACAGCGAGACAAGACAGCAGGGAAACGAAACCAATCAGAGCCCTGTTCACAACACTTCGGATTAACACGGTCGGAACATATACCAACCGCACGACCGGGACAAGTGGGGAAAAAGGCCCCACGAACTGCGTGGACACCAGCGCGATTATTCATCCCGGTTGGCTCCTTAGACCTGTCTAAAAAGTGTAGCGTCGGCCATCCGTGGCTGACGTGGAGGGCGGCTTCCAGCCGCCCGGATCGGGGCGCGGACAGGCGGGAAGCGGCTGGAGATCATTGCGGGCCTGTTGTTGCGCAGCGTTCTTTCCGCCGGGCTGGAAGCGCCGGCTATACGGCTGGCAAAGATGCCTGCCGCCACTTCTCAGACAGGCTCTCACGACGGATCTGATACGTGATCCGTTCATGCCGCCGAATCACCCCCACCTTCGGCAAAATCGGGCATTGGCTTGTCAATCTAAAGAACCCCTTTACGACCCCTTTGTGGTGGCGCCCAATAGCAGGAGTGCTCACCCATCGGCGGGAACGCTCAGGTGGCAAACAGCGGTTGGGTCAGTCAGGCTTGCTTTTCTTAAAGTGGCTGATCGAGCCGGTTGGCGAGGTTGACAAGGTTGACAACAGTGGTTGCCGGCGGAAACGTATGCACATGACAAAGGCAACGCTCATGGCAAACCAAATGGCCGGCCTTCCCGCCGAGGAACGGGAGGTGGTGGACGAGTTGTTGGAATCCCTGCGGAAACACCGCGGCCAAGGTCCGGCCAAGCTGGCGGAACTGATGGCCACGGCATTTGCAATGACGGTCACCGGTTTTGGAAAACCTGCGCGAGGAGCCAAACTGGCGTTGGCTGCGCTCAGGGGCATGGAGGCACGCCAACGCCTGATTGACGACGAAGGGGGCAGCCTGTCGTCGGAGGAGGCGGCCCGGCTGTTGGGGATTTCGAAGCAAGCAGTATTGAAACGCCTCGAAGCCGGCACGTTGCTGGCCTGGCGCGAGGAACGGCTCAAGGCGGCCCGGTTTCCCCAGTGGCAATTTAATGAACGGGGCGCAGTCCTCGCAGGAGTGTCGGAGGTGCTCGAATGTCTGCACGCGAATCCCCGGCTCGACGACTGGGCCAAGGTCCTCTTTTTTCTCCAGAGCAAACCCAGCCTGGACGGCGAGCGTCCGCTGGACTTTCTGCGCAAGGGCAGGGTGAAGGAAGTCTCCCAGGCGGCCAAAGCGTATGCCGGGTAAGCCCGCCCGACCGTTGCTGCTGCCCGGCGCTGACTTCGCCAAGCTGACCATTCCCGCGACGCGTCAGCCAGCCCGGAAGTGGTATCGGGCGCATTGGGATGGCAGTTCCGCCCTGGATTTCACCTTGAATTCCGGACATCGCTTTTCGCACACCGATAGTCCACACCCACTGCTGTACCTCGGCCCCACGATGCAGACCTGTCTGTGGGAAATCTTTGGCGACGATGTTTTCCTGAACCGGCGCATCATTGCGAAATCGCGATGGGAAGGGCGTTGCCTCAGCGAAGTCAGCGTCCCGGAACTCAAGGTCTGCGCCGCGAGCACTGAAAGGACGCGGTCCGCGATGGGGGTCGAAAAGGGCGGTCTGCTCGCCGCCGACCTGGACATCCCACAGGCGTGGGGGCTGGCGGTTCAGAACCATCCGGCCGGTTTCGAGGCGATCAAATACACCAGCCGGTTCGCGGATCAGCCGTGCCTGGCCCTGTTCGGTCGTCCGGGATTGCTCCCCAAGTTGCGGGAAAGGAAGCTGGGTGATTTGAGCGATTTGGACGGGGCGGTAGATTGGTTGCACGCGCAGGAGGCGGCGTTGGTTTGAACGGGAAACATCCAATCATGGCGAAACTCAGAAACAATTCACGGAAACTGGGAGGCCGACATTGGAACGAAACTGCTTGGATCTCCTCGGGGTTCTCGACCAGAATGTCCGCCGGTGACTGACGGCACTCCAGATCAGCTCGGATTTGATTTCGACTCGCCGGATCGCGACGACGGCCTGAAATCGTGGCGCGATCAGCGTGTCGCCGCCCGCCGCCGCCTGGCCCGTACTTTGGGACTTCCACTCGACCATCCCGTGGAGGTGTGGTTGCTGGGCAACATTCGACTGACCGGAACGCTTCGACTGCGCACCGAGACACTGTTCATCGAGGAGAAGCCGGATGGCAATCTGGAGTTGGAAGTCGATGGCGTCCCGTTCACACCGGGCGAAATGGAATCCTGCGTCCGGCTGGATTGAGCGGCGTTCATTCTTCCAGTTTGTTCCGAATCACCCACCGAAGTTCCCGTTGCCACCGCGTCATTCGCGCAGGCATGGTGAACCGTTCTGGATGCCGAAGGGAGCCTCTCAGTGCGAACATCTCGGATGTCGAATTGACTCCGATCCGTCGGCAGCGTTCGAGAGACGACGGGTTGCGATCTGCGGAATTTCCCGTCGAACACATCACTAGTCATCTCCGACCCCTTTCGGGTTACCACCGTCAAACGACGCCATCAGCGCCGCCCGTCTTCGGGATCAACCCTGCTCGAACATCCGGTCGGCGGCGGACAGGCGACTTGCACGCCAAGAGTTGTCAATCTAAAGAACCCATGTACATCATTAGTAATCTCTGAGCCCTTTTCAATTGACGTAGGATGCAGTGATCACTTGAGTTCGCCAAGTAACACAATAGTGGCTCAGATCATGGAAACCCATAGCCACAATTTGCATTGCACGATTTTGGGTCTGTATAGTCCACTTCTTCCGAAGGACCGCTGTCAGACCAAGCCCCAGTGCCACAGTCTTTTGTTTGTTCCTGAGCGTCCAAAGTTTCACTAGAAGGATAGGTACCAACAGCGTATCGATTAGGATCTGCGGTGGTAATGGCAACAGAATAGTAATTACCGTTCTTCGTGTAAACTGTTCGAGAATCGGCACTACCTCCGCAACCAGTCCCACTTTCGATAACATTTGTGTCACCGTCGCAATTACAACTTCCGGCTCGGACACTCGACGAGAAAAACACCACGGACACCGTAGTGACAGTTATTGCAATTTTTTTTAACCGAGGAATTTGTTTTATCATGATTCATTGAAATAAACATTCTATTTAAACGGCTCCTTCTTTAGATAGCTTCTTACGAATAATAGTGTCAATATAAAAAAAGAACAAAGTGCGAGCACCCGAATTAACCGCTTGCGATTCGGAGACTTCGCATACCGTGGGTTATTTATCTTCCAATCCTCGTATTCTGGCGTTTCCTTCATCTCACCTATCGTTGGCCAATTATTAGTAAAATAGTAATTGATGGCTTTCTTATAGTTTTCAAGCCTAACATCACCAACCGAGATCGACGCACCGGGAGGAGGCAGTATCCCCTCCGGTCGTTTGACGAAAGCAATGTTCGTTACGTACAGTTTGCACTCCTTAGTCATTACTACTTCATTCGCAGAACGAGCGCCACTACGAGGCACATATTCCGTGTATTGGGAGAATTTGGGTATAGACCAACCGTTTGTGTTTACGAAATCCTGTGAGCGTACTTCAAATTTCTTAAACCCTTCGTGAAAGGGCGGCTTTCTCCTATTGCCCTTCTGGAAATCTATGCCGTTATCAAAAAATTCCAGTGCAATTTCCTCGGAATTTGAAGACGAAAACACCTTGAGTTCCCGAATTTCTCCCGTCGAACTAAACGGACACGTTGTCAGTTCATCAGATTCGTACAGCTTCCGAGCAGAGGGGTCGAAACTGAGCCAAATCGTTGGAATGAGGGGCTGTAGCAATTGAATTGGCTGCGGACCTGGATACAGGTTTGCATGGTATCGTGCCGATCCATCAGGATTGATCCTTTTAACTAACGTGCGCACCTCTTCGCCAGGATATTCCACCGAATATTCCCAACTTCTATCCGATTCCGGGTCAAGTTTCAAAGACCAAGCCCCATTCGCGCTAAGGTAGTAGGAAAATCTATATGATTCCAGATAGCCGTTGGGACCATGTTGCAACAATCCTAGCCCGCTAACATTCAAACTGAGAGTGTCGGGAATCTGATTGGTGGCGGCTATTGATCCGTAATTCAAACTTAAAGCACACATCAAAATAACGATCAGAAACGAGCCTGTCAAATGCTTTTTCATTGAAAACGTATAAATAAAAATCTTTTTCTAGGAAGGCTTCATTAGACTACTTGTGCAAATATTTTCCGTCCAATTGCGGCAACTGAGTCGGTGCGGTTTTGGATCAGTGACCAACCGCTCAAGAATTTTTTCGGTAAAAGGATCGGTTCTTTATATTGACAAGTCAATGCTTCTTTCATGTCTTCCCTTCGCTCGGGTGCACGACGAAAAAGTTGTAAAAGAGTTAAGCGTCGAGGGAGAGGAGGTCGTTTCTGGCGGCGGCCTGGTTTTGTCGATCAGTCCAAAAGGCGTCGAAACGTCCGCTCAGGAGCAGGGTGCGAAACTGGAGAACGGCGGCAGCCCCGGTTTCGGACCAGAACATCCCGGACTGCTTGAGTCGTTTTCCCACCACCGTTTTGCATCCGGCCTCGATCACCCCACTGCCGATGAACCAGCCTTGGTTTCGGTAGGTTCCATAGAGCATGCGCTTCTGATGGGCGTCCAGGAAATGGATCTGCTCGAGTGCGGTTTTTCGCTTTTCCCGGTTGCGGGGCAGGGACTGACGAGCCTGCTCGATGACCCGGGCGACCTTGTCCTTCAGCAAGCTTTTGATCCACTTGCGGGCCAGCTTCCTGGCGGGCTGCTCCTCAACTTCGATCGCTTTGGACAGTAGATTCACCCGTTCGGCGGCATGGTAGAAGTCGAGAATGCTGGTGGCCTTGGGGAAATTCTGGCGTTGCAGCTCTTCGGTCCAGGCGGCTCCGTCACTGAGATAGACGACTTGTTGAGCTTTGCCGACCCCACGCCGGGTTCCTTCCTGACGGAGGACCCGGGCGAATTCCCGGGCGTTCTCAAACCCGCCGACGTAGGTGGTCGAATCGTGATCACGGAGCGGATGGCCTTCTTCATCGCGCGTATGCTGGGTGAACACCGCTCCGAGCTTGACCTCCCGCGTTTTGGCTTTTCCATCGGGCTGTTTGCCCTTGCGCCCGGCCAGCTCTTCCCGGCGCATCGGTGTCCCCGTTCCATCGCAGCTGATGTACATGACCGGCACGGTTTCGGGCCTGCCAGCGAAGCCCTGGAGCCAGGGGGCGAGGTCGGGACCGATCCGTAAAACCACCCGCTGAATCTGCCGTTCATCCACCTTGATCCCGCCATATTCCCCCAGATCCCGGCTGCCCTCCTTGTAGGATTGCTCCGCACCGGCCCGACACATGAGTCGCGCCAGCGCCGGCGTGCAAAGCCCTTCAAACCCCAGGGCCGCGTCCGCCGGACAATGCCCGCCCTGGCCGCGGCCCGCGTAATAGTAATCCCGTTGAATCGGGACTTCACCAAAGAGGGTCTCCAGCCGCGCCGGCCGGCGCCCCATGAAAGCTTGATTGAGCTTGGGCTGGTAGCCCGCGTCGATCCGATCGATCCGACTCTGAAGCAGTTGGGCAAACACCGGGGCCCCGGCGCGGAGCAGGAGGGCCCGAAACTCCCGCTCCAGTTCGAGCAACGACTCCTCTTCTTTGAAGGCGGGTGGAATTACCTTTTGGATCTCCTCCTGGAGTTGGGCTGGGAGTGCCTGCTGTAGGGTTGAATCTTTTTTTTTGTGTTCGATTTCAAGTCAGCCCGGGTCCGCTCGATGATGTGTTGGGCATACTGATCCGTAAGTTCCTGGAACCGCTGATAACCTTCCAGAGCCTCCCGCACCGAATCGACTTCTTCGGGGCGCACGTGGCGCGTGCAGTTCCTGCCCTTGGTCCAGCATTGGAGCTTGTAGTAGGGGCCCGAATCCGGGGATCGCCCGCCGGGGGTGTAGGTGGAGAGTTTGCCCGTTTCCATGTGCTCGTTGCTGCGGCAGTTTGTCCGGTCGGGCGCTGCGCTGGCCGGGTCGTTGTTGTATGTGACCGCGCCGTATTTTTTGGGAACGGACCTCTATGTGCGCGGGGCTTACGCGGAGTACTGGGCGTTTGCCTGGATGCCGG
>JBDNGP010000287.1:0-20808 GCA_041689265.1 Verrucomicrobiota bacterium
CACCTCAGACTTACCAGGTAAACGCGGCAGGCGTCCTCGGTCGGGAACCAATCACGCATTTGAACCACCGTTCGGGGATATTCTGCCATGCCCAAACACTACCTGTAGTGGTCGGGGGCGTAAAGTGCATACCCAGATAACAGAATTCATCGAGCCGGAGTCGCGGATGAATGGAATGATGGAAAGGGGGATGTCGCCCCGGACACCGACCCTCAGTCAGCCCGCTTTCAGAGGCAAAGAGACGCCTGCCAAACGTCCGGGCGGACGCTAATCTGCCTTCGGATCGAGTGCGTCGCGGAGGCCGTCGCCAAAGAAGTTGAGAGCCATCAATGTGGTGCCGAGGAAGGCGGCGGGGAAGAGGATCATCCACCAGTATATCCGAATGGGATTGATCTGGCTGGCTCCGGCGGCGATGAGTGATCCCAGACTGGCTTGCGGTGGCTGAATGCCAAGACCGAGATAGCTCAAGAAACTTTCGTAAAGAATGATGCTCGGCACGGTGAGCGCCAGATACACAATCACGACTCCGGTGACGTTGGGCAGAATATGGCGAAACAGAATGCGGACGTTGGAGATTCCCAACGCGCGTTCTGCTTCAATAAAAGCTTTCTTCCGAAGACTCAAAACTTGTCCGCGAACGATGCGCGCCATCGTGAGCCACGAGACAGCACCGAGCCCGACAAACAGAAGGAGCAACCGGCTGATTGCCGCGAGAGCTGGTGATCCCATTTGATCGAGCCAGTTTTTGAACACGGCTTCCAATGCGGTGATAAGGACAATCACGAACACGATGGATGGAAGCGAGTAAAGCACGTCGACGGCACGCATCATCAGATTGTCGGTGCGGCCACCGGCGAACCCGGCGACGGCTCCCCAAAGCACGCCGATCACGAGACTGACTCCGGCGCCGACGATTCCAACAAGCAGCGAGATGCGTGCACCGTGGAGCACGCGAACGAGGAGGTCGCGACCGTGATCGTCTGTGCCAAGCCAATGCGCAGCGGATGGCGGAGCGAACTGATTGTCCGACAAAGCATCGGGTTTGTAGGAAGAGAGAAGCGGGCCGATCAATATCGCGACGACGGCGATCAACAACACCGACGCACTGATCACCGCGAGCCGGTTTTGACAGAAGCGAATCCACGCGAGCTGCCCCGGCGATTGCGGTTGTTCGTCGATCGAATCGTTGGCGGTTACGGCGGTCATTCGTATTTCACCTGTGGATCGAGTGTGCTGTAGATGAAGTCCACGAGCAGGTTCAGGACAAGTAGAAGCGTCGCGTAAAGAATCACTAGCCCGCAGATCATTGTGTAGTCCTTGTTCAACGAGCTGTTCACCATGAACACACCGATGCCAGGAATTTGAAACAGGTTTTCGATCACAAACGAACCCGTCAAAAGATCCGCGAGCATCGGTCCCATGTAGGAAACGACCGGCAGCACGGCGGGTTTGAACGCGTGTTTCAGCAGGATGTTTTTCTCGCTCACACCCTTCGATCGCGCGGTCATGATGAAACCTTCGTTGAGCGTGTTCAGCATGCCTTCGCGCATGAGTCGGGAAACTCGGGCGGCGTAGAAAAGGCCAAGCGCGGTCGTCGGCAAAACGAGGTGCATGGGCGTGCCCCAGAGCCCGACTGGAAACCATTGCCAGTGAATCGCAAATCCCATGACCAGCAATGGGCCAATGACAAACGCCGGAACGCAAATGCCGACCAACGACACCACGCTGCCGGCGTAATCCTGCCACTTGCCCTTGCGCATCGCGGTGATGAAACCAAGAGGGATGCCGACGCCGAGTGCGAACATGAAGGACAATCCGCCGAGTGCGAGCGTGGTCGGCAAACCTTGCACGATGATGTCGCTGACGCTGTGATGCCGATACTTCATCGATGGCCCGAGATCGCCGTGAGCGAGGTCGCCGAGATAGAGGAAGTATTGCTTCCAGAGCGGTTGATCCAGCCGGTATTTGGCGTTCAGGGCACGTTCGACTTCGGGCGAAGCCGGCGCACGCTCTTTGTCAAACGGTCCGCCCGGCGCGACGCGCACGAGCAGAAACGCCATCAAGCTGATCAGTAAAACCAGCGGGATCATGGCGAGAATGCGTTTGAAATAGTACACGGCGGTGGCTCAATCAGCGATCTTGCGTATCGCGCTGATGGGATGTTGATCGATCGGGTTGTCGTAGATACCGGTGATCTTTTCCGGGTCGTAATAGTTGAACCCGGCGTAAGAATAAATTGTCGCGATCGGCACAGCGTCCGTCAGGAGAAATGTTTCCGCTTCACGAAAAACTTCAGCCCGTTTTTTCAGGTCAGTGATGCTGTTCGCTTCGGCAATCCAGTCGTCGTAACGCTTGCTCTTCCAGCCCGTGCGGTTGTTGCCGCTGTTGCTCAGAAACATGTCGAGGAACGTGTTCGGATCATTGTAGTCCGCAATCCAGCTACTGCGGCAGATGTCGTAATCCGTGGAGGACATCGCAGCGAGATAGGTCTTCCATTCCATCGAACGCAGACTCACTTCGACGCCGAGGACATCCCGCCACATGGCCTGGAGCTCGACGGCGATTTTGGCGTCGGCTCCTGCGCTGGTGCTCGCGTTGAAAAGATAGCTGATATTTGGAAAACCTTTGCCATCCGGGTAGCCCGCGTCGGCCATCAGACGTTTGGCTTCAGTGGGATCATACTTCAATCCGGTTGCCGGAAGATAATTTGCAGTGCTGAGTGGAACGAACGTCTCGGCCGGTTTTTCGCCGCCGCGGGTGATGCGATCGACGATGCGCTGACGATCAATCGACATGGCAAAAGCCTTGCGCACGCGCACATCGGCAAACGGTGAGTCTTTGCAGTTGAAGCGGACGAAGTAACTGCCGAGGTAATCAAATGTGTGGAAATCCGAACGCTCGCGAAGCACATCTGTGAGGTGAACGGGCACGAGGCCCTTGTCCCACACGATGTCTGCTTCGCCGGTCAGATAAAGATTGAGCGCGGTGTTTGCGGCCGAGATGGGGAGGACATCGACGACTTCGTTTTTTGTGTTCACGTTGTCCCAATAATTCGGATTACGACGAATGCGAATTCGGTCGTTGATCCGCCAAAAATCGAGCGTGTAGGCCCCGTTAGTTTTCAGATCGGGACCGCGCACCCAGCGGTCGCCCTTTTCTTCAATCACATCGCGCGGCACGACGGCGTAAGTCGGGAAGGCACACAGGCTGAGGAAAAACGCGGTGGGGCTGGTGAGCTCCACTTTGAGTGTGTGGTCGTCCAACGCGTGGATGCCGACCTCGTCCGGATTCTTGATCTGACCCAGATGAAAAGCTTCTGCGTTCTTGATATAGAACAGGACGTTAACGTAGTCCGACGCGGTTTCAGGTTTGAGCGCACGGAACCACGACCACACGACGTCTTCCGCATTGATGGGATCGCCGTTCGACCATTTCAAATCGGGGCGCAGATGAAACGTGTAGATGCGGCCGTCCTCAGAAATTTCCCAGTGGCTGGCGAGGCCGGGCTCGGGTTCGCCGGTGACGGCGTTGAAACGGGTCAGCCCTTCGAACAGGGACGACGCGACGCGCATGTCGGGCTGTCCGGAAATGATCGCGGGATCCAGCGATTCAGGCTCGGCGCCATTGATGATAACAATCTCAGCACGCGGTTCGGCGTCGCGACACCCGACCGCACCAGCCATCAGTCCCGCCAACAAGAGGCAGGTGAACAGGCGCGACATCGGATGCATGGCGGACAGGTTGAGAAATCCGGGGGCGGCTAACAAGCTTAGACCGCTGGCTTTCCGGATTCAGAAATGGTGGACGCGCAACGCCGGACGCCGGCTAGTTCGACCGGGGTTCACGGGAGTCTCCCGCAGAGGCGGTCGGAAAACCGGTGTTGCACCTTTATCGCGGACATTCCAGTCGGCAGGTCGAGTTCTGTGACGACAGGAATCGAAAACGGATAGTGATCAAAGTCCGGCACCGCATCGCGCTTCAGGCGAATCGCGGAGAGAAATCCGGGGAAGAGTGGCATCGCATCAACGCCGGCGGATCATTCTCAGAAAAAGGGTATCGGCGAACAAGCAGGTGTTTGATCGGATGAGTTTCTGAATCTTGGGGTTCCCACTTCCTTTATTTGACCAGTGTTAATCCCCAAGAGGGGTTTCTCCCAATCGTTCAGCTGCCAGTCTTTCCAGTCGCCGGGCTTGTGTGAGCAGCGTCTGACGCAGTCCTTTTGAAACCTTTCTTTCGCTGATCACGCGAGCAAGGCTTGCAATGGTGCTGGCTCGTCGGGCAATCCGGATGTCGGGATGTTTCCGATGAGGGAAAATATCCTGTGGGATAATCTGCATGCTGTAGCATTTGGGCAGGGAAATCAGCGTTGATTGTTGAATGACAGCGCCCAAAATCGATGCTGAGAAAATTAGATGCTAAACGAGCAATGATTCCCTGCTGCTATAAAGTTTCAGCCTGCGATACCAATCCGGCTTCCTCCCACTCATGTTGCCGGTTCTGTTCAGGGCTTCGAGTGCGGCAGCGATGTCCGATACCAATTCTTCCGGCCAGACAATTTTGCAGATTTTGGCTGATTGATTGAATGCTACAAGTTGGAAATCGCTGTCTTGTGGCCACTCCGGAGCCCTAAATTCCCGACCGTGATTCGTTTCGACCACTGAGATTCCGTTTGAATGGCAGTCGATGGAGATGGCTAAATCAAGCATAAGCGTTTTTGATGGTTGAGTATTTAGACGGATGCAAACCAAGAGACTGAGACTATAACTCTTTCCTTCTTCTTGAAAAGTAGGTTTCCACCAAGTGGGTCCCGGTAGATTTCATGAAAAGGTGCATCGCGAAAATTTTTGACCACAAAGAGAAAGAAGCGCCCGGTCAATGTCGAAGCGGTTTCATACTCTTTGGGTGTCATCAACAAACTTCCGGAACTCTCCCTCATACCTTTTACTTCGACCGCCAAAAAATTTTGGCCACCATCCGAACTCAAACGAAAGTCGTAGCCGCACCCGAGTCTCGTAGTGTTTTCAACGGTGTGTCCTTTGAATTCGGGAAGCTGGGAATGAACAGCCTCAAAGTACTGCTCCGCGGCCAATCCTGTGACCATTCTTTTCGCGAATCCTGATTCAACTTCGGTCTTATCTTCTTTTGATTGCACTTCGCTCCAAGCATTCTCGTCGTAGCCAGCAAATGACTTTATCAACCCGGAAAACGTTGCGAGGTCTAGGCTTTGGTATTCGTGACACACCTCGAGGCAATAGTCCCGAGGTGAACGTTTGTGCCAGCCTTTGCGACGGTTCGGGAACAGCGGATCGAATTCATCTCTATAATTCTTGATGGATGCGGGCTTTCCCCCCAACGCAAACCCCATGACGTTGAACGCTTCAATAAAGCTTTCAAATCCAAGAACCTTCAAACCGGTCGAATCAAATTTTGAGAGAAACAAACCTGCGAGGATGAGCTTTTCTCGCTTTGAGATTCGCTGAGCGTCGAGAATCATATGTTAAGAGGCAATGCGACGCACCGACTAGCCAACGATTTACAACTTCACCTTGTCCGCCACCTGCGCGACGTCTTTGTCGCCGCGGCCGGAGAGGTTGACGATGATCAGATCGTCGGCGGACATCGTGGGCGCGCGCTTGATGACTTCGGCAACGGCGTGGGCCGATTCCAGCGCGGGAATGATGCCTTCCAGCCGTGCGAGTTTCATGAACGCTTCCAACGCTTCGTCGTCTTTCGCGTAGGTGTACTCGACGCGTTTCTTGTCGTGCAGCCAGGCGTGTTCGGGACCGACGGCGGCGTAATCAAGTCCGGCGCTGACGCTGTGCGTGAGCTGGATCTGACCGTTCTCGTCCTGCAAAATGTAACTGCGCGTTCCCTGAAGCACACCGAGCGAACCGCCGTTGAACCGCGCCGCGTGTTGCTCGGGAATGATTCCTAATCCACCCGCTTCCACGCCGACCATTTTCACGGAGTCATCGTTGAGGAACGGATAGAACAGACCGATCGCATTTGAACCGCCGCCGACACACGCGATCAGGAGTTCCGGCAGACGTTCTTCCTTCTCCAAAATCTGCCGCCGCGCTTCGTCGCCGATGATGCGTTGAAAATTGCGGACCATCAAAGGGTAGGGATGCGAACCGTACGCCGTGCCCAGAATGTAGTGCGTGCTGCGGACATTCGTCACCCAGTCACGCATCGCCTCGCTGACCGCTTCCTTCAAGGTCTTCTGGCCGGATTCCACTGATACCACCTTCGCTCCCAGCATGTTCATGCGGTAGACGTTGAGCTGCTGCCTGGCACAGTCGACTGCGCCCATGTAGATGATGCATTCCATCCCGAACATCGCGGCCACCGTGGCGGTGGCGACACCGTGCTGGCCCGCGCCGGTTTCCGCAATGATCCGCGTTTTGCCCATGCGCTTGGCCAGGAGGATCTGGCCCATGGCGTTGTTGATCTTGTGTGCGCCGGTGTGGAGCAGGTCCTCGCGTTTGAGATAAATCTTTGCACCGCCGAGTTCGCGGGTGAGCCGTTCGGCGAAATAGAGCGGGGAAGGTCGGCCGACAAATTCGCGGAGGTAATAGCTGAGTTCCTGCTGAAACTCGGGGTCCTGTTGCGCGCGGAAGTATTCGGCCTCCAGCTCCTGCAACGGGTGCATCAGAGTCTCGGGCACGTAACGGCCACCGTAGGGTCCAAAATGGCCCTGCGCATCGGGTAAAGTATCGGAAGCGACGTCGCTCATGTCGGGCGAACCTACCCGAACTATGGTGGGGGAGAAAGAGGGAAAGTGACCGCCGGGAATCCGATGTGGATCCGGCCTCCAGCTTGCCTTCGGGGTATTTGCGGGCGAGCGGGAGTGGGCAGTATTCAGAGGGTCAGTGAATCAGAAACGGCCAAGTCCCACCTCGGGGTATCGTGTTTCCTCCTCCAATTCGTGTTCATTCGCGAAATTCGCGGAAACTCTTTTCGTCGCCAGGCCGGTTGGAAAACCGGCGTTACAGCAGTATCGCCGACTTTCCAACCGGCCTGGCCGCCGTCGCACGTCGACCAACACGTCGTTCCTGTTTCACCGACGTGGAACGAAACTGAATTTGCGGATGATGATTTCCATCGTTTCGTTGGATTGAGGTTCGCGGCCACGGTTCATCCAGAAATTGATGCGCAGATTCTCGTCGCCGGGCGTCGGGAGGTCCGGCCCTTCATACCTCCAGCGCCCGACCTCCTGTCCAAACAAGCGCGGAAACTGGCCGCTGGTTGCGCGGAATTCGATGTCGTCCGGCCCCCCATTCAAACGTGAACGCGGCGTGCCGGACGCCCGCCGGAATCGCGAACCGTTGCATGTTACCGGTCCGGTCGTACGGCTGAATGACGAACTGCCCGAGATGATTCGTGGGGTCGCCCCAACGCCCGATCTCAATATCAATCTCGCGATGATTCTGCTCGGGAGCATCGCTCCAGGTGAACAGGCCGATCACCGCGTCTGGGTCCAGCTTGTGAACCGGAGAATCGAGCTCGAACGTGTAATTCCCGTAACCCAGCGATTTCAGCGTGACGACTTCCGTGCAATTCCATTTGCCCTCTCGTTTTTCGATTGTCAGGTGGAGCTGCCCTTTGGAGTCCACCCAGACACTCTCGTCGCTGTCGGAAAAGAGATTCGGACCGGGACCGCGCGCGTGATCACTCTGCTTCACCCACCAGTCGTATCCGGAGAAGTGAATCGTCCGCCGGCCGTCGACGGTTCCGGATCGCGGTGGCGTGGTGCAGCCGACCAGAAGGGCGGCGGCGGATGTGATGAGGAGCCATTTGAACATGTCGTGCAAACCAAGTTTCACGCGGACGTTAACGAGTCGTTCCGTGGTTCAAAAGAACGATCTGAATTGCCGTCCAGTCCCGCGAAAGCACCGTTGACCACAAGGAAAACTTGGCAACCGCCGCCCATGTTCTATTCTCCGTAAATGATCCTCCGAAGTTTCTTCATGTCGGCGACCGCTCTCATCATTTTCGCGACGATCTCGGCATACGCGGCTGGCACCGACATCCCCGAATCCGGCTGGCAATCCTGGGCACCTCGTGAAGAGATCACTCCGGTTTTTAAACGTGATGATCTGGTCGGCCATGATGCGGCCGGCTCGCTCTTGATCGAGTCCGGCGGCAACGGCGCCGCGTTCGGTGCGTGGAAACAGACGGTGACCAATGTCGCGCCCGGTAAGATATACCGTTTCAACGCGTGGTATCGCGGTGAAGGGATCGACAACGAGCGCCGGTCCGTTATTCCGCGTTTGCTTTGGATGAATGGTCGTGGTGAGGCCACTCGGTCGCCCGATTTCGCGTTCGGCGAACCGGGGAAGGACGACTGGAGCCGGGTGGATTACCTCACGCAGGCCCCCGCCGGTGCGACTCAGGTGGAGATTCAGCTTGGGTTCGGCTTCGCTCCCGAGGGACGGGTTTGGTGGGATGATGTGAAACTGGTTGAGGAACCGAATCCGCCGATGCGAACCGTCCGGGTCGGGACCATTCATCATCGGCCGCGCGCCACAAAATCAGCCGCAGAGAGCATCGCCGAGTTCGCCGAACTGGTGGAGAAAGCCGCGGCCGAACATCCTGACATCATCTGTTTGCCGGAAGGAATTACCGTTGTCGGCAATCCGCAATCTTACATCGAGGTGAGCGAGGCCGTGCCCGGACCGACCACAAAACTTCTGGGTGATCTCGCGCGGAAACACCGGTGTTACATCGTTGCCGGAGTTTACGAGCGCGTCGGTAAGATCGTTTACAACACCGCCGTGCTGATTGATCGCGAAGGCAGCCTCGCCGGAACCTATCGCAAGACGCATTTGCCGCGCGAGGAATGGGAGGCCGGGCTCACGCCGGGGGATGAATATCCCGTCTTCGACACGGACTTTGGCCGGGTTGGTCTGATGATCTGCTGGGACGTGCAGTTCCCGGAACCGGCCCGCGCGATGGCTTTGAAAGGGGCGGAACTGATCCTGCTCCCGATCTGGGGCGGAAACGAGATTCTCGCCCGTGCCCGCGCCATCGAGAACCACGTTTTTCTCGTGTCCTCCAGCTACGACATGCAGTCGTTCGTCGTGGACCCTGCCGGAGCGATTCTCGCCGAAGCCACCGCTGAACACCCCGTGGCCGTCACCGAAATAAATCTGGATCAACAGATTTTACAACCCTGGCTTGGTGATATGAAGTACCGAACGTGGAAAGAACGCCGATCGGACATTCCGGTCGAACCTGAAACGAATTGATCCGTTGCCGCGACAATGGAGACGCGTAAGATTCAGTCCATGTCCGCGCGGAGCCGTCGGATCTCCGCGATCAGGAATGCGACCAGATAGTTCAGGCGTTGTTCCAGGGCGACAGTCTCCAGGATCACCTGACGCTGCCCGGAGTCCGGGAGCAGCGAGCACGCGACCATATCCGCGACCTGCCCGGGATCTTCGAGCGCATTCAGGTAGCTGAGAATGTCCTTGGCCTTCACGAGCTGCTCCTTGCCGCTGGAACTGGGAAAGGCAACCCCCAGATCGAGCCGCTCGGTGACCACGTCTTTCAGCCGGCGCACGTTGGAATCGAGGTTCCCGTCGACTTCCTCGGGCGTTTTCAGGACTTCGATGTGGTTTACGCGATACGGTTTGTAACGCAGCGTTTTGTCCAGGCGCACCCGGGTCAATCCCTGCAGGATCATGTGCGACGTGCCGTTGCCGTGTACGACGGACGCTCGGATCAGTCCGAGACCCGCGACTTCTGCGGGAATATCCCGCGAGGTCTCCGGCTTTCGCTGCGCCACACAGAACAACCGGTGGGATTCCAGTGATTCCTTCAGCATCCGCCGGTAGCGCGGTTCAAAGATGTACAATGGGAGCATCGACTGCGGAAAAAGCGTCACGTCCGGCAACGTCATGACACCGATCTTGTCGGGGAGAACCATGCGTGCATGTTAGGGCAGGAGCTCCCGATGGCAAGCGCGAGTTGTCCCTTGCAAAACGGAAATCCGTCGCGCATGTTCGCCCGCTTATGAAGGCCTTTTTAGTAGTCATATTCATCGCTGCCAGTTGCGTGCTGGGCTACTTGTTGTTGGACGCCGGTCGGAAGTCGGAAAACCAGAAGGCGACTTACACGAAGGTCATCAACGAAAAGCAGGATGAGATCGATCTGAAGGACAAGAAGCTTCAGGAACAGGCGGCCACCACCCGGGAAATCGGGGAGCAGGTGGTCCAGCTCGAGCAGCAACTCGAGATCGCGGCGACCACACTCGTCGCCGCCACCAATCAGGTGACCGCCCTCGAAGCCGAGGTTGTCGCGGTCGCCGCCGTCGCCGCCAAAGCGGAGCAGGAAATCGCCATGCGCGACGCGCAGATCACTCAGCTTCAGGGCGAACGGGACAACCTCACCACGCAGATGACCGGATTGAACGAAGACATCGTCCGGCTCGAAACGAATATTTCAACCGCCGAAGGCCAGCTTACCGCAGCCCGCGGTGATCGCGCGTTTTTGCTGAAGGAACTCACCCGCATGCAGGCCGAAAAGGCCGAGCTGGAGCGGCAGTTCACCGACCTCGTCGTGCTTCGCGAACAGGTCAGCCGGTTGCAGAGCGAGCTCGCCGTCGCCCGCCGCGTCGATCTCATCCGCAGCGGTCGTTACGGCGGACAAAACATGAAGGGCGCACAGCTTCTGCGCAGCCGTCAATTCCAGCGCGAGGCGGCGCCCACCCAGTCGTATGATCTTGATGTCGAAATCAAGGCGGACGGCTCGTCACCGGTCATTCAGACGAACCGCCCGACAACCGGGATCACTCCGTTGAACTAGTTATGTCGGATTCGCTGGTAGATTCCCACGGTCGTACGATGGGCGATCTCCGGATCAGCCTGACGGACCGCTACAATTTCCGCTGTCTCTACTGCCTGCCGAAAACGGAGGCCGCCGCCAATTTCTATCAGGAACGGTTCGCGCCCAAGGGCCGTTCCTTTTCCACCGAACCGATCGCGCGCAAATGGCAGCCCCGCGAAAAGCTGCTCACTTACGAAGAGATTGAACGCACCGTCGGCATCTTCGTCCGGCTCGGAATTAACAAGATCCGGCTGACCGGCGGCGAACCGCTGTTGCGCCGCGATGTCAACAAGCTTGTTCAATGTCTCGTGAACCTGCCGGGCATCGACGACCTCGCGTTGACGACGAACGGGTTCAACTTTCACGAGAAGTCCGGGGCGCTGCGAAAGGCCGGACTCAAACACATCACCTTCAGTTTGGATTCACTCGACCGCGATAATTTCAAAAAGATCACCGGCCAGGATTGCCTCGACACCGTCGTGAGCAATATCCGGCTCGCGCGCGATCTCGGCATGGCGCCGGTCAAGGTGAACGCCGTGATCATCCGCGACATCAACGATCACGAGATCGAAGTGCTGGCGGAGTTCGCGGTGAAGGAGAACGTGATTCTGCGATTCATCGAGTTCATGCCGCTAGAGTCCGGTCGTGCGTGGCTGAAGGAAATCGTCGTTCCCGGAAGGGAAATTCGTGAGCGATTGCAGAACAGCTTTCAGCTCGAACCGCTCAACGCCAATCACACGGCGGAAACCGCGAATCGCTGGCGGATTGCCGGCACGACCGGCGAGATCGGCATCATCGCCCCCGTGACCGAAGCGTTTTGCGGCCATTGCAACCGCATCCGCCTGACTTCCGACGGCAAGATCCGCACCTGTCTGTCCAGCCTGAACGAGCCGGACCTCCGCGAAAAACTGCGCGGCGGCGAATCGGACGAAGTGATCACCAACTGGATTCGCAAGGTGGTCTGGAACAAGGAAGAGCGCCATCACATCGGCGAACCGGAGCTTGAGCAACCCGAGCGTTCGATGAGCTGCATCGGCGGGTGAATCCTAAGCACGGTCGAAAATTGGTTTTCATGTGTCACCAGCCACGATTTGGACGTCATGATCATTTTTTCAGAGGCTTCACCCTAGTGGAGCTGTTGGTCGTGATCGCGATCATCGGTGTGCTGGTGGCGTTGCTCGTTCCTGCGCTGGCGCGTGGGAAAAGCGCCGCCAAGCGGACGGCGTGTGCGAGCAACCTGCGTCAGCTCGGTCTCGCCGCCCAGATGTATTGGGACGATAACGACGGCAAAGTGTTTCCCTACCGGTTCGAGAATGATGCGGTGGGGACGCGCTACTGGTTCGGCTGGATTGCCCGTGGCGCGGAGGGGCAACGGGAATTCGACTCCCGGCAAGCGGCCCTCTTTCCTTACTTGAAAGGGCGTGGAGTGGAGGTCTGTCCGTCGCTGGATTACAACAGTGATTTTCTCAAACTGAAGGCCGTCGCTGCATCGTACGGCTACGGATACAATCTTCATCTGTCGCCACCGCTTGCGCAGTCCGGGCTGCGAATCACCCAGATTCAAAATCATTCGCGCGTGGGAGTGTTCGCCGACTCCGCGCAGGTGAACACGTTTCAGGCGCCGGCGTCACCGGAGAGGCCGATGCTGGAGGAGTTTTACTACTTCAACCAGTCCGAGCCCACGGTCCACTTTCGCCATGAGCAGCGCGCAAACGTCGCGTTTCTCGACGGCCATGTTGAATCTGAAAAAATGGCGGCCGGTTCGCTGGACGCCAGACTGCCGGAGGCCGGGGTCGGTCGGTTGCGCGAGGAGCTGTTCCAGATCCGTTGACCACCGGAAACGAAAGGCCCGGCGCGCATGTGCGCACCGGGCCGGGAACGAACCCATTTCTGGTTTAGACCGCGTTGATTTGAATCTGGCGCGGCTTGGTCTCTTCCGTCTTCGGCAATGCTATTTCGAGCACTCCGTCGACGAACTTGGCGGACACCTTGTCGGATTGAACCGGTGACGGAAAGCGGATGCCCCGCTCGAATTTTCCGTAGACCCGTTCATTCAGGTGCACCTTGTTTTCGTTGGCGACTTTCTCTTCCTTGCGCTCGCCGCTGATGTTGAGCAAGCCGTCTTCGAACGTGATCTTCACGTCCTCGGATTTCAGGCCGGGCAGTTCCAGTTTGACCAGGAACTGATTCTTCTCTTCCACGGCGTCGAGCGATGGCGACCAGTCGCTCGGCGCATCGCCGAATAACCCGGACAACGGGCTTGCTCCGAAGAGCTGATCCAGATCATGACGAACGCTCCAGAGAGGGCTGACTCCAATTTGATTTGGTTTGTAGTATCGTTTTAGCATCATAGGTTTGCCTTTCGGTTAAATGTCTAAAACAGATAAGCGTAAGACATTCCAACGATGATGATTAAAAATAGCTCCTGATCTACAACATGTTACAAATATAATCAGAGGTGGCAGATTTGTAAATTGTGCCACTTGGGCACTATAAGCAATGGAATCACGTAACCGACAAGTGTCACAGTGACGCTATCCGCCAGTCTGAAACTCCGAAACTATTGTGCGGAGGCGGAGAAACGTTACTCGGCGGGTTCTTCTGCGAGTTTCCGGTAAAGCGTCGCGAGGCTGACGCCGAGAATCCGGGCGGCCTCTTCTTTGTCACCGCCGTTTTGGGCCAGAATACGGTTGATGTAGGCGACTTCCTGCTCGCGCATGAAATCCTTCAGCGGACCAACTTTCGACAACGGCACCATCGGACCGGCGGGAGCTTGCGATGGATCGGCACTCGTCCGGGCGGAAAACGGCGTCTCCGTGGGAAGGGCCGGCAAGGAAGCGAGCTCTTCATCGCCGCCCTGCTGCGCGCTTCCTTGAAGAATTGGTGGCAGATCACCGGGTTTGATCACACCGTTTTCCGACATGGCGCACGCGCGCTCGATGGCGTTTTCCAGTTCGCGCACGTTCCCCGGCCAGTCGTGAGCAGAAAGCGCTTCCATCGCGCCCCGGGTGATCTGAAATCCACGGCCCGTCCGTCCGTCCACGCGATGCCGCAGGAAATGACCGACCAACAAAGGGATGTCGTCTTTGCGCTCTTTCAAGCTCGGGAGATTGATTCCGATGACGTTCAATCGATAGTAAAGATCTTCACGGAAGCTGCCGTTTTTCACTTTTTCATCAAGCTCCTCGTTGGTCGCGGCCAGCACGCGGACGTTGACGTAGACCGGCGTGTTGTCGCCAACGCGGCGGACTTCCTTTTCCTGAAGCACCCGCAAGAGGCGGCTCTGAAGCACGGGCGGCATCGTTCCGATTTCATCGAGGAAAATGGTTCCGCCATCGGCTTCCTGAAACAGGCCTTTCTTATCGTTGATCGCTCCGGTGAAAGAACCTTTGCGATGTCCAAACAACTCGGATTCCAGGAGGTTTTCCGGGAGCGCACTGCAGTTGATGGGAATGAACGGGGCGAACTGGCGTTTGCTGTTGAAGTGAAGCGCGCGGGCGATCAGTTCCTTGCCGGTACCGCTCTCGCCGAGAATCAGGATCGTGCTGTCGGTGTCGGCGACGCGTTCGATCATTTTGAACACGTTGTGCATCGGTCCGGAGTTGCCGATGATCTGATCGAACTTGTATTTCCGTTTGAGTTGTTTCTTGAGGTAAGTGTTTTCTGAAACTGCGTCGTTGTAGGAAAGCGCGCGTTGAATCGTCAGCCGCAGGTCGTCGACCTTGAACGGTTTTTCGAGGTAATCGTAGGCCCCGCGTTTCATGGCTTCCACGGCGGTCTCGATGGTGCCGAAACCGGTGATCACAATCACGGTTGGGGGCGGGTTCTGGGTCCGGGCTTTTTCCAGGATCTGCAGGCCGATTGCCTGATTTTTTTCGAGATACAAATCGGTGATGACGAGCTCGGGTTGATGCTCTTCCAGCGCTTCCAGTGCAGTGTAGCCGCTCGTGTAGGGAAAGACTTCATGTCCGTCGGCACGGAGGATCTCCGCCACCATTTGCACCATGGTAATCTCGTCATCAGCCAGAAGAACCTTTGCCATTTGGTGAGGCTAAGAAAGCACTGTTCAAACAGCAAGTGGTATTAAAAGCGACAGGCGGCTGGAAAACCAGCCGCCTGCGCCACCATTCAACCAACCATCACCAAAATTATCCGTTGCCGTTGATGATCTCGGTCATCTTGAAGATCGGCAGGAACATACAAATCGCGATGCCACCCACCGTGAATCCGAGGAACACAATCAGGATCGGCTCGATCAACGAAGTGAGGCCGGACAGCGTCGTCTCAATTTCTTCATCCAGGAAGTCGGAGATGCGCTCCAGCATGGCGTCAATTTTGCCCGTCTGCTCGCCGGCGGTCACCATCCGGATCACCATCGAAGGAAAGATCGGGTGCTTGCCGAGGGAAGTCGCGATGCCCTCGCCCTGCTCGATGTCGAGGGACGCCGCCATGATCGCCTTCTCCATGATCACATTGCCGACGGTCTGGCTGACGATTTGGAGCACCTCAAGAATCGGGATGCCGCTGCGGACGAGTGACGCAAAGGTCCGGGTGAACCGCGCCAGACAAATCTTGTGGGCAATGCCGCCGAAAATCGGCAGCCGAATCCGGGTGCGATCCCAGAACTCGCGGCCTCTCGCTGTCTTGATGTAGGCGAACCAGCCGTAGATCGCCGCGGCAACCAGAGGCGTGACGATGAGCAGGTTGTTTCTCAACAACTCACTGATGTTGATCAGCCACTGGGTCGGTCCGGGGAGTTTCGCGCCGAAGCCCGAGTAAATTTCACCGAACACCGGCACCACCTTGACAAGCAAGAAGATCGTGATGCCGATCGCAATGGTGGTGACCGCAGTCGGATACATCATCGCCGACTTCACCTTTTTACGGAGCCGCGCGGAGTTTTCCAGATACGTGGCGAGCCGGGACAGGATTTCTGCCAACAAACCACCGCGTTCACCGGCGGCAACCATGCAGGTGTAAAGTCGGTCAAAAGTCTTGGGGTGCTTCTTCAGCGCATCGGAGAAACTGTCACCGGCCTCGACCCGGGCGCAGACGTCCTTGATGACCTCACGCATCACCCGGCTCGGGGTCTGTTCGGCAAGCGCCTGAAGACATTGAACCATGGCGAGACCAGCATCGATCATCGTCGCCAGCTGGCGCGTGAACACGACGAGATCATGCAGGGCGACTTTGCCTCCCAGGTTCTTTCCCTTTTTGCCCACCTTTTCCTGGATGGACACCACCAGTAGATTGCGGTTGAGCAGTGTGGCGATGGCCGCCTGTTCGGTGGCCGCGTCGATCGAGGCTTTGATCTCACGACCGGTCGCAGCTTCTCTGGCCGCATATGCAAATGAAGGCATAACAGTATTCGATTAATGGTTGATCCCGGCACCGCCGGATTGGTTGGGAGAACTGCCGGCTGCACGACACCTAATGTGCCGTCAATTCGCTCCAGGTAACCGTTAGCAGTTGGCTTGCCGGGGCTGAACAGTGGAAACCTCTCCGCGTGAAAACAGTAAGAAACGCCGGGCAATCACGTGATTCCGCAGCATCGTCTTGAATTTATCCCCCGAAAACAAACCGGCTCCAGCGCGACGCGCCTGTCCAATTCCAGAACAGGCCGGCCCAGGGTGTCCTCGCCGAGAAACGCCGTCAGCTCCCGGGTTCCGGTGCCGGTTGCCTGCTCGTAGAATTCACCCTGAGACGCAGCCAGCGGGTGAGCAGTCCCTGGCTCGGGCTGAACATCCACGCCAGTGTGAAGAAACACACCCCCATCACCACCATCGCCCCGGCGATCGGGACATTGAGCCAGTAACCCAGGTGAAGCCCGGTGATCGCGCTCAGGGCGGAATGCAGAATGACGATCAGGAAAATGCTCCCCATGCGATGGGACAACAACGACGCGGTCGCGCCCGGCAAAATCAGCATCGCGACCACGAGAATCGCGCCCACCGCTTCAAACGAACTCACCACCACCACCGACAGCCAGCACATCAACGCGTAGTGAACGAACGTCGGATTGATTCCCAACGACGCCGCGAGACCGGAGTCGAATGAACTCACCAGCAGTTCCTTGTAAAAAAAGACGATCACCAGCCCCGTGAGCAGGGCGACAGTCCCCATCCGCACGACCGGCCATGTTCCGATTCCTACGCCTCCCACCTCGACCATCGGCGAGAAGAACGGCGCCACCTGCCCGATCTCACCGTAGAGCACGCAGTCCGCGTCAAGATCCACTTTGTCCGCGAACACGCTGATCAAGATGACACCAATTGCGAACAGGCTGGAGAATGTGATCCCGATCGCTGCGTCCTGTTTCACCCGCGATTTCTTGTGAATCACCTCGATCAACATCGTGGTAAGAATTCCCGCCGCCAGCGCCCCGAAAAACATCAGCGTCGGATTGCGAAAATTGTGATGCGCCCCGGTCGCTGCCGCTTCCACCATTTGTCCGCCTGCCGCCGCACCGGACCCTGCCACCAAACTCGCGGCGAGGAATGCTACCGCTAGGCCGGGCAACACACTGTGACTGATCGCGTCACCGACCAGCGCCATCCGCCGCAAGATCAGATAGACTCCGATCGAACCGCACGTCGCCGTCACGAGAAAGCCCATGAGCACCACCCAAACGTGCTCGCTGCCGAGGATCGTCCACGGTTCCACGATCACTTCCTGAAAATTGAATGGCGGAATGATTTCGTTCATGTTCGTTTACCGTACCCCACCGCTTCGTCACGCGGGCTTCCGGCTTCGGGCTGATAAATCTCCGCGCTGCTCGGGATGATTTTCCCGTGCGGATCGCGGGTGGCGTAGTGCAGCCCTTTCTCCAGCTGGAGAACGACCGCCTCGCCCAGGACGTGTTCGATCTCCTCAGCGTCTTCATGCACGTGGTCCGGCGCGATGTTCGCCTCGCTGGTCAGATACAATTCCCAGAGTCTGTGATTACGCACGATCGCCCGCGCCCGCTGCCAGCCCTCGGGCGTCAGGTAGGTCGCTTCGCCCGCAACGTCGTAGGTCGCCAGACCGTTTCGTTTCAATTCGCGCACACGATCACGAGCTTCGTCCAGTGTCTCCCGACGACGCGCAGCAAGCTCTTCCATTGATACCCCTTCGCCCTTGAAACCACGCGCCTCGATCACGTGAAAGATCGCCTTCAACGTGTTCTCGCGTTCGACCCGGTTCGTTCGCGAACGCTGACGCCACCAACGCGCCAACGTGCCGTGACGTGGACCAAACAGGAACGCCATCCCGAATACGGTGCTCGCCGCCAAAACCATGAACGGCCCCGTTGGCAAACTGTTTCCGAGAAACGAAAAGAACGCTCCCAGCACGCCGGACGTCACTCCGAAGATTGCCGCGAGCAACAACATTCGATGCATCCGGTCCGTTAACAAATACGCGGCGGCAGCGGGCGTGATCAACATCGCGGAAACCAAAACGACGCCAACCGCTTGAAGTGAAATCACCACGGAGAACGCGAGCAATAGCATCAGGCCGTGATGCAACAACCGCGTCGGCAATCCGCACGCACGGGCGAATCCCACGTCAAAACTGCAAACGAGCAACTCCTTGTAAAAGAGACCGACACCGATCAGCACCACGCCGGTGATGACGCTCATCAAAATCAAATCGTCCTGACTAAGCGCGGCGGCCTGACCAAACAGGAATTTGTCGATCCCGCTTTTGTTTCCGCCAGCCAAACTTTCAATGCGTTTTAGCAGGCAAATCCCGACGGCATAAAATGACGCGAGTACGAGGCCGAGCGCTGAGTCTTCCTTCAATCGCGTCGTATGCGTGATCGCATAAACAACCATTGTCCCGAGCAAACCGGCGATCGTTGCGCCGATGAAAATTGCGATCGGATCTTTCGTCATGTTCCAAAGAAATCCGAGCGCAACGCCGGGAAGCACCGCGTGCGAAAGAGCATCCCCCATCAGCGACATCTTGCGAACGACGATGAAACAACCGAGCAACCCGCAGGAGACGCCGAGAAGAACGGAACCGAGCAACACGGCGCGCAACGACGGATCTCTCAGGCTGAAAAAGCGGAACATCTGATCCCACACGTTAGTGTCCGTGATGTCGCCGATCTTCGCCGCATGTGCCGACGATGCAGCGAACAATAGAAACAACGCGGGCAACGAAATTTTCAGAAAGCGCGGCATGGCACTTAAATCTCCTTCCGGCGCACGGCGTCCGCCACTTCGGAAAGAATTGTCAGGCGACCGCCATATGTTTTCTGAAGCAGCTCGTAGTTGAACACTTCCTCCGTGGGACCGAACGCGACGAGCCGCATGTTCAACAGAATCAGCATGTCGAAATAATTGCGGGCCGTCGGCAAATCGTGATGCACGACGATCAACGTTTTCCCGCGATCTTTCAGTTCGTGCATGATGTCCATGATCGCCGATTCCGTCGCGGCATCGACACCCGCGAACGGTTCGTCCATCAGGTAAAGATCGCTTTCCTGGGCCAGCGCGCGCGCCAGGAAAACACGTTGCTGTTGACCGCCGCTGAGATTTGCGATCTGCCGGTTCGCGTACGGCAGCATCTTCACTTTCTCCAGACACTCGCGGGCGATCTCCCTGTCCTTCTTCCCCGGCCGACGGAACAGGCCGAGCTTCCCGTAGCGCCCCATCAACACCACGTCCATCACGCTCACGGGAAAATCCCAGTCGACCGATTCTCGTTGGGGCACGTAGCCCACCCGTTTCAAATTCTTCTTAAACGGCTCGCCAAAAATCTTCACCCAACCGCTGCTCAACGGCAGCAATCCCATGATTGACTTTATCAATGTCGATTTGCCCGCGCCATTCGGCCCGATGATCCCGACCAGCTTTCCCTTGGGAATCTCCAGATCGATGCCCCAGAGCACGGGTTTTTTGTGATACGCCACCGTCAAATCATGCACCTCGATCGGACGCTCCGCCGGATCGGTGACCGGCGCGACGGGACTCATCGGCACGACTTCCGGCGAGTTCGATTTTTTGGGCGCAGTTTGCATATCAATAATACGGAGGGGACCACAGCCCACACCACGGAGCGTAAACTAGTGAGTAAAAACATTGGGTCAAGTAGAAAAGTTAGACACGGCTAACTTTGCGGTGATGGTACGTCAGATTGGAGCTGGAACCTGACAAATCTGGTATTGACCGACTGCCGGACCGGTGTTTTATCTGTGCTGACATTTTTGCGTGGCTTAGCGGGGTAAACGGAAAACCTGCGAATCTTTCCCCTCCTGGTTTAAGAACCCCGCTTCAATTAAACATCACTGTTCCATGAACGGAAAACGACTTGCCTCACCTTTTGCTTGCGTCTTGATTCTCTCCTTAATCGCGGGTTGTACCGCATTCAGGTATTCTCCTCCTGATTTCTCAAGGATCTCGGTGGGAATGACAAAACAAGAGGTTTTTAAAGCGTTGGGAAAGCCCAAGCAGGTTGCGGCAGATGGTGGAGCAGAGTTGCTGGGCTACGAATGGAACTACGCCTACGACACAAAAATCGGTGGGGTTTGGTCTTACGTCGTCCTGATCGACGGCAAAGTTCAGAGGTACTTTAACGACAGACCTGAATCCGCGAGTTACGGGGGCGGGTTTAATCCGGCACTGCTCAACTCACCGCAGGTTATCAACCAGATCAACGTCAATAATTAGATTAGAACTGTCGCCACCATCAGTGGGTCTATCGCTCAGTGATTTCGGCAAATCCCTAGGAAAGGCTAGCGGATCAAGAAGCAGCAGGAACATGCCTATATTGTAATCGGAACGACAACGAACAGCGCAAGCAGAGACTCAATTATCACTTGAACGAATTCTGGCTTATCCTCCTTGGTGCCGCCTGAAGTGTACTGAGTTTCTTGGAGCTGAGATTCTCTTGTTTTGTTGTGGGTTGGTTTATCAGGTTTTTAGTTTTGGGTAAAGGCGGCTTTGTCGCCGGCTTTGCCTTCTTCCCCAACCGCCCCCGCGGGGGCGGTTCGGG
>JBDNGP010000288.1:0-21258 GCA_041689265.1 Verrucomicrobiota bacterium
AACCCCGGCACCGTGATCGGCGGTGCCATCCAGCTGCTCGCGCCCGGCGACGTGATTGTTCCCGCCGCATTGAGCCTGAACCTCAAGAACACGATCGCCACGCTCAGCCCCGCCACCGACCTTGACGCCAACACCGTGTATCGCGTCCGACTCGCCGGCACCATCGCTGATCCCGGCGGACTGCCCATTGAAGGCCAGACCGAGTTCAGCTTCACGACCGTTCCATTGAGCGCGCGCATCGCGACCGCGCAACTCGTCATCTACGAACCCGGCGCCACGAATGTTCCCGCTGCGATCCTCGATGACATCCCCGCGTTCGAACCGGGCGAGGATCCCTTTGCCATCGTCGTGCATGGCCAGCCCGGCGTCGCCGATCCGGACGTGCCCGTGATCCTGGTGAACGAAAGCACCGGAGAGACGCAGACCGTGTTGAGCAAACTCGACGGCAGCTTCAGCAGCTTTATCAGCGGGACCGAGGAAGACTTCATCAGCGCCACCTTCGTCAACCTCAACGGCACGCGGGTTTACGTCCCCGTCAGCCGGCAGGAGTTCGATGATGGCTTCGTCGGCCTCTACCCCCAGGGCGGCATCCTCGAAGCACAATCTGACGGCGGACCTGTGCAGGTTTACATCCAGCCTGAAGCTGTTCCAACGAGAACAAAGTTCCGCATCAAACCGATTTCGACGGCGCAGTTGCTACAATTGACCGGAGGGGTCGCTCCGGAAGCCGCCACAATTGCGGGTGGTGCCATGAAGGTCGAAGTGGAGGGTACCTCGCCGCGTGAGCCGATGCAGATAAGCTTTCCTGTAAATCTGGCACAATTGGGTTATCCGACGAACGAGTCGCCATCCGATGTGGCGGCTGTGTTGGCAAGGGTTCGGGATAGTCAGGGTGGCACCACATTTGAGGTGCTTGACCAGATGGTCTTCGAACCCTCGGATGTGGGTGCTTTTCCGGTGTCACTGCCGCAGGTGCAGGGAATCAGATTGAGCGGCGCGGGAGATCCCAGTATCGGAACCCTGCTCACCGCCATCGGTTTTATCCCGAGCCTGACTATTGGTCTGGTCACTCCGTTGGTCACCGAGTATGTAATCATGCCCCTGATCGTGGGGTCACGGCCGGTGGTGATCAAAGGTGTCACCCAGTTTCTCCCGACTGATGCGCCCACGCCTGCGACCGGAGCAATCGATGAGTTCAGCCAGGGCGTTGCCTCGTCGCTTACGGAGTCATTCAACAGCGCACTGATTGTAAATCCCGTTCCGGGCGCGTTTGTCGTGCTCCGGACGGTTGACAATCCACCGACCGCAGCACCGGGCAGATTGCAGCCGGGTAATGTTCACGCCACGAGCGATGCCGACGGCAGCTATCTGATGGTCGCCCCGCAGGGCGGGCCAAAGTATCTCGTGATGGCGACCCATCCGGCCTACTCGGATCGTCCGGCGGTGGAGGTTAGGGCCGCCTCGGACATCAGTTTGGCTGGCGCGGTGTTCAAGCCCCTCATTTTTCATGAGCCCAACGCGGCGGAAGCGCAGCTTCACGTCAACATATCGCACGCTCCCCAGTATCCGGCCCCGGATCAGGATTGTGAGGTGCTAATCAGCGCATTTCGTGGTCCCGGCGCGGCTCCTGAAATCCTTGTGCCTTTTATTGGTGCCACCAACCTGACCGGAGGAACGACCGTTCTATTGTCGGACGTGACGGTGAGCGATGTGACCGTGGTCAACAATGGCTTTACCCGTCAATGGCGGGGTATCGTAAGGGCATCTCAACCGTTGCAAGCGGAGCTCAGGATCAAGGTTGACGGCCAGCAGACGCTTTATCCGATCAATTTCAGCGGTGTGATTCCACCGGTTTTGGACGTTGATCTCCCCAAGCCGGACACCAATGACGTTCATGGTCCGATAGTCATTTCTACTTTTCCTCCGGAAGGCGGCTATCTCGACGCTTCGGGTGACATTAAAATTCTCTTTAACAAGCCGATTGATCGACGAATCGAGATGTCCGGCGACGGAATTGTTTTGAACGGGCCGACTGCCGGTCCCAAGCCTGTGGTAATACTTGCTGTGGGTCAAAAGTCGCTGGTGCTAAATTACGCCGGACTGGAACCGGATCAGGAATATTCGCTGACACTGACGGCCCAGGCCGTACGGGATCTGGCCGGTCAGCCCATCGACCAGCGCCCGAGCACGCCGGAAGCCGATAGTTTCCGGCTGCGCTTTCGAACTTCTCCGACACGGGTGCAGCCGCTGTTTCCGTTCGTTGAGAATGGCAGGGGTGCCGCCATTCAAGGGGAGACTCTGTACGTGATTGAGGGCAATACCTCCGAGGCGTCGCTCTTGAGCTACGGCATCAAGGATCCTTCCAATCCGAAGCTGTTGTCCCGGACCCGTCTGCCGGGTCAGCCGCGTGACCTTGTGGTCATTCCGCAATTTGCATATCGCAGGACCCGAAACGCGCCGGCCGAGACAAACGACCTGGTGGTGGTGGTAGGCGGGGATCTGGACACCCGGATTGATACGCTGGGCAACGTGACATCCAAAGGCCAGTATCTCAATGTGTTCAACGTGGGTGATCCGTCGGATCCCTTGCCGTTGGCCTCACCGATCGTCAGCTTCCGGGTTGGATCAGCGGTGACCAAGGTTCGTTGGTCGCCACCCCACCTAATTTATCAGGAGTTTGGCGCGGACATCCAGCAATTGGGACTGGTCAACCTTCAGGAATTGATCATTGGTTATGGCGAGACCGGTGTTCAGGGTGCTCGCGCAGGCCGTGACGGAAAGGACCTCAATGGAGACGGGGACTATGTCGATGAAATAGACGGTGAAATGGAAGTTGTCCCATTTCCCGAATACCCGCCTGCTGAATTCTTCGGCAAGAAGTTTGCCTATGTGCTCGGCGGAACCACTCAGAAGATCCTGGATTTTGATCCCATTGGAGGCGGTCAACTGATTGGAATCACCGTGACCCGAGGGCTGGCCCGGGATGTAAGCGGAACTTTGGGCGGACAGCTCCGGCCCTCGTATCGTACTTTGGGTTTCAATCTCGCGACGGCCGACCCCACCGATTCAGCGTTCCCGTTTGACGCGAACGCCTATCCCCGATGGGTCACCCTAATCCCTTCACTCACTATTATAACCAATGGTGTGTCCTATCAGCCAATGGTGGCGCTGGTTTCGCTGCAACCGGACTCGGACGAATTACAGAAACTGGCGGTAATTGATGTCTCGCTGCCGAGAGCTCCGAAATTGATCAACAAGATCGCCATTTCATCGGAGACCCTGGGCGGTGCCATGCAGTCCGTCCGCCTGCGGGAAGACGGCTTGTTGGAGGTCGCGGGATCGAAGCATTTGTTACTGCTCGATTCTACCAAGTTTGGGATTACCGACGTGCCCCCCGGGTTGGCTCACCCGTCGATCATAGGGTTCATTCCAGAAGCCGGTGCCGGAAGCCGCAGCCTGGGCAATTCGACGTATGGTTACCGGGCGGTCGCAGACGGGGCTCGTGATGTGCTGATTCAAACCGCACCCGTGATGCGCTTCGTCAATTTCCCCGCCAGCTCCACCGTAGTGAATCCCGCCACGGTGAAGAATTTGAGCGCTCCAGAATTATCCGCGTTGATGATCACCCGGCGCACCGCTTTTGCAATTCCCCCGGCTCGCGCGAAGGGCCGCCCGGAACTGAACATTCCCTCGGACCTTGATCCGCCGCTTCCCGCATCGCACTTCCATGTTTGGGTCGAAGCTCCCGGTGCCAGCGGGAAAACCATCGAACTCGGGCTCGAGTCGGTGAATCACGCCGGGCGGCCGCTTTCCAATTTTGGGTTCGGGTTCGCTCCAGTCCGTGCGATCTCGACTGCGGCCCAGGATGCCATCGGGCAACGCCCGCGCCCGGATTGCGGCGCACCCATTCGTGCGTTGACCGCCTGGCGGATGAGCGATGATCCGCGCAGCGTTTACTACAATCGTTATCTGTCCCGGCCGTTTGCGATGCTGGCCAATGAAACCCTCTCTGCGGCGGAACATCAGCGCCTTCTGGGAATCGTTGACCGGGAGATTCTCCACAGCGGTGCCGGCCTTCGGGCATTCATCGATTCAAGCCAGTCGGCCAATCAGGTGATCGGATTGTTTGCGGCCCGGGTGGATGAAAAACGCAAACTGCTTCTGCCGGTTGCGTCCGAGCAGGCGATCACCCTGTTTCATCCTTATATCATGGGAGACAATCCGCCTCCCGCCGGAGGATACGTGGCGCTTCCAGCCACGTATGGAATGATCGCTGCCCATAGTGGCGAGGTGCGAACTGAGGCGACGGACATGACACTCCCCAGTCCGCGTATGCCCATCGTGATCGAACGTGCAATCGGCAATCAGGACTCGTACGAAGGCCCTTTTGGCGTCGGATGGGACTTCAATTATAACCAGCGCCTCACGGAACTTGATCCCCTTTCTTTTCCGTTGGGACTTCAGATGCCGGTGATCCTGAGAGGGACGCGGGCAGACAGTGACATTGCCGGAAGCCAGGATGTGCTGTTCAACACTGGCATGGGCAAGGTTCTGCGCTTCCGCTGGGTCAGCACCAACATGCCGCCGGAATATGCATCAGATCCGCTGGTGGCGGATTTCAAATACGCTGGTCTCGCATCGGATTATTATTTGCCTGCCAAGGGACAGGGAATCTTTGATCTGCTGGTCAAGCTGAAGGATGGCCGCTTCGAACGTCTGACGCCGGGCGGGACGCGCTATCGTTACGCGGGAAACGGTCGGCTGGAAATGATCATCGACCGGTTTCCGCTCAACCGCCATGAGCTTGAGTATGACCGCAACGGTTGGTTGGTGCGCATCGATGACCGGTCCGTCTCCTCCGCCCGTTACGTTGAGTTTGGCCACTATCGGATGGCTGGAGATCCCGATTTTCGCGAGGACTTGGACGAATTGACAACCAACAGCCGTTGGGACGGGAAGGTTCGCCGCCTGCGTAACCATGCCAAGAACCCGGATGCGGACGTGTTGTACGCATATGATGGCGACGGATTCATGATCCGGCGGGATGGAGTTAAGGTGGATGGAGAAAACGAAGGCTTTAGTGGACGGGCGCAGACCCACTACACTTATATTAACTGCCGGTTTGCCGGAGTGAAAGTCACTGGCCAGGGGAGCCCGTTGTTCACCGCGAATTCAGTTGAAAACTCCAAGGGTAAAATGGTTGTCCAAACTGGAACGGGCTTTGGAGGGTCCGTGGGGGTCAACGTACCGCTCGAAAACACAGCGGCGAGTCTGGAAAACCAGGTTAGCTCGGCCGACCTGGCCGACAGCAGCAAGGCCGAGTTCCAATTCGACAAGATGGGCCATCTCAGTTCGGTCAAATCATCCGGCTCCAAAGGGGCGGCCGCCGTGTCCCAACCCGTTTATGACGATAACGGTCTGATCAAATCGATCGGTCATCCCGAGGGCAATTCCGAGGCAATGACGTATGATTCCGGTAACCCCAATTTTCGGTCGCGCGGGAATTTGATCCGGCACAGCGTTGATCCGGGATCGCGCGGAGGTGAGGGCTACACGTTGGAGTTTAATTTTGATCCGCGCTACAACCTGAAATCTGGTGCTCAAAAAAATGCGAACGGATTGACGATTACACATGTGTTGCGGGCAGATGGTCGGGAAACGAAGTCGATTATTCACGGGACGGCTGGGCGCGATGACTTCACTCACAATGACAAGGGACAGCTTGTCGGTGAAATCGACAGCCGCGGAGTCGGCACCACCACCGCGTATTTCGACAACACCGGGTTTGTCCAGAGAAGCGTTTCCGGTGAGAGCACCTATGAATTTTACTACGACGGCGGGTACGCGTCGCAGATGGGCAAACCTTCGGAGGTGGAGCTTCCGGCGGGGCTCCCGACGCTGACGAAACACAACCGCAAACTGCAATCTGTTGAAACCTCGCGCGGTGAGTTGAAACAGCTGACCGGTTACGATGAGCAAGGCCGGCCGGTTTTCCAGCAACAGTTTCTCGGCGACGGAAGGACGCCCATCCTCCGATCAGAGTTTGACGAAAAGGGATTCATGACCCAGAGCGTCACGGAGGGACTGGAAGTAAACGGCGCCATGGAAAGCTTGGAGTACAAGTTCACCCCCGATGAAATGTCCCGGGTCAAGTCCATGACGATGCCGCAAGGAACCGTTCAAACGCACGAATTTGATGACCGCGGCAATCTGCTCCGCCGGACGACCGGAGAATACGTCGAGGAATTCACCGTGGACCTAAATGGCAACACGACCGAGATCCGCAAAGGGGGGGACCTTGTTCAGAGCACAGTTTATGACGGATTGGACCGACCGATAGCCATAACCCGGCACGTGGGAGACAAGGACGAATTGAGCGAATTTACCTACTTTCGCGAAGGGCAGCCCAAATCTGAAACCTTGTCCGACGATGAATTTGGACTGGCCAAACAGATGAGCTTCGACGAAGTGGACGAGCTGGGCAGGCCGGTGTCCTTCACCATCGCCGGCACCACCATCAATCCGGTTTACAGTTACGTTTACGATCAGAACTCGGTTGCTGAAATTGGACCCCGTATGACTCTTCGTAGAAGCTGGAATGCGGCCGGGCATCTTCTCAGCCGCACATCGGCCATCCTGACCGAAAACTTCTCGCCTGACGGCAATGGAATGGTCCGGGAGGTGGAGCGATTGGAAGACGGAGCCACCTTCCACGACTTCTTCGAGTTCGACACTCTCGACAATCCAAAGTCATACCGGGACGACCTTGGAACCGTTTACAAATATACCACCCGGGCGGATGGCAAATTCGAACAAATCATCAATGCCCGTACCAACATTACGGAGTTGGACTATTCTGCAAAAGGCGAGCTGTTGCTTCGTAAGCGGGCCGACGGAATGGAATTGCGCCACGAATTCGACGAGTTGCGGCACGCGACCTATTCCGGTGATCCTGACGCGGGGGCCCAGAAATCTTACGACCAGAACATTCGTCTGGAATCGGCGACACAGCGCGACGGTGCTTTGCTGACCTACGGCAGCTTCGATTCGCGTCTTCAACCTCAGACGTTGTCCATCCCCGGAGGGGAAATCACGATGGTCTACGACTTGAAGCAAAGAATAACGGAACGTGACGTTTCATATCAATCAACCGCTTATGCCGAGACACGAAGCTTTGATGCCCAAGACCGGTTGCGCGTCAGCAAATATCAGCAGGACGAAGGAACGGAAAACACCGCGACGTTTGAGTATGATCTGGCCGGTCCATTGCTGAGTGCGACCTTTCAGGAGGATGGAACAAGCTTTGTCGTTGGATACGAGTATTACGAAGACCGGACACGCAAAACGGTCCTGTATCCCTCCGGAAGCATCGTCACGGAGTCCCGGGATGATTCGGGACGTTTGACCGGAGTTGGCGATCAGTCCGGAACCTTTGTCCGCGCCACCTCGTGGCAGGGCAACAGTCAGCCCAAGGCGGTTGAACTGGGGCCTGTAAGCATTGCCAATCGGTACGATGTCCGCGGCAGATTGGTTGCGTCCCGTGCCACAAAAACCGCCGACGGAAAGGTGCTTGTCCACATGCGTTACCAGTATGACGCGGCGAACAATCTTGAAATCCGCCAGTTTCTTCACCGAGGGGGGAGGGCGGACAGTTTCTCGTATGACCAGGGGGAACGCGTCAGCAGCGCCCAAATTGGCGCTCTCCCGTCTTCGGCGGTGGTCGTCGAGCAACCGCTCTACCGCCGCGACTACCTCTACCACTCGGGCGGCTTGGACTATCTCACTTCGGTCGCAAACACAAATCTTGGTCTTTCACCTCCACCGTTTGCGTCCAGTTGGGCCAACCATGACGCCTTCCTGCTGCCGGGCAGCGTAGATGGTTTTGATCGGTCCCCTGCCGATCCCAGAGGCAATGTTCAGGTTGCCGCCTTATCCGTGCGTCCCAAGTATTCCGCTCAGCCTTCCCCCGATTCCGCCAGCCTCGTCCACAATGGCAATGGGAACCTGATCCGCGTATTGCGGGATGACGGCACGCTGGAGGAAAATTTTTACCAACCGGACGGTCTGCGATATCGCCGCCAAGTCAGCAATGGACCAGTAGTTTTGGATCACCGTCATTTTGTCTACGACAGTGCCGGTCGATTGCTCGAAGAATATGATCTGGCGTCGGGATCGCCGTTCTTGATGGGCCGCTATTTCTACGGGACGAGCGACGCGCCAGAAGCGGCGGACTTCTACAACTCAATCAGCGGCCAGACGAATCGTTTTTACTACCTCCGCGATGCCGTCGAATCCGTGATTGCGGTGGTTGATGAGAACGGGGACGTGGTTGAACGCGCGTGGTATGATACGTTCGGTCAGCCTTCTTTGGAACAGGAGGACGTGCGGTCACCCGTGTTGCAGAGCGTGTTTGCCGGCGACGGCGGATCGCTTATCGTCGCGTTGTCCGAATCGGTGCTTGCCCCGTTGATTGATCCGGGCGAAGGCGAGGGAATCGTTCCCGTGCCAACGTTGGTTGGAGATGATGTTCTCAAAGTCTCCGTCAACTCGGGTGACATCGCGGGCACGGTTGAATTCCTTTCTTCCTTCGAAGGGCATGCGCCGTTCTCGGTGTTTAGATTCACGCCGTCGCAGGCTCTTCCAACCACTCCGACCGGCGTGTTGGGCTGGTGGCCTGCGGACTTGAGCGTTTCCGACGTGGCGTCCGGCAACAACGGTGCCCTCCGGGGCGGAGCGACGCTTGCCGGAGGGCTCATACAACAGGCTTTCGCGCTCAATGGTGCGGGTGCCTATGTCGAGATCACAAACACCTCGGCGGTCAATTTTGGGTCCGGTGATTTTACGGTTTCCAGCTGGGTGAACTTCAACACCACCGGCGGCGAACAGGTGCTGGTTGAAAAATGGTCGCAGTCCGCCAGCACCGGCTGGTCTTTGGAAAAGCGTCAGGATCAGCGGCTCCGGCTGCTGCTGGGAAATGGCGCGGGAGCAACGTCTTTGATCGAGACCTCGGCCCCGCTGAATTTCCCGACAAACACCTGGATTCAAATTGCGGCCCGCCGACAGGGAGATCAATTCACCCTGTTCACCAATGGTGTTGCGGTCGCCGTCGGCAGCCAGACAGTCAGCCTCAGCTCTTCCGCCACGCTCAAGTTTGGCAGTCGCGAAGGAAGCTCGCTTTTCTTCAATGGACGCATTGACGAGGTGACGATTTTCAGCCGTGCCCTGTCTGACCAGGAAATAGTTTCCGTCGCGGGTGGTGTCGGACTGCCGGGGCCGGTGACCGTTACTTTCAATGACGGCACGGTGATGGACGAATGGGGAAACCTGAATGAGCAGGAGAAGATTGACTTCATGCTCGTGGACGAGCCGGGCACCATTTTCTATTCCGCGCAACCGGCTCCCGAAACGGGCGCGTCGTCCGTTGCCCGCAGCTCGGTGGGATCTTCTTTCCTGTTTCATGGACAGTATTTTGATTACGACACGGGGCTGATCTATTTGCGCGCGCGGTTTTACGATCCGTTTTCAGGGATGTTCCTGGAGCCCGATCCACTGGGCTACGAAGACAGCGTCAACCTTTATGCGGGCATGGGGAACAATCCGGTGGGCTACCGTGACCCAAGCGGGTTGAACTATTTCACCGCACTAATGGGACGTGCGGCACGCCTGGTCGGACGTTCTGGACAAGAAGCCTCGGCGGTAATCAAGCCAAGTTTCCTGAGTCGATCGGCGAACGAAATCAGTGATGTAACTTGGTTGGAACGGGCTGGAGCCGCCGCAGATATCGATAACATGACCCCGTTGCTTGCCGAACGGGTCGGTAAATTCGCGGGGAGATTCCATGGGCTGGATGATATTGATGCTGCCAAACCTTTGGTACTCGGCCTTGATGGGAAGAAGAGTTATGAGGTGGCCGACGATTTGGCCCATGCACTCGATCCTGGGTCTTTCGTAAATACTGCCAACATTATCGGCGGTCGGCATCTCATGAATCCAGGACTTCGTGGAGCTTTCAGTGGGGAGGTTTTGCGGGCTATCGACGAGGGAAGGAAGATTATCGTTGACGTCTCGAATATGTCTGGAAAAACCCTGGCCGCGAAGATAGAAAGCGCAGTTGCTCGCAAATTCGTGAGTGAGAGCGGAAGACTTGCCGACGCGGAAGGTGTCCTTAGCCCCTTTGCAACCGATACGGAAATGCTATTTTTGTTCGAAAAAGGCCAGTTATCCAACGTGACGTTTGTGCAACGCTTTGGGGATGATGTTTACGAGTTGGCTAATCCGTTTATCCAACAGGTGGCAAAGGCTCCGAGTGGTATGAGCGCCGTCGAGACCGGTTCCCTGATCCTCGGAGATATCGCCTGGCAGTCGTTGAGGGGTGCCAAAAAAGGAGCAAGATATCTACGGCTCGGTACGGGCTTTGATCGTGCCGGTCGTAATTTTCAGTCCAACCCGGAGGAGTTTCAGATTCCATGAATCCATATCTCAAAGACATGCTGCGAAAAGGAAAATACGGATGGTTGCTGAGCCAAGTTTTCCTTGTCGTGGCAATGCTCGGTTCGGTCAAAGGAGAAGATTCCAATGCCGAACCCCTCACCACCCTCGAATACCGGGTCAACGGCACCGGTCTTCAGGTATCTCCGGCGGCGGTGGCGGTGCCGAAGGGGATTGCGGGGTCGGTGCTGGTTTCACTCACGGGGGGTGAGGCGACGCAGGCGCTGGCGGACGGGGCGTATGTTGAGGCGTTTCTGCGCGGGCCCGGTTTTCCGGAACCACGTCGCATGGTCAGTCAGGTGAATCAGCCGATGCTTTTCCCGTCGTTGAATCTCGTGGGGGATTATCAATTAACCGGTATCCGGTTGGTGGATGCGGTCACGGGGGAAACTCGCATGGAAGGCTCGCCTTCGATCGTGCCGGTGCGGGTGTTTGACGAGGTGTTGGTCTCGCGTGTCACCACGCGACCGCTCACGTACGAGGAAATCGTCGGCAAGGGCATCTTCATCGATGAATCGAACTTCCGCGTTGTCGAATTCGAGGCGGCATTTGTTTTAGATGGCAAGACAATCCCGGTCTTGTTTCCGGTGGTGGCTCCGAGGTTCACGGAATCCACCGAACTGATTCCAGCTGCAGAGTTGGAAGAGAAGCTCGCGGCGGCGGCCGTCTTCAACCGGCAGATTGCGTCGACCACGCAGTTGCCGCCCGAGTTTGAAGTGGCGCAGCTCAATATCGAGATCCAGGGCATCAATTTCCAGGTTGTCGATCCAGAGGCGCCCGAGTCGCTTGGCTTGCGCGTGCCACCCATCCCGGCGCTCATGGTCATCCCCGGCAACATCGGATTCCTCAACCAGTTTTTCAGCGTGCAGATCTTCACGGAGAACGCCGCCCCCCGGGGCTCAGGTCTCAGTGTTTACAACATCAACGCCAAGCTGAATCTCCCTCCCGGTCCCGATCAGGTGTTGGCGACCGCCTACGCGACGCCGGGAGATGACCCGCTGCGGTTCGCCCGCATCGGTCCGGACAAGATCATCAAACAGATTCAGCAGATCGTGCAGCCGGGTCCGGACGGCGAAGTCGGGACTGCTGACGATGTGCCACGGTTGCGTCCAGGCGAAGCCGGGCGTGCGGAATTCCTGGTCGAAGGTTTGCAGGAAGGGTTGCACGTGATGAACCTCGATCTGGAGGCGGACATGGATGGTCTGGCTGCCGGCCCGGTCAAGGTGATGGGCAAGGCTGCGGGCGCGGTGCTGGTGCGCAATCCGAAGTTTTCAATGGCTTTCTCGCATCCGCGCACCGTGCGCGTCGGCGAGCCGTACGATGCGAGCGTGACGTTGCTCAATACGGGTGTCACACCGGCGAACCTCGTTCACGTGACCTTGAACAAGAACTCGATCTCGGGCGCGCGCCTCGAAGATGAAACTCAGCAGATTGTCGAACTCGGCACCATTCTCCCGGGACAAACAGCGACTGCGACCTTCCGCCTGCGTTCGTTACGGACCGGTTCCGTCAGTTTCTCAAACCTGACCACCAGCGACGACAGCGTGGTGGGCCGCTTCCGGCTGAGCATGGGGGTTGATGAACGCGGTGTGGCCTTGTCCCCGGATACGATCGCGATGCCGGACTTCGTGTATCGACTGCCGCCGGATTTGTTGTTCGCCGCCAATCGTGTGCTCGGGCAGGCGCTCAGCATCGCCACGGCGGGTCAGGTTCCGCCAGGGGCCTTGCGCGTCGGCAAATCAACCGTCACCCGTCGCGTGCTTGACCTTGCCGAGGCTGGTCAACGAATTCAGTACGGCGATCCGATGAGTCGAGTGTTGACTGACCTCTTGCGCGACTGGCAGGGCGGCCGTCAGGAGAGCGCGGGCTTTGACCAAATCATGCGCGAGACGAACGCGGGCCGCGAGTGGCGTGAGGCGTTGATGGCCGCGCTGGAAACCGCCGATGGGCTGGATGGCACTGCCAGGGTCATCGATCGCGCGCCGGATCTCGCCGGGCTTGGTCAGCAGTTCGTGCTGGCGAGCGCCGGGCCGGGTCAGTTGCGGGTGGATTTCGGTGACGGCAAGCTGGGTGCAGTCAGCACGAACAGCTCCCGCCCTTACGCCCTGGTTTATCAAGGCACCAACGGCGTATGGGCCAGCACACTGACCGAAACAAACGCCACCTTCGCCTGGACGTTCACCAATGGGCCACCGGTCGGGGACATGGCGGTGTTGCTGGTAACGACCAACGGCAACGCGCGTCAGTTGCGCTGGATCGTCGCGAATCCTCCCGTGGATGCGACCTATCTCTTCTCACTGTCCGATGCCACCGAGTCACTCCGGATTGATCTGTTGTCGGACGGCTCGATCGATTCCACGCAGGCTCCCACCGTGCAGGTGAGGAATGAACTTCCGCCTTCGTTGGTGGCGGTCGAACAGGATCTCTCCGTGCTCGCCGGCCGGCCTTCCAATCCGTGCATTGGTCCAGCCTTTTACAACTACGGCACGATTGTCGCCGTGGTGTTCTCCAAGCCTATGACCCAGGACAGCGCGGGGGAACCGCTGGCCTATACCGTCGACGGCGACAATGGAGCCAACTCGGTCACCGTCCAGCCGGGTGGGCGGGTCGCCTACCTGAATTTACGGAAGGGGATCAGCGCGATCCGGCCACGGTCCCTGACGATTGATGGCGTCACGGACATCCGGGGCAACCTGGTCGCGACGGTGACCACGCCGATTCGCTCGATGACTCCGGGCACAGCAAACGTTCCTTTCACAGGTGGCGTTGCGATCCGTGGGCGTGCGTTGAAGGGGAATGGCGCGCCGGCCCCCGGCATCCCGGTGACGCTCACGATGTATGACCGTGTTTACATTGCCAGTTCGGCGGACTGCGCGGCCTGGGTCAAGCGGGTGAGTCAGGTGATCACCGATGCGGGCGGTAACTTTGATTTCGATTTCGTGATGTCGGGCATCCCTTATTCGATTTCGGCGACCGACACCAGCGGGCTGTCCGATGAGGCACTCACGTTGATCGCCGGAAATACCGCTGATGGGAAGGTCGAGCGGGAGCGCATCCTGCAACTGGCGACAAGTGCCGCCACGCGTGACACCTTGCTGGGCCTTTTCGCGGCCGGCTCAATCCCGGAGGCGATTGCCAAGGTGGAGGGACTCGATCGCGCAGTCGTCCGTGACACAGTCACGCTGGGTTCAGGACGTGAAGGCCAGACGGTTCCCATTGCCTTGCGGTTCCGTGGTCGTGCGACGGTGGTGGGCCAGGTGGTGGGAGCAGATGGAACGACCCCCATTCCGGGCGCAGCCATAAATCTGTTTCCGGACACGGACTCGCGCGAACTGGGCCGGGGCATCTTCGCCGATCGCGAAGGACGCTTTGCGTTCTATGGTGTGCCGCTCGGAGTTTACACGGTGGATGCGACGACTTCGGACCGGCGCTCGCGGACGGTGGCCGGCTTGCTGGATACGCCGGGTCAGGTCGCGACGTTGCTCGTCGCGGTGCCGTCGATCATCACGCCGCGCGGCAGCCTGCGCGGGACCGTGTTTGAAGCGGACGGTCTCACGGCACACGGAGGTGCCCGAGTCATTATCGGCAATGCCGGTTCCGGCACGGTGAACAACGTGGTGCGGATCGTCGATGCCGACGCCGACGGCAATTGGCGGGCAGATGGACTGCCGGTACAGAACTGGGATGTCGTCGCCGTTTCTTTCGATGGCCGCCGGAAAGGTTTGCGCAGCAACTATCCCGTCATGCCGGACACGCTGTCGGTGGTGAACGTCACGCTCGAATCAACGACGCTGCTTTTTGGCCGGGTGCAGTTTGAGGATGGCCGTCCGGCGTCGAATGCGCTCGTCGCGGGTGGTCTCGCCCTGGTCCGGACCGACGCCAATGGCAACTTTGCGCTCGAAGGCGTGCCCGTGGGCAGTCGCACGATCAGCGCCGGTCTGGAGCGCAATCCCGCCGCGGGAATTGATTTCCCCAGATTGGGATCCGCCACCGTCAATGTCATTGCCGGCGCGAACAATTACGTCGTGGTCAAGCTCCGCTCGGCGGGTCGCATATTTGGCAAGGTGACGAATCTGAATGGTCAGGGGATCGGCGGCGTCCGCGTGGCCATTCCGGTGCAGGGCGGCTTCTATTGGACTGACGCCGACAGTCAGGGCAACTACGTCTTCGAGAATCTGGGACTAGGCGACTACACCCTGAGCGCGCCGGCGAACGCCACCTCGCCACCGCAATTGGACGTCAACAAACTGAATGAACAGATCCGGTCGGGCAATGAGGATGAAATCCTGGCGGCGTTCGAAGAGGCGATCCGGGTCTTCGTCGGCGCCGATGATCCATTGATCAACGGGTCGCAACGCAATTTCCGCCCGGTCACCTGGGGCTTCACGACCGGGAAACTCCAATTCGACGGCCAGTCGGCGGAGGCCAACATCCGCATGCTGCCGGAGGGAACCGTGGCCGGGAAAGTTCTCAATCATCAGGGAGTGCCGATTGGCACCCGGGTTCGTTTGACCGGACTGGGACCTGACATTTCCGGCGCACCGAAGATCACCATCCGGGGCGAGCGCGATTCGGACCCGGCCACCGGTTTATTCATCTTCCCGGGGCAGTTGTTGACGGGACCGTGGACGGTGCAGGCGGCCTCGCCATTCTATCCCACTGTCATCAGCGCGAGCGGCTTCACCACGGATATAGATCGCAATGTGACCAACGTGGTGCTGAAATTCCCTCCGCTCCAGGACTTCAACGGACGCCTCGTGGGGCGGGTCCTCAATCCCGACGGCTCGCTGGTCGGAGCTGGCGTGCGCGTGAAGATTGATTTCTCCGGTGATTACGAAATCCAGACGGACACGAATGGCCTCTTCGATACACAGATTACCCTGCCGGCACGGGGTTACCGCGTGGAAGCCATTGACGACGTGAGCGGTCTGCGTGGTTTGAGCTACATCGGGCTGACTGCGGGCATCACGAACTCGGTTGACGTCCAGCTGCTGACAAAGAATTCGAGTGTCGAGGTCACCGTCCTGCGCGGCAATGGCCTGCCGGCCGTCGGCGCGAAGGTGGAACTGGAGCACGGCACTTATCCGTTCGACGGCCGGGTGGCGCTCTTTGCGGATGCCAACGGCAAGGTCCGCTTCAACAATCTCTGGGAGGGCCGTTACGCGGTCTGCTCTCAATATACGGAAGCATCCACCCGGGTCTTCGCACGCGGAGGCGTGACCGTGGCGGCCAATCAAACGGGCTCGGTAACTCTCCGGCTCGGCTCCACCGGCAACATCACAGGCCGGTTCGTGAAGCTGGATCAAACCACCCCGGTCGAGGGCGCGCAGGTTTCCGTGGGCAATCTGGGATTTGCCACCACCGATTTCGACGGCCGGTTCCGGTTCGACGGCGTGCCGCTGGGCACCTACACACTCGTGACGTCCGACCCCGTGACGGGCGCCTATGCCCGCGGTTCGGCCACTGTCTCCATTGCTGACCAGACGGTGGACGTCTTGTTGATCGAGGGCGCGCGCGGCGAGATCAACGGCTATGTGATCGACAGCTATGGGCGGAACTACGCGCCCGGGGCCAAGGTCACGGTTCGATTCTCGGACGGGTTGACACCGGCGCGCACGGTGACCACAGGGCCGGATGGGCGTTACTCTGTTCCGGGATCGCCGGTTGGAAACTTTACGGTAAGTGCAGTGGACCGGCCCGTCGCGCAGGGCGGTCGCGGCACGTCCGGGTCTGCCAGCGGCAATCTCAGCGCTAGCACCTTGGTGGCGTCGATGGACATCGCTTTGCGCCCGCTGGGATCGCTCCCGGTCAAGGTGGTCCGGGAGGATGGTGTTACCCCGGCGTTGAATGTCACGGTTACCGCCGCCGGCAAACAACAGGATACCGATGCCGCCGGCATGGTGGTCTTCAACGATCTCTTCCTGGCCAGCTATCAAGTGACGGCGATCTCGCGCAACGGCGGTGAATTGCGCAACGGCGTCAGCGGCACCGGGGTGGTTGGTCAGGCCGGCACGAACGCACCCGTGACCCTGCGGTTGCCCGGAGTCGGCTCGGTGGCCGGCATCGTCGTGGACAGTGACGGTTCCACTCCCGTCGCCGGCGCTGAGGTCGTGATCACGATTCAGGCACCCATCTTTAGCGGCCAGCAGGTCGTCTTCGTATCCGGAGCGGATGGTCGGTTTGCCTTCGCGGATATTCCGGTTGGCAATTATCGCCTGGGTGCGTCGCTCATTTCCCTGGCGAGTTCAGTAAACGGAAATATCAGTGTGGGCGGAGAGACGGACGAAGTGACCCTGCACCTCGGCGACAGCGGTGCGATCACAGGACGGCTGGTCCGGGCGGATGGCGTGCCGCCCGTGCCGGGCATCGACGTTCTCATACTGTTCAATTCCCAGAGCGCCAATCCGGGCCGGGCGTTCTATCGAACCGACGCCAACGGCCGGTTCACTTTCACGGGCATCCCGCTGGGTAACTTTGATCTCGAAGCCGTGGCGGCGGCGTTTGGTGGCCTGGTCAAGACCAGTGCCATCCTCTCGAGCAATGGCGAACTGCTGGACCTCGGTGATCTGCGATTTGACGAGGCGTTCCCGACCGTGGTCAGTGTAACGCCTCCGGAAACGGCGGTGGAGATTCCGATCAACACCAGGGTGGAATTGCTGTTCAGCGAGGCGCTGGCGGCGTCCTCCATCACCACCAATGGTGTGTTCGTCCGCTCGGTGGCCACGGGGCTGAAGGTGCCCGCCACGCTGGCGTTGCTGCAGACGAATTCCGTGCCGCGCCTGATCCGGATCACTCCCATTACCCAGTTGGTCAGCGAACAGATTTACGAAGTGATCGTTGTCGCGGGTAACTTGCAGAATGCGAACGGAGGAATCATCGGCTCGGGACCGCGGGATCTCGTCGGGCGCTCGCTCGTGACCTCCTTTGTTTCCCGGTTCAAGACGGCTGACAACGACCCGCCGGTGCTGCTCTCGCTCTTTCCGACCAACGGCGCCGTTCAGATTGATGTCCGCGGCGTGCCTCGGCTGAGTTTCAACGAATCGATCCGGCCCGCCGGCTTCAGCTTCAAGCTGACCGGGCCGCAGGGAGACGTGGTGGGCAATGCCGCAGTGGGTGTGGATGGCCGCGTGCTCAGCTTCATTCCAGCCGACCTGCTCAAGCCCAACGCAAATTACACGCTCACCGTCAGCAACGTGCTGGACATCGCGGGCAATGTTTCCACGAATGAACCGTACATCGCCACGTTTGCGACGCTCGACACCATCGGGCCGAACATCGCCACGCTGCGCATCGGTGATGGCCGCGCGCCGGCCGCCGGTTCCACGGTGCCCGTGGAGACGCTGCTGCAAACTCCCGAGACCGGTGCCAGCGTGCGGTTCACAAAAGATTTCAATCCCGCAGGCACCACTTCGCTCCTTCCCTATCGTCAGAACATCGTCTTGCCGCTCACCGGCTCGACCACCATCCGTGCGATCGCGACGGATCGCTATGGCAATGACGGTCCATTCGCGGAGCTTGTCATCACAGTGCAGACCAATCAGCCGCCGGCCGTCCAGTTCACCCGCGTCACTCCCGTAAGCGGCCCGGCGCCGAGCGGAACGTTTGTCGCGGTGGACGTTTCCGCCACGGATGACTCGGGTATTTCCGAGTTGAAGGCGATCGTTGCCGGCATTGGCTCGGGTGGCCTGGTCACCACCAATGGAAGTCAGTTGCGCGTGCAGGGCCTTGTCAGCACCGACGCGGGTCCCGGCTCCCAGGTGCGGATCTTTGCCGAGGCGAAAGACGATGTCGGCCAGTCGAGCGGCCAGCAGGTCTTCACGTTGGCGATCGTTGATGGCACGAAGCCAACCCTCGCGATCAACAGCCCGGCCGCACAGACCGTCATCAGCCGCGGGCAGACCGTGCCAGTGACGCTGCAGTTGAATGACAATTTTGGCGTCAGCCAGGTGGATCTGGTGGCGAGCGGAGCCTTCACCAGCCAGGTGCAAAGCGTGCTCAGTCCGGTGGTCACGAACGGGATCACGGTCGTTAATCTGGTCGTGCCCAATGACACTCCGATCGACGGCGGCACCGTCCTGCTGTCCGTGACCGCCCGTGATTCAGCCGGGAATATCTCGTCGGCGGTCACACGTACGCTGCGGCTGCCTGACACGACCGCGCCGACGCTGGTGTCCATCACGCCGACCGATGGGGCGACGGGCGTGGATCCGCAGGCAGTGATCCGGCTGAACTTCAGCGAGGCACTGGATACGAACACCGTCGTGGCGGCCAACTTTACTTTGATGCCGACGGCGGGCGGGGCTGCGGTTCCGTTGCAGGTGGCTCTTCAGGCCAATCAGACCACGGTTCTGCTGACTCCCACCGCCGCGCTTGTGGTGGACGCCGAGTATCGCCTGACGGTTGCGACCGCCTTGAAGGATCTCGCCGGCAATTCCCTGGCCGCGGATTTGAGCACCACCTTCCGCACGGGTGATTTCCGTCTCGTGCGGCCGACCAACGGCCAGCCGGTGGTGGAAGGCCAGAACCTGATACTGGAGGCCGGTTGGACTTCGCTGACCGTGGGCAAGGTGCGCTTCCTTGCCGATGGCGTTGAGCTGCGCGTGGTCACCTCCGCCCCGTTTACCAATCATTACACCGTTCCGCTGTTGAACGCGTTGACCGGCACCAACGTCACCATCCGCGCCGAAGCCCTGGGCGCAAACGACGTGTTGCTCGCGGAGGCATCGGCAACGATGTCGATCTACGCCGCCGATCTCGACAGCGACGGCGACGGCGTGAGCAACGCGGATGAACTCTTGCGCGGCACCGATCCGTTCACACCGAACCTCCCGCCGACCCTTGAATTCCCGGACGTGATCGAGATCGTCCAGTTTGCGACGACCAACTTCATCGTGTCCGCGACGGACGTGGACGGCAATTTGCGCCGCCTGCGCGTTCGCGAATCGCTGAGTGACGACGACATCCGTCTCTTTGATCGGTTGCTGTTTGTCGAGAGCGGCGTTTTCGACTTTGTGAGTTCCACCAACGCGCCATCGTTGAGCGCGACGTTGAGCCTGATGAACGCGTTTACCAACGACGTACAGTTCATCTTGCAGGCGGTGGACAATGACGGGCTAACTGCGACGAAGACGGTCACGGTACGCACGTTGGAGGATCTCGATCTGGACGGCATTCCAGACCGCGATGATCCGGACATCGACGGCGACGGAATGGCCAATCTCGACGAGGCCACGCGCGGCACCGATCCGCGCAAGCCGGACACCGACGGCGACGGTCGTTCGGATCACGCCGAGGTCAACGGAATTGGCGGTCCGGCCACGAATCCGCTGGTCGCCGACTCGGATGGCGACGGGTTGCCGGACGGCTTCGAACTCGCGCTGGGGCTTGATCCCAACAACGGCGGCGATGGCTCGCCGGTGGTGGTGGTCGACAACCGCACCGTGAGCTTCAGCGGCTTCGCGCAGTTCCACACCCTGATCCTGACCAACGGCTCGGTGCTGACGCACAACGCCGCCGGCACCGGCATCGGCGTGAATGAGCCGCGCGGGTTGGAACTCGTACTGACCAATCTGATCATCGACGCGGGCAGCCGCATTGATGTCAGCGCGAAAGGTTACCTGGGTGGGCAAGTGGCACCAAATTCCTTCAACGAGGGACGCACACTGGGCAATCGGGCGCAAGGTGGAAGCCTGCGTCGCAACGGTGGCAGCTACGGCGGTACCGGCGGCCTTGGCTCGGCGGAGGCCTACTCGAATCCAACCTACGGCGATTTCCATGATCCAAATGAACTGGGCAGCGGCGGCGGCTCGGACTCGGGTTCGGCAGGCAGCGGAGGTGGACTGGTTAAGATCAGCGCCGGGAGCATCGAGCTTGAAGGACAGATTCTGGCCAACGGCGGGAATGGACCGACCTACGGTGGTGGTGGTAGCGGTGGTGCGATCAAGATCGCGGCGAGCTCGATTTCCGGCATCGGCCAGATTCGCGCCAACGGCGGTACCTCCGGCAGTCAGGCGGGCGGCGGCGGCGGCGGGCGGGTGGCAGTGTATTTCGGCACCGCCTCACACGGGTTAGTCGACGGCATCCAATCTTTTGGCGGAGTGGGTAGCGGCACGGTGGGAACGCCTGGCACCGTTTACCTGCGCCGGACTGGCCAGCCGGATGATCTGATCGTTGACGCGGGCCGCACGAATAATTTGAGCCCAGCCACTCCCATACTCTCCCTTGCCGGCGGTACCGCCACCTATCTTGGAGAAAACTCGTTTGCCGATCGCAGCACGCGGTTCGAGCGGGGATCGCTCGTGGGCCAGGAGATTTTCTTCAACGGCAATTCCGCCCTGCGCTTCCGCGTAATCGGCAACATCGGCTCCTTCATTTTCACCGATCCGGCGGGCGGCCGCCTGACGGATGTCGCCGCCAATGGTGCGACCTATCAGGCTGTCATCACCGTCGGACGAATGGTCATCCGTAATGGTGCCACGGTTGATTCCTTGGATGCGGCGCTTGATCGCGCGGATCGACGCGGGCGAATTGTCGCCGGCAACGTCGAATTGTTGAGCGCAGCGCGTTTGGCACATCCGCCGGGGACCCTGACTTCACAGTTTGGTCTGGAGTTGAACGTTACGAATGCGCTGACGATTTCGACGAACAGCCGGATTGACGTTAGCGCGCGGGGTTATCTGGGCGGGTTGAGCGCTGGCAATAATGTTTGGGAAGGCCGGACGTTGGGCAATACCACCGAGGGCGCCAGCCGGCGTCGCAATGGCGGGAGCT
>JBDNGP010000289.1:0-6660 GCA_041689265.1 Verrucomicrobiota bacterium
ATGGTTTGCTCCTGCTCATGTTGTCCGTTTCATTTTGCGAACGCCAAGGGGAGGGACTGGTTCCGGTCGCCCTTCGGGCTCCCTCCACCAGTCCCTCCCCCTCATGCCTTGTAGTGTATTGATCTTCCCTTTGAGGTCACGGACTCAGAAACGGCGGGCTTCCTATTGCGGAACCAAACGCCGCTACGACTGCGTCACCGTTTTGGAGACACGTTCCAACACATTCCTAGATTTAACTTTCCGTTTCGCAGGTCGGCGGCTGCATACTCCACGTCGTGATGGCCGTCCGTTCAAATCAACTCCGTCCGTTCACGGAATGGAGTCGAGGACGAGTATCAATCGATTGGCCAACTCCTTGACGTTTGCCGGCGTTTTCGTGCCAAGGTCCATGTGGACTGATTTGGCCGTTGCGTTGAAGACGGTCTGATACGCCTTGTAGGCGGTGGAAACCTGCTGCTGTTCCTCGGTGGTGACAAACCCGAATGCCCGCCGATTGTTGTAGCGCGTCATCGCCCAGTCGACATCGTCGCGGGTCTGTTTGAGTTCATACGCGCCGCCGGAGCTGGTGGAGGAAGTGGCACAGCCGGCGCCCAGTGTGAGCGACGCGACAGCCAGCACGAACAAGAGCGAGCAAAGATGGAAGCTTTTGGTTTCCGCCGCGGTTTTTAATTGGCGGCCCGTCGCTGGGAAGCAAAAAGATCCAAAGCATTTCTAAATCCCGCACTTACGAACACGGTCGCCAACTCTGATTATCGACGGAGGCTGGTTTGGTTTCCCGCAAGCGATCACTCTCCGGCGGGAGCACTGTCAAAACACTCCGAGCCGTACGTCCAATACATGAACAAAATGTCATTATTTAGTCCGGGACAAGCGCTGAATTCGGGGTAGGTTCCCCGGCATAGAATTACCGATGAAGTTACGTGTTTTGAATGTTTGTTTCGCGCCCGCGACAAAGATGGTGAAGGAGATGCTGAGCACCGGAAACCCGAATCTCCGTAACCAGATGTCCAACACTCTTTTCCGAACAACCCGTCACGGCACGCTTTGTCTGCCCCGCCCTCGGCCGCAGTTTGGCGGCTGTTTCCCAGAAAACCTCGGAGCCGGTTTCCTCCGGCTCGTGTTCGTCGCAATCTTCACCCTCGCCGTGTCGGGACGCAATGTTTCGGCGGCACAACCGACCGGGCTTCGCATCAACGAGTTCATGGCGTCCAATGTCTCGATCCATCCGGACAACGCTGATTTCGATGATTACTCGGACTGGATCGAACTCCACAATCCGACGGCCAATCCAATCAATCTCGATCTGTATTACCTGAGCGACAACCTGACGGCGCCGGTCAAATGGCCGTTCCCCGCCGACACCACCATCGCCGCCAATGGCTATCTGATCATCCGCGCGGACGACGCGAACACCGGTCCAGGCGGTGTATTCATCCGCGAATTCTCTCCGTGGGATCCGTTCATTAATGTGTTTCACCACGCCAATTTCAAACTCTCCGCCGAGGGCGAGTCGGTGGGGCTTTACCGATTTGAGGGTGAGATTCAGTCGGTCATGCTGGTTCCCGTCGGCGCGGAATGGCGTTTTCTGGACGATGGAACCGATCCCGGAACGGTCTGGACCAACGGCGCGTTCAACGACGACGGTTGGGCAACCGGCGCTGCGGAACTCGGCTACGGCGACGGTGACGAAGAAACCGTGATCAGCTTTGGCAGTGACTCCGGCAAGAAACATCCAGCTTACTATTTCCGAAGGAAATTTGTCGTCGATGATCCGGCGACGCTAACGCAGATCGAACTGCGCGTTCTGGCGGACGATGGAGCGATTGTTCACCTGAACGGTGAACCGCTGTTTCGCGTACGGATGCCCGATGGCGCCGTCGGCTACCAGACGCACGCTCTGAGTCTTTCGACGGAAGGCGTGTTCGACTCCACGAACGTCGCGCCCGCCCGGTTGCTCGCGGGTGAAAACGTCATCGCGGTCGAGGTGCATCAGCGAAACGACGACAGCTCGGATGTCAGTTTTGATCTCGAGCTGACGGCCAAGCGATTGATCGGCGATCCCGTGGTCGTGGATTCCGTCGCCTATGGTCAGCAATATCCGAACGTCTCGTGGGCGCGCGACCCGAACAACGACGGCGGCTGGACCTACTTCGGTGAACCCACGCCCGGTGCCGCCAACACGACTTTTCCAACGCTTACACGCGAGCCGTCATCCGCAGTAGAGTTCTCCGTCGCCAACGGATTCTACAGTGCGCAACAGGATTTAATTCTCACCACCTCGTCCGGCGCGGCGTCCATTCACTACACGCTCGACGGATCGGTTCCTGGAAGTTCATCGCCCACCTATGTCGCGCCGATTCCGATCAACTCCACCACCGTCGTCCGCGCTCGCACGTTTGAGTCCGGCAAGGTCCCCGGACCGCTCGCCACGAAAACCTATTTAATCAACGAGCCCGCGCGCGATCTGCCGGTTGTCTCATTTGTGGTGCAGCCCGACGAGTTTTTCGACCGCACGCCAGGCATCTACATCAACGTCTACAAAGGACGCGAAGCCGCCGTACATCTGGAATACTTCGACGAGAATCAGGAGCTTGGATTCGCGGTGAACGCGGGCTCGAAGATCGCCGGTGAGAACATCTGGCGGTTCGCGCAAAAACCGTTGACCGTCACGCTCCGCAGCAAGTTCGGCAATGACGCGATCAACTACCAGATCTTCCCGAATGAACGCATCGGCACTTTCGGGCAGATCGTCCTGCGCAACGGCGGCGACAACTGGCCAAACGCCATGTTGCGCGACGCGATGACGCCCTTCATCCTGCGCGGCCAGAGCGCGGCCGACGTTCAGAACTACCGTCCGTGCGTCGTCTATATGAACGGCGCGTATTGGGGCATCCACAACATCCGCGAGAAACTCGACGACCAGTATTTCGCCACCCATCATCACATCAATTCCGGCACGTACGACTACCTTGAATACGCGCATGTCTTCGGCGGTTCCGTCGGCCTGGTGGCGGCCGAGGGTGATACGGACGACTACGATTCGCTGGTCAATTTCGCCTCAACCAACGACCTTGCAGTGGCGGAGAATTATCAGCAGATCGAGGCGCGGATGGACCTGAACAGCTTCTTCGATTTCGTTTCCGCCGAGGACTTCGTCTACAACAGCAGCTGGCAGTGGAATCGCGAGTTCTGGCGCGAGAGAACGCCGGACGCGAAATGGCACTGGGTGGTTCCCGATTTGGATCGCGGATTCAATGAGAACAACATCACCCTCTCGTTGATCGACAACATGACCAACAGCTTCCCGTTGTTTCGAGCGCTGGCAAAAAACTCTGATTTCAGAAACCGCCTCGCCCAGCGTTACTCCGCCCACATCAGCAGCACGTTCCATCCGCAGCGCATCAGCGACATCCTCGACGGGCTCGACGCCGAAGTGCTCCCCGAGATTCCCCGGCACATCGCAAAATGGGCTTCACAGGGCGGCATTCAGTCGCTGTCAGCACGCCAAGGGGAGCTGACTGAAATCAAGCGGTTCGCCCTCGACCGCGAGCGCTTTGTTCGCGCCGGGATTTCAAACTACCTGAAACTTTCCAATACGGCCGAACTCACCATCAACATCGTGCCTCCCGACGCCGGTCGGGTGAAGCTTCACGGAGTGCCGATGCTCCCCGAGTATTCGAGCACTGCGACGATGTATCGCAACATCCCGCTCGAACTCGAAATCGAGCCTGCGCCCGGTTTTGAGTTCGATGAATGGAGCGACGGGCTGGGCGGCGAGAACGCCATCACCATCACGCTGAATGCGGATCGGACGTTGACCGCGACGTTTGTCGCGTCACTGGAAACGATCATCCCGCCGGTCATCGATTCGAATCTGACGCTTACGTTCGCCGGTTCACCTTACACCTCGGAGGGCAGCGTGCTCGTTCAACCCGGCGTGACGCTCACCGTCGAACCGGGCGTCGTGATCAAGTTTCCCAAGCTGGCCGATCTGACCGTGAAGGGCGCGCTGATCATCAACGGCGAAGAAACCAACCCGGTGACGATTCGCGCTCGAAAACCGTCACAACCGTGGGGCGTGATCGCTTTCCTTGACGCCACCGGCGCTTCGCGGCTTTCCCATCTGACCATTCGCGATGCGTCCGTCGGCGCGGAACCGATCAACCTGAAGGCGGCGATCTCCAACATGGGCTCAACTGTCGAGATCGACCACGCGGACATCGAATCGGCGGCAACGATCTTCGCGCGCGGCGGCAGCACGACTCTCCGGTCGAGCCGGATTTACACACCGTTCACCGGCGACGGCATCAACATCAAGGGCGGGGCAGGATTGGTTGAGGATTCCACGTTCGTCGGCAACGCCGTGCCGGACACGGACGCGATTGACTTCGACGGAGTCGTGAACGGAGTCATCCGGCGCAATCGAATCTTCGCCTTTCGCGGGTTCAACAGCGACGGGATCGACGTCGGCGAAGGCTGCGTGAATCTGTTGATCTCCGGCAATATGATCTACAACAGTTCGGACAAGGGCATCTCCGTCGGGCAGGGTTCGGAAGTGCGCATCGAACGCAACCTGATCGTCGGCTGCGTGCTGGGTGTCGGCATCAAGGACACCGGCTCGATTGCGTTCATCGACCAGAACACCTTTGCCAACAACGACGTCGGCGTGGCGGTGTTTGAAAAAAATCTCGATGGCGGCGGCGGACAGGCAATCATTTCAAACAACATTTTCTCGCGCTCAAAAAAATCACCGATGACCGTGGACGCGTTGTCGACGGCGACCGTGACCTACTCGCTGTCCGACACGTTACCCATCGCGGGTGCCGGCAACGTGGTAGCGGACCCGCTTTTCACGGACGCAGCCGTCTATGATTTTTCGCTACTCCCGGAATCGCCCGCGATCAATGCCGGTGATCCCGCGCATGTGACGGACCCCGACAATTCCCGCGCGGACATCGGCGCATACTACGTGTTTGATCCCGGCGACTATCCGTTCCGTCCGCCGAATCTGGTTGTAATCAACGAAGTCCTCGCGCACTCGCACGACGAGGTTCCCGACTGGATCGAGCTCTACAACAACAGCGCGGCACCGGTCGACATCGGCGGCTGGTATCTGAGCGACAGCAAATCGGATCGCATGAAATACCGGATCGCGGACGGCACGATCATTCCCGGCCACGGCTATCTTGTGTTCTACGAAGACACGACGTTCGGACTCGGCAGCACCGATCCTGGAAGTCTCGCCACGTTTGCGCTGAGTGAGAATGGTGAGAGTGTATTTCTTTACGCCCCCGGTGACGGGCTCTTCCTCGACTACGTGGAAGCAGAAGCGTTCGGCGCGGCGAACACCGGAGTGTCGGCGGGTCGCTATTTCAAGCAAAGTTCGAACACCTACAATTTCGTTGCGATGGCCACGCCCACGCCCGGCGCGGCGAACAGCCTGCCGCTCGTCGGCCCGGTTTCAATCAGCGAGATCATGTATCATCCACAGCTCAATCCGGATGCGGAGTACATCGAGCTCGTGAACATCTCGGCCGGACCGGTCACGCTTTTCGACGAACTTGTCAACGAACCGTGGCGTTTCACCGACGGCATTGATTTCGTCTTCCCGACCGCACCCAAGGTGACGATGGCGGCGGGGGAACGGATTCTGATCGTCCGCAACCTGGCTGCATTCAACGCGACTTACGTCGTTCCGCCGGGCGCACAAATATTCCAATGGACTTCGGGTGGACTCGACAACAAGGGTGAGAAACTCGAACTCTCCGAACCGGGCGACGTGAACAATGAACTGGTCCGGCAATACATTCGGATCGACCGCGTCAACTTCGACGACAAGAAACTATGGCCCGCCCGAGCCGACGGACTGGGCGACTCGCTGACCCGCCTCGGTGAAACAACCTACGGCAACGATGTGGCCAACTGGATCTCCGCGCCTCCAACGCCTGGCACGGCCTACGTGTCTCCCCTCCTCGGCTTCGCGGACTGGGCGACCGGTCACGAACTGCCCGTCGACAAATCAGGCCCCAATGACGATCCGGACGAAGACGGAATCGTGAACCTTCTGGAATATGTTTTCGCCACCTCGCCCAAGTTCGCCAGCAGTCTGCCCATACCTACGATGGTGCCGACGGGAAACAGTTTTGAAATCACTCTGCCGATTTCAACCGGCCTGACCGGGGTCACCCCGACGTTGCAGCAATCCTCGCTGCTGACGCCCGAAAGCTGGCAGGCCATCCCTGGATTTGTCATCGAACCCGGCGGCAGCAGCGGCCGACAAATCCGGGCTCTGGTTCCCGCCACCGATCCGAGACTGTTCATCCGCCTGAAAGTGGAACTCGTGAACTGATGGCAGCCAATCCGAATTTCAGCCGCGGCGGCGAACGCGGCGCGATATGGAAGTGGGCATGACGAACTCGTCTGCGCCTGGTACATTCCCAAAGGGCGGCTGGCCGTCACGGCGAACTCGCCCGGAACAGCATCATCGGAAACACGTCTGCTGCTGGAACGGTGAATTCATGAATCTGGGTATGCACTTTACGCCCCTAGCTACCAGATGTTGTGGTTTCTCTGTTTTTCATGGAGCGGCCTCCGACCAGTTCCTTGCCTCGCACAGGATTCAAGGCGACCGCTTGCTCTAACAAGCGGTAGAAGAGAAGC
>JBDNGP010000290.1:0-16540 GCA_041689265.1 Verrucomicrobiota bacterium
CGCCGTTCGGACTGACTTGGTCGCGTCTCCTCCGCCGTCTGCTTCTGCTTTTTCATCCCAATCTTACTTAACGATCTGGCGATATTTGTACATTTTATTCGGAAAAAATCTCCTTTTTCTCACCCGCTTTTAATCACACCCCGGGACTGGTGGGGTTGATCTACGGACTTGCGTAACCAGAGCGGCTTGGCCGGAGCCGCGCGGAAAGAAACGCCGGCCCCCGGACAGTCCCGCAAATGTTAGGCGATGTCACCGGGCAAGGATGCCCACCGCTATTTTTCAGCGAGGCGTGTGACTTCTTGTTGCTCGCCCGTCTTTTCCGAATTGTTTGCGCACCATTTCGATGAACTCGGTCGCCGCACGACTCGGCGGACGTTGTTTTGGCCAGAGGGTCACAATCTTGCGGCTCGGGCGCGGCGCGGCGAACGGACAGAATTTCAACTGATCCGTGGAATCGGATCGGGCCGCCATCGCGGGGATCAATGAAATGCCGAGACCAGCCCGGACGAGCGCCTGAACCGTCTCCAGTTGCGCACTGCGAAAACTGATGTTCGGGTGCAGGTCACTGCGCTCACAAAAGTTCAGAACCTGATCGCCCAGGCAGTGGCCTTCCTTCATCACGATCAGCCGTTCGCCGTCCAGGTCGGCGGCTTTCACTGTTCGTTTGCCGGCAAGTCGGTGGGTGGACGGCAAAGCGAGCAACAGGTCTTCTGAAAAGACTTCGCGCACTTCAAACCGGTCGTCGTGGATTGGCAGGCTGGTCAGCGCAAAATCGAGTTCGTAGGCCAGAGACATGGCGAGCAGCCGCGCGGTGGTATCCTCCTGCACCACAATTTCCAGACCCGGAAATGCCGTGGTGAACTCCGCAATAACACCCGGCAACAGATACGGTGCGATGGTGGGCAATACGCCAACGTTGATGGTTCCCCGCAGCAGGTTTTGAGCGTCCGTGGCCTCGCGATGTGCAGCGTCCACTTCTTCGAGAATCCGCACGGCGTGACGCAGGAAGGCCTGCCCGTGGGGGGTCAGTTTGGCGACCCGTTTCATGCGGTCGAAGAGTCGTTCGCCAAGTTCATCCTCCAGCTTCTGGATCTGCTGGCTGAGCGAGGGCTGCGCAATGTGGCATTGCTCGGCGGCCCGGGAGAAATTGCCCGTCCGCGCCACTGCGACCACGTACCTGAGTTGATGCATTTCCATAGGCCGTGCCTATGGTAACGAGAGGAACTAAGTATTTCAACAATGACCAATGGTTTGTTCTAATGGCCGCAATTGCGGAGCAGTCATGCCGGGCAAGAACAACTTTTAGACAGAATTGAATACAACCAACCCAAGGAAATAACACATGTCAACCGAAGCCAAATGCCCTTTCAATCATACCGCCGGCGGCGGCACCTCAAACCAGGACTGGTGGCCGAACCACTTGAAGGTCGAACTCCTGCACCAGCATTCCTCGAAGTCCGATCCGATGGGGAAGAAATTCGACTACGCCAGGGAGTTCAAGAGTCTCAATCTGGCCGCTGTGAAGAAAGATCTCGCAACGCTGATGACCGACTCGCAGGACTGGTGGCCCGCGGACTTCGGCCATTACGGCCCGTTGTTCGTCCGCATGGCGTGGCACAGCGCCGGAACGTACCGCACCGGGGATGGTCGCGGCGGCGGCGGCCGGGGCCAGCAACGCTTCGCACCGCTCAACAGCTGGCCGGACAATGTCAGCCTGGACAAGGCGCGCATGCTCCTATGGCCGATCAAACAGAAGTACGGCCGGAAACTTTCGTGGGCCGACCTGCTGATCCTCACCGGGAACGTCGCGCTCGAAACGATGGGTTTCAAGACCTTCGGTTTTGCCGGCGGCCGTGAAGACACGTGGGAACCGGATCATGATGTCTATTGGGGCAACGAGATGACCTGGCTGGGTGGTGACAAGCGCTACTCCGGAGAGCGAGATCTCGAGAACCCGCTCGCTGCCGTTCAGATGGGGCTGATTTATGTCAACCCGGAAGGCCCGAACGGCAAACCCGATCCGATTGCTGCGGCGCGCGACATCCGCGAGACTTTTGCCCGTATGGCGATGAACGACGAGGAAACGGTGGCGCTCATCGCCGGCGGCCACTCCTTTGGCAAAACCCATGGTGCTGGTCCTGCCTCCCATGTGGGCCCCGAGCCCGAAGCGGCCGGCCTCGAGGAACAGAGCCTCGGCTGGAAGAGCAGCTTTGGCACGGGCAAAGGCGGCGACGCGATCACCAGCGGCTTGGAAGTCACGTGGACCACCACTCCAACAAAGTGGAGCAACAACTTTTTTGAGAACCTGTTTGGCTACGAATGGGAACTCACGAAGAGCCCGGCTGGCGCGAATCAATGGACGCCAAAGAACGCTGCCGGTGCCAACACGGTCCCGCATGCGCACGACGCGTCCAAGCGGATCGCGCCTTCCATGCTGACCACCGACCTCGCCCTGCGGTTCGACCCGGCTTACGAAAAGATTTCGCGGCGCTTCCTGAAGAACCCGAAACAGTTCGCCGACGCATTTGCGCTCGCCTGGTTCAAGCTCACGCACCGCGACATGGGTCCGCGCGCGCGTTATCTCGGACCCGAGGTCCCGAAAGAAGAGCTCATCTGGCAGGACCCGATTCCTGCGGTGAATCACAAATTGATCGGCGAGAAAGACGTCGCCTCCCTGAAAGGGAAAATCCTCGCGTCGGGCTTGTCCGTCTCACAACTGGTTTCCACCGCCTGGGCGTCGGCATCCACATTCCGTGGCTCCGATAAGCGCGGCGGCGCGAACGGCGCGCGTATTCGCCTCGCTCCACAGAAGGACTGGGAGGTCAACCAGCCGAAACAGCTGGCGAAAGTGTTGAAGGCACTCGGCGGCATCCAGAGCGAATTCAACAAAACGGCCAAAGGAGGCAGGCAGGTCTCGCTCGCCGACCTGATCGTTATGGGTGGTTGCGCCGGCATCGAACAGGCCGCAAAAAAGGCCGGTCACAATGTTGAGGTCCCGTTCACGCCGGGACGCATGGACGCCTCCCAGAAGCAGACCGATGTGGAATCCGTCGCCGCGCTCGAACCCATCGCGGACGGCTTTCGCAATTATCTCAAGGGCAGATACACGATACCGGCCGAAGCGCTGCTGATCGACAAGGCGCAGTTGCTCACCCTGACAGCGCCCGAAATGACCGTTCTAATGGGTGGCCTGCGTGTCTTGAATACAAACTTCGGAGGCGCACAAGAGGGTGTCTTCACGAAGCAACCGGAGGTGTTGACCAACGACTTCTTCGTGAACCTGCTCGACATGGGCACGGAGTGGAAGCAGGTCTCGCCCTGCGGGAACGCGTTCGAAGGGCGTGACCGGAAGGCAGGCCAGGTCAAATGGTCCGCGTCGCGTGTCGACCTCGTCTTCGGTTCTAATTCTGTCCTCCGCGCCCTCGCTGAAGTTTACGGAAGTTCCGACTCTGAGAAGAAGTTCGTCAAGGACTTCATCGCGGCCTGGAACAAGGTGATGAACCTGGATCGCTTCGACCTCGAGTAAGCTCCGACCTTTATCTGATTGAACATCGCCAGCCTGCCGGCCTCGCTGTGAAAGGGGACGGCTGGCTGGCTTTTCTGTCTGTCCCTGCCGCCAGGGACACGGTGATTGTGAAGGCTGAGGAGTTGAAAATCCTGAGCGTGAAATCTTCAGGCGGAATCAAGGGATTTACGAAACCAAGTCCTGGCTCGCACGGGGAGACCCGCGCTATCCGGACATCAATCTTGCAAACAGTTTTACCAGAGCACCACTGAGCTTGCCAGGATTCTGCAAGATGTCGAAGTGATGACCGATGAACATCTGGGGGAAGTATTCCGCAGCCTGTTTCTCGATCGCAAACGCGTGCGTGTGAATGCCATATTGCAGCCCTGTTTCGATGGCTTTCTTCACGTCGTGGATGCCGTGTTTGCCCTCGTACCGATCGTAGTCGCACGGGCGGCCATCGGTCAGGAGAATGACAATCTTGCGGCGGGCCTTCTGGTTGAGCAGTCGTTCGTGAGCGTGCCGCAACGCCGGGCCGATCCGCGTGTATCCCTCGGGCTTCACTGCGCCGAGACGGTCCTTTGCCTTTGACCACGGTTCGTCGAACTCCTTCAGCATGTTGAACCGACAGGCACGCCGTGTGTTCGATGCGAAGCCGGCGATTGCAAACGTTTCAATGTAATCCTCCAACACTTCGCTCACGCAAAAGATGGACTCGTTGATCACGTCGAGCACGCGGACGTCATTCAACCACGCGTCGGTCGAGTAACTCTGGTCGAGCAGGATCATTGCGGCGATGTCGTGCAAGTCCCTCCTGCGATCCTGATAGAGATTCTCTGACGGCGTGTGCCCGTTGCGCAGCTCCACCTGCGCATTCACGACGGCATCGATGTCGAATTCGTTGCCGCTCGGTTGGCGTTTCAAGCGCAGCCATTCGGAAGTCATCGTCGCAAACTGGTTCCTGAGACGGTGAATCAATCGGCGGTGTTTGGTTTTGACTCGCGAGGGCTAGGCAGGATCGGTTTCCAGCTGAATCGATTCGCCAAGAAAACACCAGTCCGGCTTGTAGCTGGCCTTCCGGTAATCCCATTCAGGATACGGAATCCCGGCGGAGGGGGCGTCGTCGTCCGTTTCGAAACAAAGGCCGTCGAGCATGACGTCGGCACGGTAGATTGAGCGCGGTCTTTCGGGTGTTCGAACAAGGTGTTTCATGTCCACCTCACGCAGGGCCTCCTCGTTTTCTTCGAGCATCTCCTCGTCGTCGGACTTCCGGAGCATGCCGCTGTGTTCCTCGATCGTTTCGGTTTTTTCGAAGACATGCTCCGGCATGTTGTTCTCCGACCCTTCCAACGCCGACTCCGGCAACACCTCGACGTCCGACTGCCCGCGTCCTTCGATCTCAGTGACGGTTTGAGAGTTCGTCGCGTCGGGTGTGGTGACATCGAACGAATCCTTGTCGGCCATCACTCCCGTTGAACCGGCTTCCGGCAGTTTACCGAGCAAATCCCAGAATCCACCGTTCAACCCGAGTGTGCGTTCGAGGGAATCGATCTTTTCAGGAAGGCCGGGAAATTCATCGTAACAGGAGGCGAGCAACTGCTTGAGCGCGGACGGTTGCGTTTGGTCAAGTTGCTCGTCTTGGATTTGGGGGCGAGGCTGTCCGCGCTCCGAAGGTGGGGACCGTCGCTCCGCGCGATCTTCCGAGGTCTCCTTGGGTTGGGCAAACTCACGATCTTGGGAGAGTTCCTCATCGTCCCGGTTCGTCAACGGCGCGCGCGGAACGACGCGCCCTACCTTGTCACCAGATTGTAGTCGCCGACGTGAGGAGGCTCTGTCTGGTTCGCGTTGAAAATCTTGAGCCTCCTCACGTCGGCTGCTACGGGTGTCGGTCCATCGATTACGAATCGCTAGCGCGCCGATGATCGTGCGAAGTTCGTAGAGGGCGTGGTTGGATTCGACGGTCGGGCCGATTGAGATTTGTTTGGGCAGGAAGATGCGATCGGACGTACAGAACGTCGGGTCGTCGGTTTCGAAGAGTGTCAGATCTCGGCCGCTCAGCATGCGGCCGAGATACAACAGGCTGCCACGATGTTCCTTCAACGTCGCGCGGACAGCGGCCTGTTGCCGCTCCTTTGGTCGGGTGAACACGCGCTGATAGAGCGCCTTCAATCCAATAAATACGTTTTCTTCCCAATCGATCATGTCGTTCCGCACCCGGTTGGGCGACGAAGCTGCCGGGTCCAGTTTAGTGTCTCGAAGCGATCACCCAAATCCGTGTCACTCCTCCGGAGTTCTGGTCAGGGCTCAGCAGGAGCTTCGCGCTGCCATGGTTTTGATTCTTAGATTCCCAACTCAATTACCTGACGCATCGCCGTCAGTGCTTCACTGTCGTCGCTGATAGGTTCGGCGATGGCGGTGAAACAGGCGAGTCGCGGTGGCACTCCGGCGCGAATCAATTTGCCAGCGGCGACGAGCAAACGAGTGGAAACCGATTCGATCAATGACAGCTCCACGAGTCCACGGATCTTGCGGCCGATGTTGACGATGCGTTTGGCGATCGGGCTTTCAATGCCCGACTCAGTCGCCACGATTTCGACCTCCTGCGAGTCGGTCGGGTAATCGAACGTGAGCCCGATGAAACGTTGGCGGGTCGACGGCTTCAATTCGCGCAGGCTGCGTTGGTATCCGGGGTTGTAACTGACGATGAGCATGAACCGTTCGTCGGCATGCAGTTGTTCGCCGGTGCGATCCAGGAACAACTCCCGACGATGATCCGTCAGTGAATGAATCACGACGAGCGCGTCGGCGCGGGCTTCGGCAATCTCGTCGAGGTAGAGCAATGCGCCTTCCCGAACCGCGCGGGTGACGGGGCCATCCGTCCATTTGGTATCCCCGCCCATGAGCAGGTGGCGCCCGAGCAGATCTGTCGCGGACGTGTCCTCATTACACGCGACCGTGATGAGCGGCCGGTCGAGTTCCTCCGCCATGTGCTGGATGAACCTCGTCTTGCCGCAGCCGGTCGGCCCCTTGACCATCAGCGGTAACTTCGTTTCCCACGCGTGCTTGAACACGTCTTTCTCTTTGGCGATGGGCAGGTAGTAAACGGACATTGCTTGCGATCCCTTTTAGCCACGGATTGAACACGGATGAAACAAAGGCTTCGTGGTTGTTCTTCTGTCAGTGTTCAATCCGTGTTTCATCCGTGGCTAAAGGTTAATGCTATTTCCCAATCGGCACGGCGCCCGCGATCTCCACACCGAGTGCTTCATCGTTCGGGAGTCCGTGCTTGAAGAAGATCCAGATGAACATCAGCACGCCGACGGTGAACAGGCTCGCCGCGAGAATGAGGCCGATGAAGTGCATCTCGATTTCCTTTTGAACAACGAGGAAGTCGAGCCCGACACGGCGTTCGAGTACGACTTGGCTGACACCGGCCACCGCAAACGCGCCGGTCATGCCGATCATGCCGATGTTGCTGGTCCAGAACGCGAAACTGGCCAACGGGGAATCCCAGAGCTTGCGTCCGGTGAGTTGCGGCAGCGCGTAGGCAATCATCGCCAGAACAATCATGGCGTAGGCGCCCCAGAACGCGAGATGCCCATGCATCGCGGTGACCAGGGTGCCGTGCGTGTACATGTTCACCTGCGGAATGGTATGAGCGATACCGAGGAATCCGGCTCCGACAAATGCCATGATTGCGCATCCGAGCGTCCACGTGAGCGCGATGCGGTTCGGATGTTTGCGACCGCCCTTTTTCGCCATCGCCAGCGCATAGATGGCCATGCCGAGGAACGCCAGGGGTTCCAGCGCGGAGAAGATACCGCCGATCCACAACCAGTATTTTGGTGTGCCGATATAGTAGTAGTGATGACCCGTTCCGAGAATGCCGGACAGGAATGTCAGACCGACAATGATGTAGAGCCATTTCTCCACGACCTCGCGATCGACACCGGTGAGCTTGATCAACAGGAAGCAAAGGATGCCGCCCATGATGAGCTCCCAAACGCCTTCGACCCAAAGATGAACGACCCACCAGCGGTAGAATGAGTCGACCGTCTGGTTGTCAAAATTGATCATGCCCGGCATGTAGAGCAACCCGGCAAAGAGCAGGCCCATGTAGAGAACGATCGACGTGGTGGTGTGACGTTTCGCAAACCAGACCGTCCAGCCGATGTTTCCGAGGAACACCAGCACATTGATCACGACCAGATAATCCAGCGGCCGCGGTATTTCCAAAAACTTCCGGCCCTCCCACCAGTTGAAGTGATACCCGACGAGCGCGACGACGCCGCCGACGAGGAAGCTGATCAGCTGTATGTAAGCCAGTGGCACCGACGCCAGTTCGCGGTCCGCCTCTTCGGGAATGATGAAGTAGGCCGCGCCCATGAATCCGAGCAGGAGCCAGAAGACGAGCAGATTGGTGTGAACCGCGCGGGCAGTGTTGAACGGAATCCACTCGTGCAGGACATCGTAACCGCTATGGGCAAAACCCATGATGAACCCGTAGACGATCTGCAGGACAAACAGCAGCATCGCCGAGGCGAAGAACCAGTAGGCAACTTTTTGGGATTGGTATTTCATTCGAAACTCTCCTGTGAAACGGGTTGGGCGACGGCGGGTGCCGGACCTCCACTGAGGCTCAGCAGGTAGTCGACGAGCTCCACGAGCTGCTCATCAGTGAGCGGCAGTTGAGGCATCGCCGTGCCGGGTTTGATGGTCTGTGGATCCCGAATCCACGCGATCATCTCGTCGCGTGTCTGGCGGCTCTTGACGTCGTCCAGTGCGGGACCGACCACGCCACCAACACCGCCCACGGAGTGACACGCCTTGCAAATACCCGTGAACATCTCCGGCTCGTTCGCCGCCACCCCACCACCGGTCACGACCGCCTTGGTCAAGGCTTGTAACGGCGGCGTCTTGGGAAAGCCGTTCAGATCAACGTTGCCGCACCATTCGAGGAACGCGATGACTTCATCGATCTGCTGCGGATTGAAATGGTAGTTCACCATTTTGCGTTCACCCGGGAACATTTTTTCCGGATCGGCAAGAAACAGTTTCAACCATGGCTTGCCCCGACGATCGACCACCTTGGTCAACTCCGGCGCGTAGTAGACGCCTTCGCCGAAAAGTGTGTGGCAGCCCATGCAGTTGTTCTCCTCCCAGATCACTTTGCCGGCGGCGACCGCGGGAGTGATTTTGTCTTGGTGAGTCCTCGCTGGGACCTGCTTCATCGAATCGATGGTGAGGGCGATGAAGATGAGGCTGAATACCGCCGTCCCGACGAGGAAGAACGCGCGCGCCTGTGATTTGCTTAGCATGGATCACGCTCCGGTCGAATATTCATAGGGCGGAAACAATTACCCGCGTTCAACCGGCCACACCTTGACGTGGATCAAGTGGACTAACTTTTCCTTGTTCCGTGGAGTTCAGGAAAGGCTTGATCGAAATCAATGAGGAGGAACACGTCGGCGTTAGAAATACGCCCATGAACGAACCGGAGATTCTCAATTGCCCGCGTGGCGTGATGGATCCGGAGATCGGGGAGAACATTGTGGATCTTGGTCTCATCCAGGAGGTCCGATTTCACAACAACGGCTTCCAAGTCCACATGGGCACGACCAGTCCGTCCTGTCCGCTGAGCGGTTATCCCGGCGACCCCGCCCGCCTGCTTCTTACCAATCAGTTTCCAACGCCGGGTCAGATTGAAATCGAGGTGGCGTGGGAACTGATTTCAAAGAAACCTGGCTGCAACAATCGCGCGGGTGGCAGTGGCAGACTTGTCCACTCCGCATTCGGACTTGCCGCCCGGCCATATTGCCAGTTGGATCGGCGGCACCCCATGAGAAACACATTGCTGCTCCTCCTGCTCTTGCTGCCAGTTCCGCCCGGCCGGTCTTCCGAGTTTCTCCAACTGCAAGTCGATATATCACCCCGGGGCATGACAACGATACCCGGCTCGTTGAGGCCACCATCGATTTGGGCTCCGGTTGTTTATTCGGAACGAGGTCCGGTTCCCGATTTGAAATTAATGGCGCGTGAGCCCGGCGGCGCCGTGTGGTTGGGCGGTCCGATGGCGGCGGCGCGGCGGACGCTGGAGCGCATTCCCTGGTCGCTGGTGGAATGGGGCGTGACCACGGCTGGGTGAAGTAATCCGATTCTTTCAACATGATCCGCCTTCTCAATCTTCTGGCCAATCTGTTTCCGCTCTGGGTGTTGCTTGCCAGCGGACTGGCGATGGTGCAACCGGACTGGTTCGCCTGGTTCAACCGGCACTGGATCACCTGGGGGCTCGCCGTGATCATGCTGGGCATGGGGCTGACATTGCGGTTCGACGACTTTCGACGCGTGGGGAAAAGGCCGGGCGTGATCGCCATCGGATTCTTCTCCCAGTTCATCATCATGCCATTGCTCGGCCTGGCCATCGCCCGGTTGCTGCAACTGGAGACGGCGCTCGCCGTGGGCCTGATTCTGGTCGCCTGTTGTCCGGGAGGCACGGCCTCCAATGTGGTGACGTTCATCGCGCGGGCGGACGTGGCCTTGTCCGTGTTGATGACGATGTGTTCAACCGTGGGCGCGGTGATCATGACGCCCCTGCTGACCCGATGGCTCGCGGGAGCCTATGTGGAGGTGAATTTCTGGGGGCTCCTGATTTCGACCGTGCAGGTGGTCATCGCACCGGTCCTGATCGGCGTCCTGCTGAATCAGTTTGTGCCGAAGCTCGTTCGGGCGATCCATCCGGTGGCCCCGCTGGTCTCGGTCATCTTCATCGCGTTGATCTGTGCCAGCATCATCGGGTCAAATGCCGAAGCCATGAAGTCCGCCGCTTTGGTGTTGTTCACCGCCGTGACCCTGCTGCATGTGGGCGGGTTCGGGCTCGGTTACCTAGTGGGCAGACTGTTCAAACTGCCGGTCAAAAGCAGGCAAACCCTTTCCATCGAAGTGGGAATGCAAAATTCGGGGCTCGGCGCCGTGCTGGCCAGGAACAACTTTGCCGACCTCGCTCTTGCACCGTTGCCGGCGGCAATCTCAGCGACGTTTCACTCCATCATCGGCAGCATCCTTGCCGTCTGGTGGCGGCACCAGGACCGGAACCGATCCTGGAACAACTCACAAAAAGGAATGTCGGAAAAGGTGGGCGACGTCCTGCCGGACGTCGCGGCAAACCGGCATGGACCGTTTCAAAACTCCGGCGGCCACGTCCTTCAAAGCGGCTCACCAGACCTCTCAGGCTCGCTCGGAGAGGCTCGCCCCACCTTGCAAGGCGGACCGAAAAGTGGGGTGAGTTCTCCGAACGAACCTTCAAACGTGCAAACAGAGACCAACTGACCAGTGGGATGGAGCGCGGCTCCGCGAGCCGCAGCGCTCCCGCCGATTCGAGAATGCCGGAGAATATCATGGTCAGTCGTTCGCGCAGAGCCGCTGTGTCCTGCAAGGCGGAGGTCCGGGGCGCGTGTCGGAAACGTGTAGCGTCGGCCATCCTTGGCTGAGGTGAGGGCGGCGTCCCTGCCGCTCGAACAAAACGCCGGATCGCGGGACACGCTGTAAATCTCCACCCGTCTGGCCATGTGTGACATTATTTCCGCCGGGCTGGAAGCCCGCCGCTACTCTTCCATCCAGCGGCCGATCACTTGTGATTGTTCAAGATCTTCCGCGCTTCCTCCTTGATCCGTTGCGCGAGTTCCGGCGGCTGGATCACCGTCGCGTTGCCGCCCCAGCCGAGCACCCAGCGCTGCACTTCGATCAGGCTGGACAGCTTCAGCTGCAGTTCGATTTCGCCGCCGCCCAGCTCCTTCAACTTCTGCGACGGGTGCCACTTCTTTTCCCGGATGAACTCGGCGGCAAACGGTGAGAACCGGATCACGATCTCCTGCGGTCGCCCGCCAGAAATCACCCCAAAGCTGTCGCGCAATCGCGTGTCGATGGAGAACCGTTTCGGGCGTTCGAATGATTTGCCGGTGGGCCGGAGCCGTTGAATGCGGGTGGGCACGAACGTCCGCAGATCTTTCCGCAGATGATCGTAGGCGAAGAGGAACCATTCGCCGTTGACGTTCGCGAGCTGGTAGGGATCCACCACGCGGGGCTCGCTCGCGCCGGACCCCGGCTTGCGGTAATGGATCTCAAGCTGTTGCTTCCGGGACGTCGCCTTGGCCAGTACGTCGAACGTTTCAAGATCGAGCAACGGGACGGCGCTGGTCCGGAATGAAATGGACTGGTCCCATTCCTGGAGATTCACGGACACGGTGTCGGGGAGCGAGTCGGCCATTTTCTTGAACGCGCTCACCAGCGGTTTCTCGAACGTGGTCCCGCGATATTGCTGCAGCGCTTTTTCCGCGACGAGCAGCGCGAACAACTCGCCCTCGGTGATCTGCATCGTCGGAAAACTCCCGACGTCCTCCGTATAGAAATAGCCGTGGGCGATCGCGTCGTAGCCGATGGGCAGGTCCATTCGATCGCGCATGAAATCGAGGTCGCGCCGGATCGTCTTGGGGCTGACACCGGTCATCCGGCCGAGCGTGGTGGCGTTGGGGAGGGTGTGACCCTGGATCGCCTGATGAATGAGCAGCATGCGCTCCATCGGCGGCCGGGTGTTGCCGGCGCGTTCACCGGACCGGGTGCTCTTCCTGTTCTGCTGCTTCTTGGTTGCCATGTCGTTGCCGGTGAGTTTGTGGAGAAGCGCACGGCATCGCCATCGAAATCGGTAAACGTTGGACCGCAGCCATTCCAGCCGCAGCGGTTGTGAAGTGATCAATGGGGTTGATGAACCGGAAAGTTATTCGAACGGTGAAGCGCATGGATTTTCCGATTTGTCTTCACGCGTGCGACAGCGGTGTCGCGCTTCGCCTGCCACCGCCGTCCAAGGAGGTCAGGTTTGAACAGAAGCTTGCGAAGGTGCGCGAATTGGGAGTCCGGGTAATCAGTAGGTCAGTGAACCAGTGAACTGTCGGTGCCATGCCGGCCTGCTGAATACTGATTCACTGTCTCCACCCGGGCGCGGCCCATGCTACAGGCGGTGTGGCGCATGACTTTGCCATCTTCTTCAAACGAGGGCCCACGCTCCTCCGGCGTTCCCCTCATTTCGCCGCGACGGCTTCGAGTTCCGGACCGGTCTGGCTGCCCGACTTGTTTCGTGACATGACCTGTTTCAAGGCCCGGCTGAGCGCGATGCGGGCGTCGTCGAAAAACGTGTAGAACACGGGCACCACCAGCAGCGTGAGAAACGTGGCGGTCGACATACCGCCGATGAGCGTGAGTCCGAAGCTTTTGTAGCTGAGGCCGAGATCGCTCGGCTTGCTCATCGTGAGCGGGATCATTCCGAAAATCGTGGTCATCGCGGTCATGAGAATCGGGCGGAACCGGCGGTCGGCCGCCGTCAGCAGCGCCTTGGTTCTTTCCATTCCGTGGTGTCGCAGCCGGTTCACGTAGTCGATCAGCACGATGCCGTTGTTGACGACGACGCCGACCAGCAGGACGCCGCCGATGACGCCGAGAAAATCCATGTCCTTGCCGGTGAACCAATGGATCCAGCCGACCCCGATGGCCGCGAGCGGGATGGTGAGAATGATGGAGAGCGGCAGCACGAAGCTTTCGAAAAGAAATCCCATCAGCAGATAGATGAAGAGGATGGAAACGGAACCGGCGAAGGCGAGGGTCATCAAATCTTCGTTCATGCTCTGGAATTCCCAGATGCCGAAGTTGACGCCTTCGGGAAGGTCGAGCTGCTGCTGAAACGCGGCCAGCCGTTCCTTCGTTTGGTCGGCGTCGTCCGCCCGCAACTCGACGGTAATCGACCGTGAAATGCGTTTGTTATTGCGCCAGATGCCGCTGGGATTATTCAGCATCCGGGTGGAGGTGACTGCGGAGACCGGCAGAGCCGTGCCCTCGGAGGTGGGCACCCAGAAGTTGTTGAGGTCGGCGACGCTTCGACGGTTTTCCTCCTTGAACCGGATGCGCACGGGAATCTCCCGGCCGTTGTCGCTGTAGCGGGGCAGGGAGGTGCCGCGGACGGCGTAACCCACAAGTCCCGCGAGCGTCTCGGGATTAACCCCGGCTGCCGTCGCGCGTTCACGGTCCACCACGAGCGCCAGTTCGTTGGGTGCGTCCTCCTCTTTCGCACGGACGCCGAGCACGCCCGGCATGGTGGCGATCACCGGCTCCAGATCGTTGGCGATCTGTTCCAGCACGGCGGCGTCATCGCCCTCCAGGCGCATCACGTAAATCTCCTTGCCCTTCGCCTCTTCGCGGTCGTTTTCGCGACCGTAACGCAATTTGATGCCCGGCTTTTTCGGCAGGTCGTCGAGGATGCGTTCGGCCACTTTCCGCGCCGGTTCATTGCTCGTTCGATTTTCGTCAAACCACCCTTCGAGGCGGCCGCCCCGGCTGCGGTAGAAGACGAAATAGCCCTTGATTCCGTAGGCCTCCTTGTTGGTCTCCAGCACCTTCTCGCACGCGGCGAAATACTCCTTCAAATCTTCAAACGAATATTCGTTCGACGGGTCGACATCGATGTTGAACCCGGTCTGGTCCTCCTCCTGGCTTTGAACGAATTTGATGTTTTTGAACGCCACGAACCAGGTCGCCGAAAACACAACCACCAGCATCATCACCATGTCCAGCCGCCGCCGGAGCGCCACGCCCAGCAAGATCGAATACCCGCGGTTCAGCTTCTCGAACGTCAGATCGTAGCCACGACGAAGCACGTCGTTCACGCGCTGGTGAAACCGTTGCCAGGCGTTCGGCGCGTGCTGGTTTCCCGTGGACGGCAGGGTGAGATAGACCGCGAGCGGGACGAACACCAGCGCGGCGAACAGTGAGGCCAGCAACGCGACGCAGATCGGTAGCGCGAGCCGGATCATGAAGAACTGGCCCTGGCCTTCAACGAGCGCGGCGGGGAGGAAAACAATCACCGTCGTGAGCGTTGACAGTGTGATGGCGAGCGCAATTTCACCTGCTCCTTGAATGCAGGCGTCACGGCGGTTCATGCCGTCCTTGTGAAACCGGTGGATGTTCTCCGCGACCACCACCGAGTTATCAACCACCATGCCGACGCAAATCATCAGGCCGAGCATGGTCAGTATGTTCAGGGATTCTCCGGCGAAATACATCGCGATCAACGCGATGACAATCGACAGCGGAATACTCAACGTGATGATCGCCGTTAGCCGGATTCGCCGCAGAAAAATAAAGAGCACAACCGCCGCGAGCGCGCCGCCGACCACGCCGCTTTTCACGAGCGTGTCGATGGATTCCTCCACCACGTCCCCCTGGTTGAACAGACCTTGAATATCGATGTTCGAGAGCCGCGGATTCGCCTTCATCTTCTCGATCTCCTCCGTGATCTTGCGCGAGACGTCGACCGTGTTGGCCTCGCCCTCCTTGAAGATAATCGCGGCGACGGCGGGACGGCTGTTCACCCGCACGGCGTAGCGTTTCTCCTCCTCCTCATACTTGATGTTGGCGACATCCTTGAGGCGGGTTTTTGGGTTGAGCCAGCGGTTCTGGATTTCCTCGATGGAACCGTACGTCGCCACCGAGCGAAGCAGCACTTTCCGGCCGCCGTCGCGAACGTTGCCGCTGGCCATCGTGAAGTTGTCGCCGCTGAGCTCCTGTGCGAGCTGATAAATGTTCAGCCCGTGCGCGTCGGTCAGGCGTTTGTCCACCTCGATGATGATCGATTTCTGCTCCAGACCATTGGCCCGGACATTGGCCACGCCGTCAACGCGTTGGAGTCGTTCGATCACCTCCTTCTGAATCAGCGTGTAATAATCAGAAAGCGACGGATCAATCGAGAGCCCGATCGCGGCCACCGGGATGCCCGAGGAATCTTCCTTGTAAATGAACGTCCGCTCGATGTCCTCGGGGAACTGCGTACGCGCGCGCTCGACCCGGTCCCGCACCTCCCGATACGCGACCTGCATGTCGGTTCCCTGCTTGAAATTGATGAACACATTGGCCCCGCTCATGGACGACCGGCTGTTGATCCGGTCGAGGCCGCTGACGGTGCTGAGCTCCTCCTCGAGCGGAAGCGTGATCTTGTCCATCACCTCCTGCGCGGGTGCGTTGGGCCACGGAACGTAGACAAACAGCGATTGCGAAGTGAAACCGCGTGGCAGCAGTTCCAGCGGAATGCCGATCGACGCGATGAATCCGACGACCAGAATGGTGACAAACAATACCAGCACGGTGATCTGCCGCTGGAGCGAGAGACGGGTCAGCGCACCGGTGAGCTGCTCGGACTGGTCGGTCGAATCGGGTTCCTGGTGGTTGTCGGACATGGTGTCGGGGCGCAACGGATCACTTGGTGATGCCACAGGCTAAGGACAACGCAAGCCCGGAGATTGTTTCAGAAAAAATTGGCGGGCGGATTTCGACAAAGTATGAGGAACATCCGGCAGAGAGTGTCTCAAAACTCCGGGACCGACAGATCCGGCATCGGAGCGCGGGTCTGTCGGAGACCACCCGCAGCAAGCGACAAACTTACCAACCCGGCTCCATCTGAACCGGTAGAGCCTCGAAGTGCAGGGGTGAAAGCCCGGGAGGTGTCCGAACGTGGCGGCATCCGTTGCCGGGCCAGACTGGATGCATCCTCCACTCCATCGGATTTCAGAGCCTGCTGCGGCTGGTTTTCAACACCGCCGCGCTCCGCCAAAGTGTTGCCGAGTATCTTGCCGGCGTATCAACGTCGCGCGATTATTGTGGATCGCAGGAACACCACTGCTTCCAAACCCGGTGCTGACATCGGTGGAGCGAGGCTCCCTCTGCTCCGTTCCCCTCAGAGTGTTCAGTGTCCCGGCCGTTCACCCATCCAACGGACTCTTCACGCCGACACCGGGTTTCTTCATCACGTGCAGGTAGATCTGCGTGGTCGTGACGCTGGAATGACCCAGGAGATCCTGCACCGTCCGGATGTCCGTCCCGCTCTCCAGCAGATGCGTCGCGAACGAATGCCGCAACACATGGGGCGTCACCACCTTGTTCAATCCCGCTTCCTTGCCCGCTTTCTTCACCGCGATTTGAAGACGTGCATCCACCAGGTGA
>JBDNGP010000291.1:0-5390 GCA_041689265.1 Verrucomicrobiota bacterium
CGCCGTTCGGACTGACTTGGTCGCGTCTCCTCCGCCGTCTGCTTCTGCTTTTTCATCCCAATCTTACTTAACGATCTGGCGATATTTGTACATTTTATTCGGAAAAAATCTCCTTTTTCTCACCCGCTTTTAATCACACCCATGGATTCCTGCGATTCGGTGGTGCGGCAGAGACTGTCTCAAAACTCTGAGATCCCATTGAAACGAATTGGTCAACAAGACCTCTCAGTCTCGTTCGGAGAACTCGACCCATCTTCGGAGCGCTGTGGAGGTGGGGTTCCCGCTCAGCGGGACGAACGAACCTGTGAGCGCACGAACTGGCCCCCAATCGGACAATGCTTTTGAACGTTTCGCTACCGTCGGGTTGTCGTGATGAGTTTTGAGACAGTCTCGGCAGCACTACCCCGCCTTCCAGCTGGTTGTCGCAGTTACAGACTTCAGCTACCCACGCCCACCGATAAACCCTTGGCAATCCGACGATGCCTGCCGATGATTGCCGGCATGCACCTCCGTCACCGATCACACTCATGGGTCACCGCGCTGCTAGTCGCGCTCATCGCGGTCGTTCACGCAACCTCCTCCGACGCCGCCACGCCAAAACCGAATGTTCTCCTCATCCTGGTGGACGATCTCGGCTTCGGTGATTTGTCGGTTCAAGGTGCGAAGGACATGCGGACGCCCACGCTCGACAAGCTGGCCGCGTCGGGAATGCGGTTCAACAATTTCTACGCGAACTGCACGGTTTGTTCGCCTACGCGCGCGGCATTGATGACGGGTCGCTATCCCGATCTGGTCGGTGTGCCCGGTGTGATTCGAACGCATGCGGACAACAACTGGGGTTACCTCCAACCGAACGGCCCGACGTTGCCCGAACAGATGAAAAAGGCAGGCTACCAGACCGGCATGGTCGGCAAATGGCATCTCGGCCTCGAATCGCCGAACACGCCGAACGAACGCGGGTTCGCATTTTTCAAAGGATTCCTCGGTGACATGATGGACGACTATTACCACCACCGACGGCATGACATCAACTACATGCGGCTCAACAAGGACGTCATTGATCCCGAGGGGCACGCCACCGATTTGTTCTCCGACTGGGCCGTGACCTTCATTGAAGAGGAAAAGTCTGATCGCAAACCCTGGTTCCTCTACCTCGCCTACAACGCGCCGCACACGCCGATTCAACCGCCCGACGAATGGCTTGAACTGGTAAAACTTCGTGAACCCAACATGACCGACAAACGCGCCAAACTCGTCGCCTTGATCGAACACATGGACCACGGGATCGGTCGTGTCCTCGCAGCGCTGAAAGAATCCGGGCAGGCGGAGAACACGCTGGTCCTTTTCACGAGCGACAACGGTGGCCAAGTGAACGTTGGCGGATTCAACGGCCCGTATCGAGGAGGCAAGCAGGACATGTATGAAGGTGGACTGCGCGTGCCCTTCTTTGCCTCATGGCCCGGACACATCGTTCCTGAAAGCACTTCCGATGAGATCGCGTTGACGATGGATCTCTACGCGACGGTTTCCGCTGTGGCCGGGGTGGAGGTGAAACACGAAATCGACGGGCAGTCCCTTCTGCATGTGCTCGAAGGAAAAGTGGAATACCTCGGAGATCGCGACTTCGCCTGGATGCGCCGCGAAGGAGGCATTCGTTATGGCGGACAGTGTTACTACGGATTTCGTGAAGGCCCGTGGAAGCTGGTGCAAAACACGCCGTATTCGCCGCTCGAATTGTTTAATCTGGAAAAGGATTCCGCCGAGCTTTCCAACGTGATCGCGGAGAATGGAGAAGTTGCCCTTCGGCTTTCAAACAAGCTCAGCCAGCACATTCAAAAGGCAGGCGCGGTGCCGTGGCAGAAATAGTAGGACAGCGCTTCCAGCCTGTCTCGTTGCGGTTTGGGAACTGGACGCGGGACCAAGTGGGCATCGGGATTCGGCGCAACACCGGCTGGAGCTTCGCAGCACCCGAGACAGGCAGCATGCGTGTCCTCCGTTGCGTGCTCCCGCTACTCTATCCGATACAAATTAGTTTTCGTGCGAAGGATCAACGCATCGCCATCGACCGCAGGTGAGGCCATGAAGCCGTCGGACAACTCGTTCTCGGCCAGGATTTTAAACTTGTCCGACGCCGAAACGACCATGGTCTTTCCTTCTTCATTGAAAAAGTAAACCCGGTCACCAACCAGCAACGGCGACGCTGAATGATTTCCACCCACACGTTCGCTCCAGATTTGTTCGCCGGTCAACCGATCAACGCAGCTCGCGATCCCGCCGTCGTCCACCATGAAAATCAGATCACCGCGAACGATCGGAACCGGCTTGTTCGGCACACTGCGTTTGAGCTGCCATTCGACGGTCTCTTCATCGGCAGTGAGATCAGGGCGAACCTTGAACGCCCAGAGCTGCCCCTTCGACCAGCCCGTGGTGTAATACACCATGTCGCCCACCACCGCCGGGCGCACACTGGACGAATGACCAACCCGTGATTCCACCCGGAAGTATTCCTTCCCGCTCATCGGGTCGTAGCCGTAGATCGCGTTCGCGCCAACGCTTAGCAAAACCTGCCGGTTGTGCATCGTGGCAACGTGCGGAGTGGCGAATGCCTTGCGCAGATCGCCTTCGGCAAATGGCTTGCCGTCTGGATCGAGATCTTTGAAATCGATTGAACGTTCCGTTCGCCAGACTGTTTTGCCAGTGTGCTTGTTCAACGCGATCATGAACTGGTGATCGCTTCCGTCGAAATTCATGATCAACAGATCGCCGGATAGAATTGGTGAGGAACCGGCCGCGCGAAAATGGTTGCACTCAATGTCGGTTCGTTGCCAGAGCACCTTGCCGGTCTTCGTGTCGAGACAAGCCGTGCCCGGTGAACCGAAAGTCACATAAACGCGTCCGTCTTCAATGACCGGCGTGGGCGAGGCGTAGGAGTTGAACTTGTGACAAAACTGCGGATCCGCGATGTCGAACAGTTTCTTGTCGAGCGTGATCTCGCCGGTGTGTTTGTCGATTCGCAGAATGGATAATTCTCGCCCGTCTTCCGTCGCCGTGCTCACCCAGATTTGATCGCCCCAGATTACCGGCGAAGACCAGGCTTTCCCGTGGATCGGGGTCTTCCACTTCAGGTTCTGGGTTTCGCTCCACGTCAGCGGTGGTTTCGCATCGGCCACAATCGAATTGCCGTCCGGCCCGAGGAACTGCGGCCAGTTGGCCTGCGCAGTAAACGCCAACGCAATGAGCAGAAGTGCGAGCAGTGATTTCATGCGGGTGATCTTGCCGTGCCGGACTGATTGCGCAAGTTCGGACTGAGAAGGGAGCCCGTTCCCAAGCCTCACGCAAAGGCGCAAAGGACGCGGAGGAAGAATTGGTGCTTGCACGAATGATCACGAATTATTTGGAAATGGTGGGGCGAGTTCTCCGAACGAGCCTTCGGCGAATCCAAATACGCTCCGATTCCATCATTCCGTTTGAAGCCCTTAACGCGCTCAACGGCCGGCCCCGAGGGGGATGCCACTCATCCTTTCAGGATCGCGGCAAAAGAAAAAGTAGCGAATTTCCGACAACCAAGTGAGGCGGTCCTCCGCCGCTTTTCTTTGAAGTTTTGGTCAACTGAGGACAGTTCAATCACGCCCGACAAATTTAGCCGCAACAAAAGCGGTGCAGGAGCATACGCACTCCAAGACGCTGCCTCGCAATTAGCTTCGCTCAAAATCGCAAATCATAATTCACGAACAATCTTCACAACTCGATCACATCGCCGTACTCGGGCAGTTCTGGTTTCAACCCGTAACGCTCCTCGATGATCTTGGCCAGTGGCACGCGGCCTTTGGCTTCGCCATGTGTCAGAACCACGCGCGGTTTCGCCGGAGCCACGCACTCGAACCATTTCAGCAAATCCGTCTGTCCCGCGTGCGCACTAAATCCTCCGAGCGAGTGAACGCTCGCCTTCACCTCGTGCCATTCACCGAAGATCTTGACCTTCTCTTCCCGCTCGACGAGACGGCGACCGAGCGTGCCGTACGCCTGGTAGCCAACAATGATGACCGTCGCAGTGGGATCGCTCAGATGATTTCGCAAATGATGCAGAATGCGCCCGGCATGACACATCCCCGAACCCGCGATAATCATCATCGTGCCCGGCATCTTGTTCAGTGCCTTTGAATCATCCGCGGTTTGGCTGGGTTTCACGTCTTTCAGATTCACCGCCAGCTGACCCGACTCCTTCAACTTGCTCGCTTCTTCATCAAACAGGTCGGGATGATGGGTGTAAATCTTGGTCGCTTCGATTGCCATTGGGCTGTCGATGTAGATCGGGAACGGTTCGACAATTTTGTTCCGAAACATCGCCGCCACGTGATACATGATCTGCTGCGTACGCCCGACCGCGAACGCGGGCACGAGAATCTTACCTTTTCGCTCCACCGCCTGAACGATGATGTCCTTGGCTTCTTCCAGCGTTTCTTCCAATGAACGATGATCGCGATTGCCGTAGGTGGATTCCATAAACACGAGATCTGCGCGGTGCAGACATTGCGCGTCCTTCAACACCGGCAAACCAGCGGGGCCAAGGTCGCCAGAAAACACGACGGTCTTTTCCTTTCCGCCATCTTCGAGAAAGACCTGAAAACTCACCGACCCAAGCATGTGGCCCGCTTCCACGGCCCGCACTTTAACACCATCGAACAACTGCCCTTCGTCGTTGTAGGTGATCGGTTTGAAGTGACCGATCGTTTCCTCGACGTCCTGATGATTGTACATCACCGGCAACAGCGGTTTGCCAGAACGTTCGCGCTTGCGATTTGTGCGCTCCAAGTCCTGCGCCTGAACCTTGGCGGAGTCCCGAAGAATCAGGCTCGCCATTTCGATCGTTGCGGGCGTGGCGAAGATGGGGCCACGAAATCCATTCTTCACCAGCAGTGGCATTCGACCAACGTGATCGAGATGTCCGTGGGTCAGGAGAACGGCGTCCAATGCGCCCGGGTTCAAACCTTCGGGAACGCAGTTCCGAGCTTCAGCTTCAGGGACGCCCTGGAACATTCCAAAGTCGACCATGAACTGCGCGCGATCCGTTTGAACATGATACGCCGAACCGGTCACATCTCCGGCGGCTCCATATAAAGTAATTTTCATTTGGCTTGAGGAAACAATGCCTGATTTCTTGAACAGAAGGAACAGAGAAAACGGAGATGCGCGGGGAAATTTTTCTGTGAATCAGTAATGAGTGAGATGCCGCCATCGCCTTGCCAGACTGTCAAAACTCTTTTGAAATGTTTTCATCATAACTCAGGAGAGAATGTCCCCTTGGTTTTTGTTTTTCGGTTTTCGGTTTCTCCGGCTGGCGTGGCGGGACGCAGGGAGACCGGAGCGTAGCGGAGGTTGACCGGAGTCCC